>DASWBP010000384.1:0-20064 GCA_036390555.1 Burkholderiales bacterium | reverse complement strand
CGCGGCGCCGGTGACGATGGCGACTCTGGCGCTCATGTGAGCGGCAGGTCGACGTGCTGCACGAACGCCGGGCGCTGGCGCAGCCGCTCGAACCAGGCCGCGACGGCGGGGAAGGCCGGCCGCTCGATCGGTACGCGCATGTAGCGCTGCACCTCGCAGCCGATGGGGATGTCGCCCATGGTGAAGCTCTTCCCCGCGACGTAAGGCTGGCGCGCGAGCGCCTGCTCGAGAACGGGCAGGAGCGCGATGGTCTTTTTCTTGCCGTCCTCGATGGCGTTGGCGTCGCGCTTCTCGGGCGGCGTGCGGATCAGGCCCCAGAACACGTTGCGCATCGCGCTCTGGAAGGCGAAGGCCCAGTCCATCCAGCGCTCGGCGTCGGCGCGCGCCTTCAGGTCCGTGGGCCAAAGCTTGCCGGCGCTGTGCTTGGCGCACAGATACCGCACGATGCTGTGCGACTCCCACAGCGTAAAGCCGTCGTCGTCGATGGTGGGCACCAGGCCCGTCGGGTTCATCCTGCGGTATTCGGGCGTGTTGACGACGCCGTACTGCATGCCCGCGTCGATGCGCTCGTGCGGCAGCCCCAGCTCCGCCACGCACCACATCGCCTTCTTCACGTTGACCGAGTTGACCCGGCCCCAGATCCTCAACATCTCAGAACCCCACCGCCTGGCCGTCGCGACGCGGGTCGCTGGCGGCGATGTAGCCGCCCTCGGTCTTCCAGATGAGCTGCGCGCTGCCGAACTGGTTGTAGTCGTCGACGTGGACGATCTTGTGGCCGCGCTTCTGCAGCTCCTCCAGCGTCGCCGCGGGGAAGCCGCCTTCCTCCACGCTCACGTCCATGCCCTGCACGAAGCGAAAGCGCGGGCCGTCGCAGGCGGCCTGCGGGTGCTGGCCGTAATCGGCGATGCGCACCACCACCTGCGCGTGCCCCTGCGGCTGCATGGTGCCGCCCATCACCCCGAAGCTCATCACCGGCTTGCCCTCCCTGGTGAGGAAGCCCGGGATGATGGTCTGGTAGGGGCGCTTCTTCGGCCCCACGCGGTTCGGGTGCCCTTCCTTGAGCGAGAAGGTGCCGCCGCGGTTCTGCAGCGAAATCCCCGTGCCCGGCACCACCACGCCCGAGCCGAAACCCATGTAGTTCGACTGGATGTAGGACACCATCATCCCCGAGGCATCCGCCGCGGTGAGGTACACGGTGCCGCCCTTGGGCGGCTTGCCGTGGCCGAAGTCCTGCGCCTTCTTCAGGTCGATGAGCTTGGCGCGCTCCTTGAGGTATTCGGGGTCGAGGAGCTGCGGCGGCTTCACCTCCGTCATGTGGTCGAGATCCGCGACGAAGCGCCAGGCGTCCGCAAAGGCGAGCTTCTGCGCCTCGATCTGCAGGTGCACGCTGTCGGGGCCATCCACCGGATGGCTCTTCATCTCGAAGTGCGAGAGGATCCCCAGCGCGATGAGCGCCACGATGCCCTGGCCGTTGGGCGGCAGCTCGTGCAGCGTGTAGCCGCGGTAGTTCATCTGCAGCGGCGCGATCCAGTCGGACTTGTGTGCGGCCATGTCGGAGGCGCGCATCACGCCGCCGTGCTGGCGCGAATGCGATTCCAGCCGCTCGGCAAGCGGCCCGTTGTAGAACGCCTCGCCCTTGGACTTCGCGATGGCCTCCAGCGTCGCCGCGTGGTCGGGAAAGCGGAAGATCTCGCCCGGCTGCGGCGCACGGCCGTTGGGCATGAAGGCCTCGGCGAAGCCGGGCTGCACCTTCAGCTCAGGCACCTGCTTCGCCCATTGCGAGGCGATGGTGGGCGAGACCAGGAAGCCCTCACGGCCGTAGCGGATCGCGGCGTCGAACAGCCTCTCGAAAGGCGCCTTGCCGAACTTCTCCGAGAGCATGCGCCACGCGGAGACGCAGCCCGGCACGGTGACCGAATTCCAGCCGCGCTGCGTCATCTGCTTCTCGTTCTTGAAGAACTCTGGCGTCCAGCCTTCGGGCGAGCGGCCCGAAGCGTTCAGGCCATGCAACTCCTTGCCATCCCAGACGATGGCGTAGGCATCCGAGCCGATGCCGTTGGAGACCGGCTCGACGAGCGTGAGCGTGATGGCGGTGGCGAGGATCGCGTCCACCGCGTTGCCGCCCGCCGCCAGCATCTGCAGGCCAGCCTGCGCCGCGAGCGGCTGCGAGGTGGCGACGATGTTCCTCGCGAGAACCGGCTTGCGCGGCCACGCATACGGGTTCGTCCAGCTGAAAGGCGTCACGCCGTTTCCTTGGTCATATCGAGCACCACGCGTCCGAGGATCTTGCCCGCCTTCAGCTCCTCGAGCGACTTGTTCACCTCGTCCGGCGAGCGCAGCGTCACCGGTGTCGGCTTGATCTTGCCTTTCTTGGCGAGCGCCACGACTTCCTTCAGCTCCTGCAGGTTACCCACGTAGGAGCCGACGATGCCGATGGCGCGCTGCGCGATCGGCGGCATGGGATGCACGAGCTCGCCCCCATAGAGGCCGCAAAGCACGTAGCGGCCGCCTTTCCGCAACGCGCCGGTGCCGAGCATCGCGGTGGCCGGCATGCCGACGAAGTCGATCGCACCGGCGAGGTTGCCCATGGCCAGAGCCCCGAGCTTCTGCACGGCGTCGGGCGCGCGCGTATCGAGCACGAGCTTCGCGCCCTGCTTCATCGCCGCGGCGAGCTTCGACTCGTCCACGTCGCAGCCGATGATGTTCTTCACGCCTTTCGCCTTCAAAATCGAGATCGCGACCAGGCCCAGCCCGCCGCAGCCGATCACCGCCACCCAGTCCTTCGGTCCGAATTTCTCGAACTTGTTGATGCCGCTGTAGGCGGTGATCGCCGAGCAGCCCAGCGTCGCGGCGAAGCCCTCGTCGATGCCGGCCGCGTCGATGAGGTATCGCGGATGCGGCACGAGCACATGCGTCGAGTAGCCGCCAGGCTTCATCACGCCGAGGAACTGCGCCTTAAGGCAGTAGTTGTCCTGGCCCGCCTTGCACACCGGGCATTTGCCGCAGCCGATCCAGGGATAGACGATGCGCTTTTGCCCCACTTTCACGCCTTTGGCGCGCGGTCCTGCCGCGGCGACCACGCCGAATGGCTCGTGGCCCATGGTGAAGGGCGGGATGCAACCGCGGTCCTTGACGTAGAAGCGCTTGCCGCCGCCCCAGTCGAAGTAGCCATCCCAGATGTGCACGTCGGAGTGGCACACGCCGGAGCGCGTGATGCGCACCAGCACCTCGGTGCCGGTGGGCTTGGGCGTTTCCTGCAGCACCTTCTGCAGGGGCTTGCCGTGCTCCATGATTTGATAGCTGATCATGCTCGTCCCGCCTCCTTGAGTGTCCGGTGGTTCGCTGCTCGCTGCGTGAAGAAGCGCGCGGTCGCTAGGCTTTCGCCGCCTGCGCCAGCGCCTGGTCGATATCCCAGAGGATGTCCTCCAGCGTCTCGATGCCCACCGACATGCGGATCATGTCGGGGGTGACGCCGGCCTTGAGCTGCTCCTCGTCGCTCATCTGCCGGTGCGTCGTAGATGCCGGGTGGATGATGAGCGTCTTCGCGTCGCCGATGTTGGCGAGGTGGCTCATGAATTGCGCCGCTTCGATGAAGCGCTCGCCCGCCTTCGCGCCGCCCTTGACGCCGAAGTTGAGCAGGCCCGAGGCGCCTTTCGGCAGGTACTTCTGCGCGAGCGCATGGTACTTGCTGCCCGCGAGGCCCGGGTAATTCACCCACGCGACCTGCTTGTGGCCTTGCAGGAACCTCGCCACCGCGAGCGCGTTCGCGCAATGCCGGTCCATGCGCACGCCGAGCGTCTCGATGCCCTGCAGGAGGAGCCACGCATTGAGCGGCGCGAGCGTCGGGCCGAAGGTGCGCATGATCTCCATGCGCGCCTTCATGGTGAAGCCGAAATCGCCGAAGGTCTCGTGGAAGATCACGCCGTGGTAGCCGGGCGAGGGCGTGGTGAACTCGGGGAACTTGCCGTTGCCCCAGGGAAACTTGCCGGATTCGACGATCACGCCGCCCATGGTGGTGCCATGGCCGCCGAGGTACTTGGTCGCCGAGTGCACGACGAGGTCCGCGCCGTGCTCGATCGGCCGGCACAAGTAGGGCGAGGGCACGGTGTTGTCCACGAGGAACGGCACGCCCGCGTCCTTCGCGATCGCCGCCACCGCCGCGATGTCCACGATGTTGATCAGCGGATTGCCGAGCGTCTCGGCGTACAGGAGCTTGGTGTTGGCCTTCAGTGCGCGCCGGAAATTCTCCGGGTCGTCGGGATTGACGAACGTGGACTCGATGCCGAGCTTCTTCAGGTTGACGCCGAGCAGCGTGTGCGTGCCGCCGTAGAGCGTGGAGGCCGAGACGATGTGGTCACCCGACTTGCACAACGTCAGGATCGCCGTGGCCTCCGCCGCCTGGCCCGTGGCGCAGGCGAGTGCCGCGCGCCCGCCCTCCAGCGCCGCCACGCGCTCTTCCAGCACCGCCACCGTCGGATTGGAGATGCGCGAGTAGACGTTGCCGAAGGTCTGCAGGTTAAAGAGGCTCGCGGCGTGGTCCGCCGAGTCGAAGACGAACGAGGTGGTCTGGTAGATCGGCGCCGCACGCGCTCCGGTGGCGGGATCCGGGATCTGGCCGGCGTGCAGCGACAAGGTCTCGAACCCGAATTTGCGATCGGCCATGCCGCAATTTTAGCGGCTCGGTCCGCCGGCCGGGGCGAAACGGTTCGACCGCCGGCGTCCATTGCGGCTCGCGGCGATGCCGTGCGTGCTAGCGCACCGCGTCGCCCATGCGGTACTCGTGCGTGAGTTCGTCGAGCGTCTGCTTGAGCTTGGGGTCGAGGCGGTATTCGACGGCGGCGACGCTCGCCGCGAGCTGCTCCGGCCGGCTCGCACCGATGAGCGGCGCCGTGATCGCGGGATTGGCGAGCACCCAGGCTACCGCGAGCGTCGCCGGCTCCACGCCCGCCTGCTTGGCCAGGCCCGCGAAGCTCTGCACCGTCGCGAACTCGCGCTCCTGCCAGTAGCGCTCCGTGTAGGTCTTGGCAGCGTTGCCCAGCGTGAACCGCGTGCCGGGGGGCGGCACGCCGCGCTGATGCTTGCCGGTCAGCAGCCCGCCGGCGAGAGGGTTGTAGGGAATTACCGCGAGCTTCTCCTCTTCGCACAGCGGCAGGAGCTCGCGCTCGATCTGGCGGAAGAGCAGGTTGTAGCGCGGCTGCACCGAGGCCAGCCTGGCGAGGCCGAGCGCTTCGCTCCTGCCCAGCGCGCGCGCCACGCGATAGGCGTGGTAGTTGGACACGCCCACGTAGCGCGCCTTGCCCGCCTTCACCACGGCATCGAAGGCTTCCACCGTCTCGTCCACGGGCGTATTCGCGTCGAAGTGATGCACCTGGTAGAGGTCCACGTAGTCCGTGCCCAGCCGCCTGAGCGACGCATCAATGGCGGACATGACGTGCTTGCGCGACGTGCCCTGCTGCCAGGGCGCCTCGCCCACCTTGCCGCTGCACTTGGTGGCGAGGATGAACTTCTCGCGCCTGCCCTTGAGCCACTTGCCGAGGATTTCCTCGGTGCGTCCCGCGGTGTCGGTGCCGCCGCCCAGCGGATACACGTCGGCCGCATCGAGGAAGGTGATGCCGGCCGCGGCGGCCGCGTCGAGGATGGCGAACGAGGCCTTCTCGTCGCACTGCAGGCCGAAGGTCATGGTGCCGAGGCACAGGCGCGACACCTGCAGGCCGGTGCGGCCGAAACGGACGTGCTGCATGGGTTCCTCCTTGGAATCGCCGCCCGCCGGGGACCCGCCTACGGCGCGACCGGCGCGTTCTTCAAGCCCGCATTATCCAGCGCGCGGCGCACCGTGCCGTCGCTTTTCGCTTCCTCGATGAAGCGCGAGGCGTAGGCGAGCGCCGCGGCCTTGCCCTTGGGCACCGCGGGTGCGTAGCCCAGCGCGTGGAAGTGGCCGTCGAGGATCGTCGCGCCCGGGATCTGGGGCGCGAGGCCCTGCAGCGACTCGCGCGCGAGCGCGAAGGCATCGATTTCGCCCGCTTTCATGCTGGCCACCAGCTCGTCCACGGTGCGGAAGGAAAGCAAGGGCGTGTTCTTCAGCGTGGCGGCCGCAGCTCGCGCGGTCGTGGTATTGGCGATTCCCGCGGCACGCACACCCGGGCGATCCACCTCGGCAAGCGAGCCGATGCCGGAGCCCGGGCGCACCATGAAGGTGCTCGCCGACAGCGTGTAGTTCGGCCCGAAATCCAGGACTTTGCGGCGCTCGGCGTCCACGGGCAGGAACGCAACGTCCCACTCGCCCTTCGGCCCCGCGGCGACGACTTCGCCCGAGTTCGCGTACACCACGAGCTGCACGGGCGCTTCCAGCCGGCGCGCAAGGGCATAGGCGAGATCCACGGTGACGCCGCGCGGCTGCCCGGTAGCGGAATCACGCACCGCCCAGAACGCCGAGGTTGAGGCGCCCACGCCAATGCCCACGCGCAGCGTGCCGGTAGGCAGCAGCTCCTTGCGCTCCGGCTCGCTGGGCACCAGCGACGCGCAGGCGGCAAGCAGCACGACAGCCGACAGCGCGAACAATCTCACGGCGGCCTTCCTCACTTGCCCTGCTTCATCCAGAATACGCCGGCCTGGTCGATGGGCATGATCTCCTCCTTGATGCCGTGGCGCTGCCAGTAGTCGTGCACCGCCTGGCGGCAGGCCGGCACGTCGCCGTAGTCGTCCACGATCACGTAGCCGCCGCGCGAGACCTTGGGGTAGAGGGCATCCAGCGCGTCCATGGTGGATTCGTAGAGGTCGCCGTCCAGGCGCAGCACCGCAAGGCGCTCGATGGGCGCGCCGCGCAGCGTATCGCGAAACCACCCCTTCAGGAACTTCACCTGGTCGTCCAGCAGGTTGTAGCGGCGGAAGTTGGTCTGCACTTCCTCGAGCGACACGGCGAGCTGCTTGAACTGGCTGAAGGTGAGCTTTTCGTCGAGCGGGTACTTGGCCGGGTTGGGTGGCGGCAGGCCCTCGAAGGAGTCGGCGCACCACACGCGCCGGTCGGCGACGCCGTTCACCTTGAGAACGGCGCGCATCAGGATCGCCGCGCCACCGCGCCAGACGCCGGTCTCCATCAGGTCGCCGGGGATCCTGCGCGTGAGCACGTCCTCGACGCAGAAATGCAGGTTGTCGAGCCGGTGGATGCCGATCATGGTGTGCGCGTTCGCCGGCCAGTCGCGCCCTTCCACGCGCATGCGCAGGTCGAAGGGCTCGTCCTTGCCGAACAGCGTGCTGCGATCCTGGTAGATGAGGTTCGTCAGGCAACGCTTCATCAAGTCCAGGTAGAGCTGCTTGCCGGTGTCCATCGGCGGAGATTCCTCTTGCGCAGGGCGGGTGCCGGACCGCGCCGGCGCAAGGCGGAGTTTAGCCGAGGAGCTCCTGGTAGATCGCGAGGTCGCTCGCCGAGAAGCAGCAAAACAGCACCTCACGGATTCCGGGAAGGCGCGCGAGCTCGCCGCGCACCGTGGCGACTGCGATCCGCGCCGCGCCCGTCTTGGGGTAGCCGTAGACGCCCGTGCTGATCCCGGGGAAGGCGATCGAGCGGATGTCGCCGTGCGCCGCGGCGACTTCGAGCGACCGGCGGTAGCAGGAGGCGAGCTGGTCGGGCTCGCCGCGCTCGCCGCCGTGCCAAACCGGTCCCACGGTGTGGATCACGTACTTGGCGGGCAGCCGGTAGCCTTTGGTGAGCTTCGCGTCGCCGGTTGCGCAGCCGCCGAGCGTGCGGCATTCGGCGAGCAGCTGTGGCCCCGCGGCGCGGTGGATCGCGCCGTCCACGCCGCCGCCGCCAAGCAGCGACGAGTTGGCGGCGTTGACGAGGGCGTCAACCGCGAGCGTAGTGATGTCGGCCTGCAACGCGCGCAGGGTCGCGGTCATGGCTTCGACCCGCGCCACCGCGCGGGTAAGTCAGAGGCTCCCTAGCCGCGCGGCTCGGCCGGCGGGGGCGAGGGCTGCGTGCTGTCCTGCTCGCTTTCCGGGCGGGAAGCGGCGCGGCGGTATTCCGAGGGCGGAATGCCCACTTGATTGAGGAAGAAGCGCGTGAAGTTGCTCTGCGCCGAGAAACCGAGCTCGGCGGAGACGTCGGCGATGCGCGAGCGGCCGGTGGAGAGCTTGGAGATCGCGCTTTCCACGCACAGCATGTCGAGATAGGAGCGCGGCGAGCGGCCGGTGCACAGCTGGAACAGGTCGTAGAAGCGCGAGCGCGACAGGCCCACCTGGTTCGCCAGGTCGTCGATGTTGACGTCCTTGTTCGGGCGCGCGCGCAGCAGCGCCAGCGCCTTGCGGATGCGCGAGTCGGCAAACGGCGAGCCGCGCCAGAGCGAGGCGCCCGCGCGGCGCCTGGCGACGTAGGTCTCCACCACCACCAGCATCAGCTCCTGCAGCATGAATTCCAGCCGCTCCGGCGACAGGAACTGGTCGTTCAGCGCCTCGATCGCCAGCGTGTCGGCGAGCTGCCGCAGGCGCGGCGTGATCGTCTCGCGCGAGCGCGGGAACATGCCGCCGCCGGTTTCCTCGAACGCGGCGGGGAAGCTCGCGCGAAGCCACGCCGTCGAGGGATGAAAGGCGATCACCCGCGCGGCCGCGCCGCCAGCGCTGCCCTGCAGGTGCGAGGTCTCGTGCGGATTCACGAACACCGCGTCATCGCGCGTCAGCGGCTGCGCGGCGCCGGCGATCGAGACGACGCAGTCGGCGCCGTCGTGCTTGAGCAGGATCAGCGGCTCGGCGAGGCTCTGCGGATCGCTGGGCGCCGATGCATCGGCGAGGACGACACGGCCGAAGCGGCCTTCGAAGATGCGCACGGGCTTGAGCACGGACGCAAGGATAACGTCAGCCTGTTTCCCGCGCTAGTGGAATTATTCCACAAACTATCGCAAAAACAGATACCTGGATCAGGATGGCGCGACGCTCAGTAGGCGAGCCAGCGGGGGCGCTTGGCGGAGATCACGCGCGTGTTCACGCCCACCCAGTTGAGGCCGCCAAACAGGCGCCCGTGCTCGATCTTCACGCAGCGGTCCATCACGGCGTCCAGCCCCGAGGCGCGCGCCTTGGCGGCCGCGGCCTCGTTCTTCACACCGAGCTGCTGCCAGAGCACCTTGGCGCCGATGGCGATCGCGTCCTCGCAGATCGGCATGATGTCCTCGGTCTTGCGGAAGCAATCCACGATGTCCACCTTGACCGGGATGTCGCGCAGCGACTTGTAGCACTTCTGGCCGAGGATCTCCGGATACTTGGGGTTCACCGGGATCACCGTGTAGCCGTGCTCCAGCATGTACTTCGCGGCGAAGTAGCTCGGGCGGAACCAGTCGGCCGAGAGTCCCACCACGGCGATGACGCGGTTCTGCGAAAGGATGCGGCGCAGCGTATTGATATCGTCCATCGCCCGGATACTATAGGCCACCGCCATCGAGGAGGAAGCCCCCGTGTACGTCGAAGAGCGCATGTACCTGCTGCAGGTCGGCAAGGCCCCGGAGTATTTCAAGCACTACGAGGAAACGGGCATGAAGATCCAGCTGCGGCACCTGCCGAACCTGGTGGGCTACTACGTGACCGAGGTCGGCATGCAGAACCTCGTGACGCACATGTGGGCGTACGACGACCTCCTGCAGCGCGAGAAGATGCGCGCCGCGATGCAGGCCGACCCCGAGTGGCAGGCCTACCTGCCGAAGATCCGGCCGCTGATGATTTCGCAGGAGACGCGCATCCACAAGTGCGCGCCGTTCTTCGTCGCGCGCCTGAAGAAGATGCTCGCCGCCGTAAAGTGACCCTCCATCCCCAGGTCGCGCAGCTGCTCGAGCGCGCGGCGAAGTCGCCCCTGCCTCCCTATTACGAGGTGCCCGCGCACGTCGCGCGGCGCATCTATCGCGACACGCGCGCGGCGCTCTCACCGAAGCCCCCCGAGGTCGCCGAGGCAAAGCTGACGCTCGCACCGGGGCCGGTGGTGCTGCGCGCCTACCGTCCCGCCGGCTCGAAGCCCGAGGAAGAACTGCCGGCGCTCGTCTACTTCCACGGCGGCGGCTGGGTGATCGGCGACCTCGACACGCACGACGTGCTCTGCCGGCAGCTCGCCAACGGTGCGCGCTGCGCCGTGTATTCCGTGGACTATCGCCTTGCGCCCGAGCACCCGTTCCCCGCCGGGGTCGAGGATTGCATCGCGGCAACCAGGTACGTCGCGGGCCGGCACAAGAGGCTCGCCGTGGGCGGCGACAGCGCGGGAGGCAATCTCGCCACGGTCGTGTCGCTGCACGCGCGTGACGCGGGCGGGCCGAAGATCGATTTCCAGCTCCTCATCTACCCGGGCACCGACCAGCGCGCGGCGCACCCCTCGGTTGCGCGCAACGGTGAGGGCTACCTGCTGACGAGGAAGTCGATCGAGTATTTCCGCGGCTACTACCTGCCGGATCCCAAGGACTACCTCGACTGGCGCGCTTCGCCGCTGCTGGCAAGGAGCCTCGCCGGCCTGCCGCCCGCCTACGTGATCACGGCGGGCTACGATCCGCTGCTCGACGAAGGCCGTGAGTACGCGCAGCGCATGGCGCAGGAGGGCGTGGAGGTGTCGTATCGCGAGTACGGCGACATGGTGCACGGCTTCATCTTGTTCGGCGGCGTGCTCGAGACGGCGAATGCCGCCGTCGCAGAATGCTGCGCGAAGCTGCGCAACGCTTTCGCGGGAGTGACGGCATGAAATCCGACTTGCGCACGCGGCACGGCGGCCGCATCCTCGCCGACGCCCTGGTTGGCCACGGCGCGAAGCTCGCCTTCGGCGTGCCGGGCGAGAGCTACCTGCCGGTGCTGGACGGCTTCTACGACGTGCGCGACCGGCTCAAGTTCGTCATCTGCCGGCAGGAGGGTGGTGCCTCCTACATGGCCGAGGCCTACGGCAAGCTCACGGGCGAGCCGGGCATCCTTTTCGTCACGCGCGGCCCAGGCGCCACCAACGGCGCGGTGGGCCTGCATACCGCGTTCCAGGACTCGACGCCGCTCGTCGCGTTCGTCGGCCAGGTCGGCAACGACTTCGTGGAGCGCGAGGCCTTCCAGGAAATCGATTACCGGCGCATGGCTGGCCCATTCACCAAGTGGGTGGCGCAGATCGACCGCACCGAGCGCATCCCGGAGTACGTGAGCCACGCCTTTCACACGGCGATGTCGGGACGGCCCGGCCCGGTGCTGCTCGCGCTGCCCGAGGACATGCTGTTCGCGCAGGCCGCGGTGGCCGACGTGCCGCACTACAAGACGGTGCGCCCGGCGCCTTCGCCTGCCGACATGCGCGAGCTGCAGAAGATGCTGCAGGCGGCCGAGCGGCCGTTCGTCATCATCGGCGGCGGCGGCTGGGACCGCGCCAGCTGCGATGGCCTGCGCGCCTGGCTCGAGCAATCGCAGCTCGCCGCGGGAACGTCGTTCCGCTGCCAGGACCTGCTCGACAGCCGCAGTTCCAGCTTTGCGGGCGACGTCGGCATCGGCATCAACCCCAAGCTCGCGCAGCGCGTGCGCGAGGCGGACGTGGTGCTCGTCATCGGCGCGCGCTTGGGCGAGATGACCACGGGCGGGTATTCGCTGTTCGAGGCGCCGGTGCCCGCGCAGAAGCTGATCCACGTGCACGGCGGCGCCGAGGAGCTGGGACGCGTCTACCACGCGGCGCTGCCGATCAATTCGGGCATGGCGAATTTCGTCACGGCGCTTGCGGCCGTGAAGCTCGATGGCGCCAAGTGGGCCGCGCGCACGCAGCAGGCGCGCGCGGACTACCTCGCCTGGAGTGAGCCGCAACCGATTCCCGGGAAGCTCCAGTACGCGAATGTCGTGCGCTGGCTCTCGGAGAACCTGCCCGAGGACGCCATCGTCGCGGGCGGTGCAGGCAACTTCTCCGGCTGGGTGCACCGCTTCTTCCGCTACAAGGGATTCCGCACGCAGCTGGGCTCGACCAACGGCTCGATGGGCTGCGGCCTGCCCGCGGCGATCGCCGCGAAGCTCGCCGCGCCGAGCCGCACGGTGGTGGCGGTCACGGGCGATGGCGACTTCCTCATGACCGGGCAGGAGCTGGCCACCGCCGTGCAATACGGCGCGCCGGTGATCGCGCTCGTCGTGAACAACGGCATGTACGGCACGATCCGCATGCACCAGGAGCGCGAGTACCCCGGCCGCATCTCCGGCACCGAGCTGAAGAACCCCGACTTCGCGGCCTACGCGCGCGCTTTCGGCGGGCATGGCGAGGTGGTGGACTCCACCGAGCAGTTCGCACCGGCCTTCGAGCGCGCGCGCGCGTCGGGCAAGCCTGCGCTCCTCGAGCTGCGCATCGACCCGGACGCCATCACCACCTCGACGACGCTCAGCGCAATCCGCAAGCAGGCGCTGGAGCGCGCCAAGCAGGCCTAGCGCTGGGATCAGACCCCAATTTCCGCTCGCAAGGGAAATTAGGGTCTGACCCCGACTTTCAGGTGGTCGCGACGAAGCTTTCGTCGGCCTGGTGCTCGCGCTCGAACTTGAGGAACTCGTAGTAGCCGCAGCGAGCGCCGTAGGGATAGCCGCGGCAGGTATGCGGCCGCGCCTCGTAGACCGTGCAGCTGCGCGTCTTGCGGTCTAGGAACATGCACACCGAGGTGAAATGCTCGTCCTCGCGATGCCGCAGGATGCGCACCTTCTCCTGTCGCTCGAGCTTGGTGAAACGCTCCTCGGCCTCCGGCTCGCTCACGCCGAAATGGCGCGCCAGGCGCGCGATGTCCGCCTTGGACACCTCGATCTCGGGGTAGCTGCAGCAGTAGGCGGGGCACTTCGAGCAGTCGTAAGCGGGCATGGGGGCGCGGTGGCGTGCGAAAAAGGCGCGCATCTTAACCCTTTTCTCTTGCCGGTTCGTTTCATGTCATGACGGCTGGCCATCGGGGCCGGCCGCGCAACGCGAAAGGAATCGGCATGAGAACGCTAAAGCTCGCGGGCGCCGTGGTCGCGCTCGCCCTTTCCGCGCAGGCGCTCGCGGTCGGCGGCCTCGCGGACGTGAACGTCTACGACCGCACGGAGAAGCGCCAGTTGCGGGTCTACTGGCACGAGGGGCACGCCTACGTGGCAGGCAAGCCGGGCAACGAGTACCAGGTGACCGTGCGCAGCCGGCAGGGAGACGACCTGCTGGCGGTGATGTCCGTGGACGGCATCAATGTGGTTACCGGGGAGACGGCGCACCCCCGGCAAAGCGGCTACGTGCTCGGTCCCTGGGGCGGCCTCGAGGTGAAGGGTTGGCGCAAGAACCTCTCGCGCACCGCCGCGTTCTACTTCACCGCGCTGCCTGATTCCTACGCGGCACGCACAGGGCGGCCGGAGGACGTCGGCGTGATCGGCGTAGCGCTCTTCCGCCGCAAGGTGGAGCCGCCGCAGCCCCTGAGCCGCATTGCACCTGCGCCCGCCGAGTCCTCCGCGCGCGCGGAAGCGCCGGTGGCCAGGAGTCAGTCGGGCGGGGGAGCGGCCGCCGACGCCGTCCGGAGGGCCGAGCCGCTCGGCACCGGGCATGGCCGCAGCGAAGCCTCGCACGCGCACTGGGTCGAGTTCGAGCGCGCCACCGCGCAGCCCGTGGAAACCATCGTGATCCGCTACGACAGCCACGCGAACCTCGTGGCGCTGGGCGTGATTCGCGAGCGCGGCCGGCCGCCGCGTCCGTTTCCCGGTTTCGTTCCCGACCCGGTGGGCGCGGCGCCGGGCGTCACGCCGTCCTCCGGCGCGTAGACTGGAGGCGTGGAGGCCCCGGACGAACAGCTCATGCTCGCCTACCGGCAGGGCGACGCGGGGGCCTTCGAGGCGCTGTACGCGCGGCACAAGGGGCCTGTGTACCGCTTCGTGCTGCGTGCCGTGAAGGAGCGTGCACTGGCGGAAGAGCTCTACCAGGAGATCTGGATGCGGGTGATCGAGGCGCGCACACGTTACGCCGTGCAGGCGAAATTCACCACCTGGCTCTATGCCATCGCGCACAACCGCCTCGCCGATCACTGGCGCAAGCGCGGCCTCAAGCTGGTGGATGTCGCCGAGGCGGACGATCCGCCCGCGCCGCGCGGCTTCGAGCCGGAAGCGCGCGCCGAGGGGCGCGAGGACCTGAGGCGCCTCGCCGCGGCGCTCGAGGCGCTGCCCCCCGCGCAGCGCGAGGCGTTCCTGCTGCACGAAGAGGCCGGCATGACGCCGGGCGAGATCGCCGCGGCGACCGGCGCCACGGAGGAGGCGGCAAAGAGCCGCGTGCGCTACGCGCTCGCCAAGCTGCGCCAGGCACTCGACGATGACTGAGACGGGACGATGAGCGAGACGGACCGCGACAAGGAGGTGGCGCAGGCCTACCGCGCGCTCGGGGCCGAGGAGCCGCCGCGCGCGCTGGATGAGGCGATCCTTGCTGCCGCACGGCGCAGGCCCGCGCGCTGGCGCGTGCCGCTATCGGTCGCGGCGGTGGTGGTGCTCGCGGTCGGCGTGACGCTGCGCATGCTGCCGCACCAGCGCGATCCCGAGTCGGTCGCGCTGGCGCCGCAGGTGATCGAGACGCCGCGGCCCGCCGCCCTGCCGGCAGAACAGGTCGGCAAGCTCGAGCGCAGCGCGCCGCGGCAGGCGGCGCCCAGGCGTTCGCAGGAAAGGGGGGCGTCTGCAGAAGCCGCCGCTCGCGCGCCCGCAGAAGCCGTCGCCCGCGCACCCGCAGAAGCCGTCGCCCGCGCACCCGCAGGAGGCGTCGCGCGAGCGCCCGCCAGCGGGCTGGAGAAGAGTGACGCGGAGCCGGCACAGGCGGCGGAGGCGCGCGCACGCACCGAAGCGCTGGCTGCAGCGCAGCCGCAACCAGCTGCGCCCGCCGCCGCAGCGGCGCCGCCGGCGCTTGCCGCAGATTCCGTCCGCGATAGAGCCGCAGGTAGCGCCATGGAGCAGGCGGGTGAGCGCGCACCGGTTGCCGCAGCGGCCGCCCCGCGCGCGCTCGCCTCGGCAAAGCCCGCGGAGCCGGCGACGCCCGAAGCGTGGCTCGAGCGGATCGCCGAGCTGAAGAAGCAGGGACGCGAGCGCGAGGCGCAGGAAAGCCTCGCCGAATTCAAGAAGCGCTATCCGGATCACAAGATTCCGGAAGCGCTGACGCGCTGAGGCGCGCAGTCGCCGTATTGCGCGCAGTCGCCTAGCGCCACTCGGCGATGTAGCGTTCCGCAGGGGCCAGCGGCCCCTTGTAGAGCGCCGGGGCGTGCGCGGCCCACAACCGCTGCGCCTCCGCCGCCTGGCCGGACGCCTTGGCGCCAAGCACTGCGGTGAGTAGGAGGAACCTTCCCCAGGCTTGATCCACCGGGCGCTCGTCGTCGAGCAGCGCGGCGGCGCGGCGGTGCATGGCGCGCGCGTCGCGCGCCGCGATTGCGCCATACACCGCAAATCGCTCGCGCACCGCAAGCTCGGTGCGCGCGAGCGGACAGCCGAGCCAGCGCGGCTCGACCCACAACTCGCGCCGCGCCGCGGGCGCGAGGTGCGATAGCGTCTGCAGCGCCGCGACGTGCAGCTGCTCGATGAGCGCGCGCGGCACGCGCTTGCCGCACAGCGCGCCCGCGCGCCGCAGCGCGAGCGCCGCGACTGGGGCCACGCGCTCCGCGGGATCGCGATTGCGCGCCAGCACGCCGTGCACGTCGAGGGCCGCCTGCAGCTGCAGGATGCGGCCGGTGGTGCCGCTCGCGTGATCGGCGGTCAAGGTGCCCATCGGCAGGCCGCCGAGCATCTCGTTCGCCGGCAGCGCGGAATTGGCAAGGTCCGCGATGGCGTAGGCGCCGCGCTGCGCGAAGCGCGCGCGCGTCGCCTCCAGCTGCACCAGGGGACGGAAGTCGGAGTTGGCGGGCGCGCCGAACTGCGCGAAGAGCGGCTCGAGCTGGCGCTTGCTGCCGATGCGCCGCGCCATGACGTGCTCGAGGCGCGTGATGCCGACCTTGGCGAGCTCCGCGCGGAAGCCCGCCTGCGCCGGCGGCGGCTCCTGCGGCTCGGGGACCTTGCCTTCGCGCACGGCGAGCACCACCAGGTCGCCGACGCTCGACTGGTAGACCTGGTAGTCGGCGAAGGTCTCGCCCATCGCCGCAAGCATCGAGCTGAGCAGTCGGTCGTCGAGCTCGTAGAGGTGCAGCCACTGCACGAACAGGCCCTGCGGCGCGAGATAGCGCGCGGTGTCGCGGTAGAACTCGCGCGTGAACAGGCCCGCCACGCCGTTGACCCACGGGTTGGAAGGCTCGGAAACGATGACGTCGTAGCGCTTGCCGTGGCGCGCGAAGTAGCTCTTCGCGTCCTCGGTGTGCAGCCTCATGCGCCGGTCGCGGAAGATCCGGTCCACGCGGGGGTGGAAGGCGTAGGCACCGATTGCCATGGCCGGCTCGATCTCGATCACGTCGAGCGCCGCGGGCGAGCTGTGCGAGAGGATCACCTCCGCGGTCAGCCCGGAGCCGATGCCGATGTTGGCGAAGCTCCGCGCCTCGGGCTTCGCCAGCAGCGGCAGCGCGCCGAGCAGGGTCATGGTGTACTCGTCCTCGGTGCGCGGTCGACCCTCGTCCATCTGGATCGCGGCGTCGGGCTTGCCGTTGGTGCTGATCACGCGCGTGCCGCTGGGCGTGGCGCTGACCGCGACCGTGGCCGTCTTGCCATCGACGTAATACAGCATCACGTTGTCGCGCGCTTCGGCCTGGCCGGCGCGGAACACGCCCGAGGAGAGGCGCTCGGGGGGCAGCACGCCCGCGCGCGCCGTAAGCGCGGCGGCGGCGAGGCCCGCGATCAGCGCGCCGAAGGCGTGCGCGCGGCGCCATTGCGCCTGCGACCAGCGCAGCAGCGCCGCGCCAAGCAGGATGTCGAGCGCGGCGCCCAGCACCAGCGTGAGCTTCAAGCCGGTATCCGGCAGCAGGACGTGCACGGCCACGATCACGCCGGCGATGGCGCCTAGCGTATTGGCGGCGTACACCTGGCCGATGGCGCGTTCGCCATGCCCGCCGCGCATCAGCACGTGCGTGAACAGCGGCAGCGTCATGCCGGCAAGGAAGGTGGCCGGCAGCATGACGGCAAAGGCGATGGCGTGGCTGAACAGCGTGAACAGCGGATAGCCGGCGTCGTCGCGCTGCAGAACCCTGAGCGCCCAGGCCATCCAGTCGTAGCTCTGGTGATAGACAAAGAGCGTGGCGAGCGCAGCGAGGCCCATGGCGAGCTGGACGTTGCCGAGGAAGCGCACGGGATCGCCGATGCGGTCGATGCGCCGGCGTATCCACAGCCCGCCCAGCGCGAGGCCGGTGATGAAGGCAGAGAGCATCAGCTCGAAGGCCTGGAAGGACGCGCCGAGCACGAGCGAGAGCATGCGCACCCAGGCGATCTCGTAGATGAACGAGGCCGCGCCCGTCACCAAGGCGCCGAACAGGAACAAGCGTACGAGGGGCGGCCCCGCCGGCAGCGCGCCCACGGCGGGCGCGGCAAGCGGCGGCAGCGGCTCCGTGCCGCGCGCGGCGGCGAGCACCACGACCGCGAGCAGGAGGTTGAGCGCGCCGGCGAGCTGCATGGTGCCCGGCATGCCGAGCGCGCCGATCAGCCAGAACGCGGCGGCGAGCGCGCCCGCGGCGGCGCCGATCGAGTTGGTGAAGTACAGCATCGCGAGGTGGTGCCCCGCGGCGGGCGCGCCGAGCGCATCCACCGGATGGCGGCGGATGACCGCGCCGCTCATCAGCGGAAAGGTCATGCCGAGCAGGATCGTCTGCGGCACGATGAGCAGGCCGCACAGCGCGTACTTGTAGGCCTCCACCGCGGCCGGTGAGCCGAGTGCCGGGATCACGCTTGCGAGCGAGGCCTCCGTCAGCCAGACGAACACGCCGTGGAAAGCGAGCGCCGCGAGGCCGATCAGCCCCTCGATCCAGCCGTAGGCGCGCAGCAGGCTCTTCATGCGCGTGCTCCAGCGGCTGGCGAGCCACGCGCCGAGCGCCATGCCGCCCATGAAGGCGGCCAGCACGAAGGACTGCGCAAAAGCCGCCGACCCGAGGAACAGCTTCAGGTAATGCGACCAGACCGATTCGTAGACGAGCCCGGTGAAGCCCGAGAGGGCGAAGAGGGCGAAGAGCAGCCTGGCGTCGGCGCGCATCAGGGGCGAACGCGGCGAGCGCTCAGGAGGCGGGCTTCTCGCCGGCCGCCTGCAGGAACACGGCCGAGGAATCGAGCTTGCCGAGCGCGGCGCGGCGCGCCGCCTGGAACTGGCTGCGCACCAGCGCGGCGAGCGGCGCCGGGCGATCGAGCTCCTGCGCGAGCAGGACGAAGTAGCGCAGGTCCTTCTCCATCAGCTCGAGCTGGAACTGCGGCGAGAAATCGCGCCTGAACATCTTCGGCAGCTTCGCCTTCAGCAGCCGCGAGCCGGCGGCGCCCTCGCCGAGGATCTCGAGGGCCGCCTCGCGCTCGATCCCCCCGGCCTCGGCCACCTGCGCCGCCTCCGCGAGCGCCGCGGTGACGGTCCCCGAGAGCATGTTGTTGATGAGCTTGATGGTCGCACCGGCGCCGGAAGCGCCCATGTGCTTCGCGAGCCGGCCCATCGCCGCGAGTACGGGCTGCGCCCTGTCGAAGGCCGCCTTGTCGCCGCCGACCATGAATACGAGTTCCTTGCCCTGCGCTTGCGCAAGCGACCCGGAGACCGGCGCATCGAGATACTGGCAGCCCTTCGCCGCGGCGGCCTTCGCCACGTCCCGCGCCGTCGCCGGCGTGTTGGTGCTGGAATCGATGAGCACGGTGCCCGGGGCAGCGCCCGCCAGCGCGCCGTCCGTGCCGAGCATCACCGCGCGCGTCGCCACGTCGTCGGCGACGATGGACACCACGAACTCGGCGCCCTTCGCCGCCGTCGCGGGCGAAGCGCAGACCTCGACGCCCAGGCTGGCGAAGGGCTGCGTCTTCGAGCGGTCGCGGTTGTAGACGCGCAGCTTGTGTCCTGCCGCAAGGAGGTTCATGGCCATGCGCGCGCCCATGGCGCCCAACCCGATGAAGGCTACGGTGCTCACCGTTGTTTCCCCCTTGGCGTGTGACTGGCGGCCCAGTGTAGCCGCAATGCGTCGCGCGCGACTGCGGCGTATGCCCCAAGGGGTCGCCGCCCCCGCGCGGCGCGCGCCGTGGCGCGCCTGGTCAGTGGTGCAGGATCTTGGAGAGGAAGAGCTGCGCGCGCTCCGAGCGCGGCGTGCCGAAGAACGCGTCCTTGGCGGCGTCCTCGACGATGCGGCCCTCGTCCATGAAGATCACGCGGTGCGCCACCTTGCGCGCGAAGCCCATCTCGTGCGTGACCACCATCATGGTCATGCCCTCCCTGGCGAGCTCGACCATCACGTCGAGCACCTCGTTGATCATCTCCGGGTCGAGGGCCGAGGTGGGCTCGTCGAACAGCATGGCGATCGGGTCCATGCACAGCGCGCGCGCGATCGCCACGCGCTGCTGCTGGCCGCCGGAGAGGTTGCCGGGAAACTTGTCCCGCTGCTCCATGAGGCCCACGCGCTCGAGCAGCTTCAGGCCCTTGTCGCGCGCCTCCTCCTCGCTGCGGCCGAGAACCTTGACCTGCGCCAGCGTGAGGTTCCTCAGCACGCTCATGTGCGGGAACAGCTCGAAATGCTGGAACACCATGCCGACGCGCGCGCGCAGCTTGGGCAGGTCGGTCTTCGGATCGCCCACCGCGATGCCGTCCACCGTGATCTCGCCTTTCTGGAACGGCTCGAGGCCGTTCACGCACTTGATGAGCGTGGATTTGCCGCTGCCCGAGGGCCCGCATACGACGACCACCTCGCCCTTGCTCACGCTGGTGGAGCATTCGGCGAGCACCCGGAAGCTGCCGTACCACTTGCTGACGTTCTTCAGCTCGATCATCGAATCCCCTAGCGGATGACGGCGATGCGCGCCTGCAGCCTGCGCACGTACTGCGAGGCGGTGAAGCTGACGATGAAATACACCAGCGCGGCGAACAGGTACATCTCCACCAGGCGGCCGTCGCGGTTGGCGACCTTGGAGGCGGCGCCGAGGAAATCGGTGACCGAGATCACGTAAACGAGCGAAGTATCCTGGAACAGGATGATGGTCTGGGTGAGCAGCACCGGC
>DASWBP010000383.1:0-3948 GCA_036390555.1 Burkholderiales bacterium | reverse complement strand
GTCCCTCAGGTTCAGGGCAGAGGCCTTCGCCGCCCTCGGGTTGCGGCCGGAAGACGCGATCTAGGGCGTGCGATAGCGCGATGACACGGGCGCCTGCGTTGTTGCTCGGCCTTGCGATATCGACATATCGCTGCGGCCTCGCGCCTAGCCGGCGCCGCGTTCCGGCCGCAACGCGCACCCGCGCGAATAGGCCAGAGGCTCACTAGCGCCATGACATGGCTGCGCTCGGCGCTGTTCGCGCTCGCGCTCGTCCTCGTCACGCCACCCTACGCGGTCATCGCGCTCGCTTCCTTTCCGCTGCCGCGCATGGCGCGCTACCGGCTGATCTCGGCGTGGTCGCGCCTGGTGGTCTGGCTCGCCTGGGTGCTGTGCGGCGTGCGCTGGAAGATCGAGGGCCGCAAGCACCTGCCCGACGAGCCGGCGGTGATCCTCTCGCAGCACCAGTCCGCCTGGGAGACGCTCGCCTACCAGGAGATCTTTCCGCCGCAGGTGCTGGTGCTGAAGCGCGAGCTGCTGTGGATCCCGTTCTTCGGCTGGGGGCTCGCGCTGATGAGCCCGATCGCCATCAACCGCTCGCGCGGCACCGCGGCGTTGCGCGAGATGGCGCGCCAGGGGCGCGAGCGCCTCGCGCAGGGCTTCTGGGTGGTAATTTTCCCGGAAGGCACGCGCGTGCCGCCGGGCCAGAAGCGCCCCTACCATCAGGGCGGCGCCTGGCTCGCGGTGAACTGCGGCGTGCCGGTGGTCCCGGTGGCGCACAACGCGGGCAGGCTCTGGCCGCGCAACGCCTTCCTCAAGCGCGCGGGGACCATCACGGTGCGCGTCGGACCGCCCATCGCCACCGAGGGACGGCAGCCGCAGGAGGTGATTGCCGCGGTGAAGTCCTGGATCGAGGCGCAGCAGGCGACGCTCTAGCCGCCGCATGGCGCGCGCGACGCGGTAGACTGCGGCGCCATGAGACTCCTGCATACGATGTTGCGCGTGGGCGACCTCGACCGCTCGGTCAGGTTCTATACCGAGGTGCTGGGCATGAAGCTGCTGCGCACCACCGACCGCCCCGAGCAGAAATACTCGCTCGCCTTCGTCGGCTACGACGCCGAGGACCGGGCCTCGGTCCTGGAGCTCACCTACAACTACGGCGTGCCCAGGTACGAGATGGGCGGCGCCTTCGGCCACATCGCCATCGAAGTGCCGGATGCGGCCAGGGCTTGCGACGCGGTGCGCGCCAAGGGCGGCAAGGTGACGCGCGAGGCCGGACCGGTGAAGGGCGGCACCACGGTGATCGCCTTCGTCGAGGATCCGGACGGCTACAAGATCGAGTTCATCGAGCACAGGGGAACCTAGGTTCCCCCGTTACCCCCTCCTGGGACAGCGACGCCGCGCTCGCCCCTGCCAACGCGAAGGGCGATGCGCACGTAGTCCTGCGGCGACAGGTTCTCCGGGCGCAAGCGGGCATCCATGCCCAGTTCGGCATATTGATCCGCGCTGAGGGGCAGCGCGTTGCGCAGAGTCTTCCTGCGCGCGCTGAAGGCCTCGCGCACCACCTGCTCGAAGACCTTCTCGTCGCAGCCGAGCGGCGCGCCAAGCGGCACCATGCGCACCACTGCCGAGTCCACTTTGGGCGGCGGGCGGAACGCGCCCGGCGCGACGCGGAACAGCTTCTGCATCGCGAAGCGCGCCTGCAGCATCACCGACAGCCGGCCGTACTCGGTCGTCGAGGGCCGCGCCACCATGCGCTGCACCACCTCGAGCTGCAGCATGAAGTGCAGATCGCGGATGCGCCCGGCGTGGCGCAGCAGGTGGAAGAGCAGCGGCGTGGAAATGTTGTAGGGCAGGTTGCCCACGACGCGCGTGCCCGGCGGAAACGCGCCGAAGTCGAACTCGAGCGCATCCGCGACGTGCACCCGGATCCCGCCAGCGGCGAGCTGCGCGGCGAGGTCGCGATCGATCTCGATCGCCTCCACGCGCGGGCAGCGCGCCAGGAGCGCGCGCGTCAGCACCCCCTCCCCCGGCCCGATCTCGACGATGACGTCCTGCGGCGCGGGCGCGATCGCCTCGACGATCCTGCGGATCACGCCCGCGTCGTGCAGGAAATGCTGGCCGAAGCGCTTGCGCGGGACGTGCCGGTCGCCGGCGGGCAACTGGCCCACCCTACGCGCGCGCGGCCGCGAGCTTGACGGCAAGCTTCACCGCCGCGAGGAGGCTGCCGGGGTCGGCCCGGCCCTTGCCCGCGATCTCGAGGGCCGTGCCGTGGTCCACCGAGGTGCGCACGAAGGGCAGCCCGAGCGTGACGTTGACGCCTGCGCCGAAGCTCGCGTACTTGAGCACCGGCAGCCCCTGGTCGTGGTACATCGCCAGCGCGCAGTCGGCGCCCTTCAGCC
The DNA here is from genome assembly GCA_036390555.1 of Burkholderiales bacterium. Classification (GTDB taxonomy): domain Bacteria; phylum Pseudomonadota; class Gammaproteobacteria; order Burkholderiales; family SG8-39; genus JAABQT01. The sequence goes on along the minus strand of DASWBP010000383.1, from coordinate 1,570 downwards.
GCGCGGGCACGAACAGCGTGTCGGCGGGAATCGGCCCTTGCGCGTCGATGCCGCGCTTCCTGGCTTGTGCGAGCGCCGGTGCGATCACGTCGCGCTCCTCGGTGCCCAGATGCCCCTGCTCGCCGCTGTGCGGATTGAGCCCGGCGACCAGGATGCGCGGGCGCCGGATGCGAAAGCGCCTTCTCAGGTCGGCATCGACGACCCGCAGGGTCGCCACCAACCCCGCGCGCGTGATGGCGCGCGGCACCTTCGCCAGCGCGAGGTGCGTCGTGGCGAGCGCGACGCGCAGGCCACCGCCCACCAGCATCATCACCACGTGCGGCGCGCCCGCGCGCGCGGCCAGGTACTCGGTGTGGCCGGTGAAGGCGATGCCCGCGTCGTTGATCACGCCCTTGTGCACCGGCGCCGTCACCATGGCGTCGAACTCGCCGGCGAGGCAACCGTCGATGGCGCGATCGAGCACGCGCAGCACATACCGGCTGTTCGCAGGGTCGAGCCGGCCGGCCTTGCGCGGCGCGGCAAGCGGCACGTGCGCGACATGCGGACAGCCGCGCAGGAGGCCGGCGTCGCCGACAGCCACGAGGCGCGCGCCGCGGAACCGGCGCGCCACCGCGATGCACAGCTCGGGCCCGATGCCGGCCGGCTCGCCCGAGGTGAGCGCGATCACCCGCGCCGCGCGGCCGTGCGTGGCCACGTCAGCGCTCCTCCAGCTTCAGCTCGACGTAGGTGCGGTCGCGCAGCTGCCTCAGCCACTCCTGGTAGGCCTCCTCGGCCTTGCGCTCGCGCAGCACCTGGCGCGTCTGCATGCGCTGGCGCTCCGCGCCCACGTCGGCCGTGCGCCGCTCCGTCACCAGCAGCAGGTGAAAGCCGAACGGCGTGCGCACGGGCTCGGAGAGCTCGCCGGGCTTCAGGGCCATCATGGCGCGCTCGAACTCCGGCACCGTGTCCCCGGGCAGCACCCAGCCGAGGTCGCCGCCGCGCGCCGCGCTGCCGTCCTCTGAATTGAGGCGTGCGAGCTCGGCGAAGCTGGCGCCCGCCACGATGCGCTGCCTCAGGACCTCCACGCGCCGGCGCGCATCGCCCTCCGACATGAGCTCGCTCGTCTTGATGAGGATGTGGCTCACGCGGGACTGCGTCACGGCAGCCGCGCCGCCGGTGCCGCGGCGTTCAAGCAGCTTGAGCAGGTGGAATCCCGCCGGGCTGCGCAGCAACGGGCTCACTTCGCCGGGCTTCATGGTCTTCAGGGCATCGGCGAACAGCTCCGGCAGGCGGCTCGGCGCACGCCAGCCCAGTGCGCCGCCCTGCATGGCGTCGCCCGCGTCCGACAGCGTCGCCGCAAGCCGCCCGAAATCGCCGCCGCCGAGCGCCTCGCTGCGCGCCTGCTCCGCGCGCGCGCGGGCCTGCTCGATGCGCTCGGGGCTCGCCTGCTCGGGGATGCGCACCAGGATGTGTGCAGCGTTGTATTCGACGGCGCTCTCCGAGGCCGCGCGGTTCAGCTCGAGATAGATGTCGATCTCGCCGTCGCTCACCTGCACGCGGTCGTCCACCTCGCGCTCGCGCACGCGCTGCA
>DASWBP010000382.1:0-3889 GCA_036390555.1 Burkholderiales bacterium | reverse complement strand
GTGCTCGGTCCTGCCGGCGAGCCACTTGAGCGCGCGGCGCACGCTCGCCTCCAGCTGCGCGCGCGGCGCGCCTTCGGCGCCGGCGAACATCTGCGCGAGCTCGTCGAGACCGGCGGCGTTCGCCGCCTTGCGGATCTCGGCGAGGCGCGACTCGATCCCCGCGCGGTCCAGGTTGGTGACCAGCTTCAGCGTCTTGTCGTAGCTGCTCATGGCGCGCGCCTCCGTTCGCAGCAGGGGACGCCGCAGCGCCCCGTCAGCCTGCTGCGGCGGATTGTATCAGCGCGTAGCGGCCGCCATCCGCCATGCGCACGCGGCCTTCGGCGGCGAGCTTGTCGAGGTGCGCGCGCAGCGAGCGCTGCGCCACGCCGTGCAGCCGCGGCGAGACGTCGTCGTACACCTCGGCGACCAGCTCCTCGAGCGTTGGCGCATTCATGCGCTCGAGCGCCCACACCACCTTCTGCTCGCGCGCCAGGCGATGGCGGATCAGGCGCCGCGCCTCGCGGTGCGGCTCGCCGATGAGATAGCCGTGGCCCGGCGCAAGGATCAGGATGTCCTCGCCGAGCAGCCGCTCGAGCGAGCCGAGGTAGGCGCGCATGTCGCCGTCGGGCGGGTTGATCACCACGGTGGAGCCCTGCATGACGTGGTCGCCCGTGAACAGCATGCGCGTGTTCTCGAGCAGGTAGCAGAGGTGGTTGGAGGCGTGCCCGGGGGTATGAATGGCGCGCAACGACAGGCCGCTGATCATCACGCGGTCGCCTTCCTCGAGGACGCGGTCGGGCGCGAAGCCCGCGTCCTGCCCGGGCTGCGCCGGGGCCGCTCGCCCGATCACCACCGCGCCGGTCGCCGCCTTGATCGCCGCCGCCGCCGGCGAATGGTCCATGTGCGTGTGCGTGCACAGCACCACGCGGATGCGCCCCGCGCCCGCGGCGAGGACCGCGGCGATGTGCGAGTCGATCGCCGGCCCCGGGTCGATCACCGCGAGCTGCTCGCCGCCGACCAGGTAGGTGTTGGTGCCGGGGCCCGTCATCATGCCGGGATTGGGCGCGATGATGCGCGTGACATGCGCATCCAGGCGCTTGGCCACGCCGGGCGTCAGCGCGATGCTGGTCTGCCCGGTCTCCTCGGGATCGCTCCAGTGGATCTCGAAGTACTGCGGGTCGCGCCGGCGGAACAGCGCCGCCGTGCCGTCGGGCCCGAATGCCCAGCAGGCGCGGTTGGTCTCGACCTCGCATTCGCACGCGTGCTCGAAGGCGTCGCGCGCGCGCGCGAAGCGCTGCAGGTCGGCGAGCGTATTCTTGGTGGCGAACACGAGCTGCATCGCGCCCTTCGCCTCGCGCTCGAGCGCCTCCACCGGCCGCAGCCACACGCTGTCGATGAGTTCCGTGCCGTCGTGCGCGCCGGCCTGGTTGCCGGGCGCGAGCGCGAGGAAGAAGCGCGTATCGAAGCGCCGCGCGCGTCCCGGCGCCGTGATCCAGTGGCCGAAATAGGCGAGCGCGCCGCCCGAAAGCAGCAGCCGCTCCTTCTCGAGGAACTCGGCGAACGCGAGCTTGCCCGCGTGCAGCGGCGCGCGGTACTGCGCGAGCGCAGCGATGCGCCTGGGGTCGAGCGCGCCGCCCTCTTCGGTCTCGGCGAGCAGGATGCCCGCTTCCTCGAAGCACTCGCGGATCGCCGCCACCCAGTAGGCGAGGCCGCCGGATTCGATCCCCAGGCGCGCGCTCGCCTGCGAGTCGCTGATGCCCGCCACCCGCCGCAGCACGCGCACGTCGCGGTCGGCCTTGTCGAGGGCGCCGCCCGGGAAGACGTGCGCGCCGGCGAGGAACGCTGCGCTCTGCGTGCGCTGCAGGAGGAAGGCCTCGGGGCCGAGGCTGCCGTCGCGCAGCAGGAGCAGCGTCGCGGCGGGGCGCGGTTCGAGCTTGTCGGCCATGCTGCGTCTGCGCCTGCCGGCGTCTAGGCCGCGCGCCCGGCGCGGTCCTTGTCGTTCTGCGCCTTGATGAGGTCGCGCGCCCGCTGCCAGTCGGCGTCGGTCATGTTGTCCAGCTCGGTGAAGGAGGCACCGGTGGCCAGGTAGCCCGCGCCGTCGATGGCGATCGTCTCGCCGGTGAGCCACTCGCAGCCGTCCGCCATGAGGAAGGTGGCGAGATTCTGCAGCTCCGCCATCTGGCCGATGCGGCGCATCGGGTTCACCTTGGTGGAATCGCCGAAGTCCGAGCCGGGGCGCAGGCGCTTGGTGGCGCCCTCGGTGGGGAAGGGGCCCGGCGCGATCGCGTTCAGGCGGATGCCGTGCTTGCCCCACTCGACGGCGAGCGACTTGGTCATGATGTGCAGGCCCGCCTTGGACATCGCCGAAGGCACGACGTAGGGCGAGCCCGTCCACACCCAGGTGACGAGGATCGAGATTACCGAGCCCTTGTGGCCGCCCGCGATCCAGCGCTTGCCGATCGAATGCGTGACGTAGAAGCTGCCGTGGAAGACGATGTTGGCGATGGCGTTGAAGCCGTTGGGCGTGAGGTCCTTGGTCGGACTGATGAAGTTGCCCGCGGCGTTGTTGACGAGGCCCGTGAGCGGACCGGACTCGTCCCAGATGCGCTGCGCCATCGCGTCCACTGCGGCGTAGTCGCGGATGTCCACGGCGTGCGTACGCACGCGCCCGCCGTGCTGGGCCATCAGTTCCTTCGCGGTCGCCTCGAGCACGCTCTCGCGCCGCCCTGCGATCCACAGGTCGGCGCCGAGCTGCAGGTACCGGGCGGCGATCTCCTTGCCGAGACCGGTGCCGCCGCCGGTGATAAGGATGTTCTTGCCCTTGAGCAGCCCGTCCTTGAACATGCGCTTCTCCTTGCGGGAAGCGCCTATTCTACTAAGGCGGCGGGCTCGCTCTCGGGCGCCGGCTTGCCGGCGGCGCGCTTGTCAGCCGCAGCCTTCGTTGCACGCGGCGGGCGCCGGCGCCAGGCGCAGCCCCTCCGCAGCGTGGGCGAAGAAGCGGTACATCTCTTCGGCGCGCGCGCGGTGCGCGCGCCGCTCGAGCTCCTCGCGCAGCCCTTCGTCTTCGAGATATCGCATGTAGGTCAGGTCCATGGCCGATTCTCCTTGCGGTTCAGGCGAGCGCCACGGTGGCGTCGCCAAATGCGTGCACCAGCGCGAGGCCCGCGCGGCGCAGCCGGTAGCAGCCACCCGCTTCCAGCACCACGTCCCTCGGCATGTTCTCTTCGGTGATCCAGACGCTGCCCTCGTTGCAGCGGATGGTGCTGCCGAGCGCGTCGCTGACTCTGAGCGTCTGGCCGCGCGCGAGCTTGAGCGCGCCGGGTTGCATTTCGATCCTCATCGCCGTCTCCTTTCGGGTTGCGTTTGGCATGCGCATGGTGCATCCTTGGCACCAGGCGCTCAAACGGTAAATCCTCAGGCTTTGCATGAACGATAGGAATGCGAACGCGGCGGCGGTGCGGCTCCCCTCGCTCGACCTGCTGCGCGGCTTCGAGGCGGCCGCGCGCCTCCTGTCCTTCACGCGCGCGGGCGAGGAGCTGCACCTGACGCAGTCGGCGGTGAGCCGGCAGATGCAGGAGCTGGAGGCGCAACTGGGCGTAAGGCTCTTCCAGCGCCGCCACCGGGCGCTCGCGCTTACCGATGCCGGGCAGCAGTTCTACCCCGCGGCGGCGCAGGTGCTGGCGACGATGCGCGCGGCGACCGACCGCCTGCGCGCGCAGTCCGGCCGGCGCGCGCTTTCGGTCACCACCACGCATTCGCTCGCCGCGCTGTGGCTCATCCCGCGCCTGGCGGGCTTCACGCGCGCGCATCCCGACGTGGACGTGCGCATCGCCGCCGACACGCGCGTGCAGGACCTGGAGCGCGACGGCCTGGACGTGGCGATCCGCCACGGCCCGGCGAGCCTCGCGGG
>DASWBP010000381.1:0-8879 GCA_036390555.1 Burkholderiales bacterium | reverse complement strand
GCCGGTGGCGGTGGCGAACAGCGTGGCAGTGAGCAGCACCCCCAGGTACAGCGAGCCGCGCAGCGGCACGAGAATCAGCTGGAAGGACTTGAACAATCGCTCCATCAGCCCGGCCTGCTCGAGCACGTGCCCCATGAAGATGAACAGCGGCACCGCGGCGAGCGTTTCCTCCTTCATCAGGCCGATGGTCTGGAACACCATCAGGTAGAACACGGTGTCGCCGAAGCCGATGTAGCCGAACACCACCGACAGGACGATCAGCGTGAAGGCGATCGGGAAGCCGACGAAGATGCCGGCCAGCAGCGCGCCGAGCAGGATCAGGCCGAGGTACTCGTTGCTCATAGCGGCTCGCCCTTCCTGGCGGCGTACAGGCTCCTCAGGAACTCGGAAATGCCCTGCAGGATGAGCAAGGCCGCCGACACCGGGATCACCATCTTGAAGGGATAGATGATGGGTCTCCAGGGACTCGCGTCCGACACTTCCTTGATGTCCCAGGAATGCAGCGCCTCCTGCAGCCCCATCCAGAAGAACAGCGCCATGCCCGGGAAGAACAGGAACAGGTACAGGCTCGCGTCGACGATGCCCTTGGTGCGCGGGCTCCAGTTCATGTAGAAGATGTCGGTGCGGATGTGCCCGCCGCGCAGCAGCGTGTAGGCCGCGCCCAGCATGAAGTGCGAGCCGTACATCATGTAGGCGATGTCGTAGGACCAGATGGTCGCGGCGTGGAAGGCGTAACGCGCGATCACCTCGTAGGTCATGGAGACCACCAGCGGAACGATGAGCCAGCAGAACAGCTCGCCCGACCAATCGGCCAAGCGATCGAGAGCCCGCACGACGGGCCGGATCCGCTCCTCCACGGGCACCTCCTCCCTGTGCCGCGGCGACGGACTGCCCCGCGGCGAAGATGCTTTCCTTTGCCTGCGCCCGCAGGAAATCACACCCGCGCGCCGGGCGTCAAGAAGAAATCGCTGGCGCGGCGCAACATCGCCTAAATTGGTCTGACCACTTGACCACTCGAGGAGCGCGCGCTTAGGCTGGCCGCGCCCGGGTTTCCCCTTTCTGCGCAGAGCACTCGCCACCGCATGCGTCTCCAGGCCGTCGAGCCGCGCCGCCTCTACCGGCAGATCGCCGACCAGATCCGCCGGCTGATCGCCAAAGGCGAGGTCGCGCCGCGCGAGCGCCTGCCGGCGGAGCGCGACCTCGCGCGGCGCCTCGGCGTGTCGCGCCCCAGCCTGCGCGAGGCGCTGATCGCGCTGGAGGTGGAGGGCCTGCTCGAGGTGCGCGTCGGCTCGGGAATCTACGTGGCGCAACCGGGCGGCGGCGCGTCCCTATCGCCAATTGGCGACGACTCGGGGCCGTTCGAGGTGATTCGCGCGCGCTGGATGATCGAAGGCGACTGCGCCGCGCTCGCGGCCAAGCACGGCACCGCCGCCCAGCTGCGCGCGATCTCGCGCGCGCATGCGGACCTGCAGCGCGAGGCCAGGCGCCACCACAATCCGCTCGGCGCCGACCGCGCCTTCCACGTGCGCATCGCGGAGGCGACGGGCAACAGCGCGCTCGTGCTGGTGGTCGAGACGCTGTGGGACCAGCGCGTGGGGCCGCTATACCGCGCGCTGGAGACCAAGCTCGAGTACCCGGCGATGGCCGGGGACACGCTGCGCGAGCACGCTGTCGTGCTACGCGCGATCCTCGCGCGCGACCCGGCCGCGGCGCGCGCCGCGATGCACCGGCACATGGACATGACCAAGAAGCGCTACAGCAAGGACTGGAAGGAGGCGGGAACACACGCATGAACCAGCTCGACTTGAAGGGCCGCACCGCGGTGGTGACGGGGGGCAGGATCGGCATCGGCGCGGCGATCGCGCAGCGCCTGCAGGCCTCGGGCGCCAGGGTGCGCATCTGGGACGTAGGATCGAAGGACGATCCGGTCGACGTCGCGGACCAGAAGTCGGTCGAGCGCGCCACTGCGCGCACGATCGCCGAACTCGGTCGCATCGACATTCTCGTCAACAACGCCGGCATCGCCGGCCCGACCATGCCGGTGGTCGACTACCCCGTAGAGGACTGGAGGCGCGTCATCGACATCGACCTGAACGGTCCGTTCCTGTGCTGCCGCGCGGTGGTGCCGCACATGGTGAAGGCGGGCTACGGGCGCATCGTCAATATCGCCTCCATTGCCGGCAAGGAGGGCAATCCGAACGCGGCGGCCTACGCTGCTGCCAAGGGCGGCCTCATCGCATTTACAAAAGCGCTCGGCAAGGAGCTGGCGAAGACGGGGGTGCTGGTCAACTGCGTGACGCCTGCCGCGGCGCAAACCGCGATCCTCGACCAGGTGACGCCGGAGTTTGCGCAGTTCATGCTGTCGAAGATCCCGATGGGGCGCTTCGTCAAGGTGGACGAGATCGCGGCGATGGCCTGCTGGCTGGCGACCGAGGACTGCTCGTTCACCACCGGCGGCGTGTTCGACATTTCAGGCGGAAGGGCTACTTACTGAAGAACCACGACGTGCTGCAGCACAGATAGCACCTGCGCGGCGGCACCCGACTCTCATAAGAGGCTGGGCACATGGCGAAGAAGACGATTCCCCTGCGTAGCGTCCAGTGGTTCGGGCGCCAGGACATCTATGGCTTCATCTACCGCAGCTGGACGAAGAATCGCGGCATCCCGCAGGACCAGTTCGACGGCCGGCCGGTCATCGGCATCTGCAACACCTACTCGGAGCTGGTGCCCTGCAACTCGCACTTCCGCACCCTCGCCGAGCACGTGAAAGCGGGCGTGCTCGAGGCGGGCGGCTTCCCGCTGGAATTCCCGGTGATGTCGCTCGGCGAAACGCTGCTGCGGCCCACGGCGATGCTCTACCGCAACCTGGCGAGCATGGACGTCGAGGAGTCGATCCGCGCCAATCCCATCGACGGCGTCGTGCTGCTGGTGGGCTGCGACAAGACCACGCCCTCGCTGCTCATGGGCGCGGCGAGCGTGGATCTGCCCACGGTGGCCGTGTCCGGCGGGCCGATGCTCTCGGGCAAGTACCGCGGCACCGACATCGGCTCGGGCACCAACGTCTGGTCCATGTCCGAGGACCTGCGCGCCGGCAAGATCACGGTGGAGGAGTTCCACGAGGCCGAGTCCTGCATGCACCGCTCGCACGGCCACTGCATGACGATGGGCACGGCCTCGACCATGGCCTCGATGGTCGAGTCGCTCGGCGTCGGCATGCCGGGCAACGCGGCGATCCCCGCGGTGGACGCGCGGCGCAACGTGCTTGCGCGCATGGCGGGCCGGCGCGCGGTGGAGATGGTGCGCGAGAAGCTCAACCTCTCGAGAGTCCTCACAAGGCAGGCCTTCGAGAACGCCATCCGCGTCAACGCGGCGATCGGCGGCTCGACCAACGCGGTCATCCACCTGACGGCGATCGCGCGGCGCATCGGCGTGGACTTGAAGCTCGCGGACTGGGACCGCCTCGGCCGCGGCGTGCATACGCTGGTGAACCTCATGCCCTCGGGCAAGTACCTGATGGAGGACTTCTACTACGCTGGCGGGCTTCCCGTGGTGATCCGCGAGCTCGGCGAAGCGGGCAAGCTGCACAAGAGCGCGCTCACGGTGAACGGCCGGTCGATCTGGGAGAACAACAAGGACGCGCCATGCTGGAACCGCGACGTGATCCACAGCTTCAAGAAGCCCTTCAAGAAGGACACCGGCATCGCGGTGCTGCGCGGCAACCTGTGCCCCGACGGCGCAATCGTCAAGCCTTCGGCGGCGACGCCCAAGCTGCTCAAGCACCGCGGGCGCGCGGTCGTGTTCGAGAACATCGAGGACTTCCACAAGCGCATCGATGACCCGAACCTCGACATCGACGCCAAGTGCATCATGGTGCTGAAGAACTGCGGCCCGAAGGGCTATCCCGGCATGGCGGAGGTCGGCAACATGCCGCTGCCGCCCAAGCTGCTGAAGAAGGGCATCACCGACATGGTGCGTATCTCGGACGCGAGAATGAGCGGCACTGCCTACGGCACCGTGGTCCTGCACATCTCGCCCGAAGCCGCGGCGGGCGGCGCGCTCGCGCTCGTGGAGAACGGCGACCAGATCGAACTGGACGTCGCAAGGCGCCGGCTGCAGCTCCTCGTGCCGCCCAAGGTGCTTGCGCGGCGCCGCGCGCGCTGGCAGAAGCCCAAGGCGCCGCTCGCGCGCGGCTACTGGAAGCTCTACTTCGACCACGTGCTGCAGGCGCATGAAGGCGCGGATCTCGACTTCCTCGCCGGCAAGAGCGGGCCGTTCGTCCCGCGCGACAATCACTAGAACTACGATGTGTTGCAGTGCAGACAAGACCTGCACCGCAACACCTTACTGTCAGAAAGAGCAGACCGACCTTTCTGTGAGGGCAAACCGATGCTTCAGACTGCCGAGCTGACTATCCGTCTGCATGCCGACGACGACGTCGTCATCGCGCGCGTGGAGGTCCCCGCCGGCACACTCGTGCAGCGCGAAGGCGTGCGCGCCGAAGCCGCGATCCCGGCCGGCCACAAGATGGCGACGCGCGCCGTGGACGCCGGCAAGCCCGTGCGCCGCTACAACCAGATCATCGGCTTCGCCACCAGGCCGATCCGCGCGGGCGAGCACGTGCATGTGCACAACCTCGCCATGGGCGATTTCGAGCGCGACTACGCCTTCTGCGCCGGCGTCAAGCCCGTGGACTACGCCGCGCCGCAGGCGACCTTCCAGGGCATCGTACGGCCGGACGGGCGCGTCGCGACGCGCAACTACATCGGCATCCTCACGAGCGTCAACTGCTCGGCCACCGTCGCGCGCATGGTCGCCGACCATTTCAAGAACAATCTTGCCGATTACCCGAACGTGGACGGCGTGGTGGCGCTCACGCACAAGACCGGCTGTGGCATGGCTTCCGAAGGTGAAGGCATGGAGTTCTTGCGCCGCACGCTCACCGGCTACGCGCAGCACCCGAACTTCCACGCCGTGCTCAACATCGGACTGGGCTGCGAGGCGAACCAGATCAACCTGTGGCTGGGAGCGGCGAAGCTGAAGACCTCCGACAAGCTCCAAGCGTTCACCATCCAGGAAAAGGGCGGTACCACCAAGGCGGTGAAGGACGGCATCGCGCGCGTGAAGGCGCTGCTGCCCGAGGCGAACAAGGTGAAGCGCGAGACGGTGCCCGCGAGCCACCTGATCCTTGGCCTGGAGTGCGGCGGCTCGGATGGCTACTCGGGGATCAGCGCCAATCCCGCGCTCGGCGCGGCGGCGGACCTCCTCGTGCGGCACGGCGGCACGCCGATCCTCTCCGAGACGCCGGAGATCTACGGCGCGGAGCACCTGCTCACGCGCCGCGCGGTGTCGCGCGAGGTGGGCGAAAAGCTGCTCGCGCGCATCCGCTGGTGGGAGGATTACACCGCCCGCAACAAGATGGAGATGAACAACAACCCCTCGCCCGGCAACAAGGCGGGCGGCCTCACCACCATCCTGGAGAAATCACTGGGCGCTGCGGCCAAGGGCGGCACGATGAACCTGGTGGAGGTCTACGAGTTCGCCGAAAGGGTTTCGGCGAAGGGCTTCGTCTTCATGGACACGCCCGGCTACGATCCGGTATCGGTCACCGGCCACGTCGCCGGCGGCGCCAACGTCATTTGCTTCACCACCGGCCGCGGCTCGGTGTACGGCTGCAAGCCCTCCCCGTCGCTCAAGCTCGCCACCAACTCGCGCCTCTACCAGCACATGGAAGAGGACATGGACGTCAACTGCGGCACGATCGTCGATGGCGCAGAGACGGTCGAGCAGGTGGGCGAGCGCATCTTCAAGCTGATTCTGGAGACCGCCTCCGGCAGAAGAACCAAGAGCGAGCTGCTGGGCTTCGGCGAGGACGAGTTTGCGCCCTGGGTGGTGGGCGCCACGATGTAGCTGCGTGCGAGAATCGGCGGCCATGAGCCGCCGCGCTGTCACCGCCTACGCTGCCGCGCTCGGCACGCTCACGCTCCTCGCGCTGCTTGCCCTCTCCGCCGGTCGCTTTCCGATTGCACCGGCCGAGCTCGCCGCGCTTGCGGCCAACAAGCTCTTCGGCGCGGGCCTTGCGCTCGCGCCCAACGTCGAGACCGTGGTGCTGCAGGTGCGGGGACCGCGCATCCTTGCCGCGCTGCTGGTCGGCGCGGCGCTCGCCGCGGCGGGAACCGCCTACCAGGGCATGTTCCGCAATCCGCTCGTGTCGCCGGACATCCTCGGCGTATCGGCCGGCGCCGCGCTTGGCGCCGTGCTCGGCATCTTCCTTTCGCAGGACGCGCTCACTATCCAGGTCGGGGCATTCGCCGGGGGACTTGCGGCGGTAGGCCTGGTCTACGCGGTGGGCGCACAGGTGCGGCGCCACGACCCGATCCTCTCGCTGATCCTCGCTGGCATCGTCGTCGGCACGCTGCTCGGCGCCTTCATCGCGCTCATCAAATACCTCGCCGATCCCTACAACCAGCTGCCGGCCATCACCTACTGGCTGCTCGGCAGCCTCGCCGCCGTGTCGCCGCGCGACCTCGCGCTCGCCGCGCCCTTCGCGCTTGCGGGCCTCGTGCCGCTGTACCTGCTGCGCTGGCGCATGAACCTGCTTTCGCTCTCGGACGACGAGGCACGCTCGCTCGGCATCTCGGTGGGTCGCCTGCGGCTCGCCGTCGTGTGCGCCGCGACACTGATGACGGCGGCCGCAGTGGCTATCTCCGGCATTGTCGGCTGGGTAGGGCTGTTGATTCCGCACGCCGCGCGCATGCTCGTCGGCCCGGAGTTCTCGCGCCTGCTGCCGCTTGCCATGCTGCTCGGCGCGGCGTTCCTTCTCGCAGTGGACACGCTTGGCCGCACGCTCGCGCCGATCGAGGTGCCGCCGGGCGTGCTGACGGCTCTGATCGGCACGCCATTCTTCCTGTGGCTCTTCGCCGCGGCGAGGCGCTCATGGCAGTAATGCTCGAAGCGCGCGCCCTGGGCTACGGTTATCCGGGGCGCGCCGTGGGCCGCGGCCTTGACCTTGCGCTTGGCGCGGGCGAGGTGCTGTGCGTCCTGGGGCCCAATGGCGGCGGCAAGACGACGTTGTTTCGCACGCTGCTCGGGCTGTTGCCTGCGCAGGCGGGCGAGGTCTTGCTCGAAGGGCGCGCGCTCGCCCAGATGGCGCGCGCCGAGGTGGCGCGCAGCGTAGGCTATGTGCCGCAGGGCCACGCCGCGCAATTCGCGTTCACCGTGCGCGAGGCAGTCCTGATGGGCCGCACTGCGCACGTGGGCCTGTTCGCCGCGCCGGGCGCAGCGGATCGCGCGGCGGCCGGACGGTCGATCGGCGCGCTCGGCATCGAAAGCCTCGCCGATCGGGTGGTCACCGAGCTCTCGGGCGGCGAGCGTCAACTGGCGATGATCGCGCGCGCACTCGCGCAGGGCGCGCGCGCGCTGGTGCTCGACGAGCCCACCGCCAGCCTGGACTTCGGCAACCAGGTGCGCGTGCTGCGCGAGATCCGGCGGCTCGCCGCGGACGGCTACGCGGTGGTGTTTTCCACGCACGACCCGAGCCAAGCCTTCCTTGCCGCGAGCCGGGTGCTGCTGCTCACGCGAGGCGGCGCACTGCGCGACGGCGCACCGGAGGAGGTAATCACTACCGAGAACCTGCGCCGGGTCTACGGCATTGAAGTGCGCGTCGCACCGATCGACGGCACGCGCGTGTGCCTACCGGTGCTCAAGGCGTAAGAATACCTGGCCGAGTCCTCCGGCCAGGTTTGCTGTTGCCAGCTATGCGCGGGGTTACTTCGTGCTCTGCGGTCCGGGAATGCGATTCTCCGGCGCACCTCTCTTGGCCGGCGTGCCGTCGCGGATCTTTTTCATGGCCAACGTCTGTGCGGCCTCGGCGTCCTGCAGGCAGGAATTGCGCTGTCCGGTGGGTTGGGCATCGCATTTCTCGACCGCCGCCTTGTATTCGGCCTTTGCATCGGCATCGGCCTTCTCCGAAGAGGCGGCCCTCTCGCTCGCGGTCTGGTTCTTCATCTCGGAATTGCGGGACGCGTCCGACTCGGCGGCCTTCTTGTCAGTGCGCTCGATCGAGCGGCTCTCCGGCGTACCGCTGCCCGAAGTCGTGGGCTGCGCCGACGTCGAACTGCCAGAGGTGGGCTGCGCCTTGTTGGCATCCGTCGCGAATGAAGGCGACGACAGCATCAAGCCCGCGAAGGATGCCGCGACCAATGTTGCAAGTTTGCGTTTGTACATGGATTGCTCCTGATGATTTTGGGGGTGATTCTGTTGCGGGGAATGCCGCGAGAAGCCGTCGTTGCCGTTGCGCTTCCCACGACAGGCGCGACCTTACGGCACCGGTTGATCGTGTTCCGTACGTCAGCGCACGGAGGCGTCGTACCGCGCCCCGCGTGCGCGAGCGCACAGTTCGCATGCGCGGAAGGGTTCATGCAGAATCCGGCAATGCGTGAAAAGTCTGCGCGCGTTCCGCGCTTCTACGCCGACGCGGCGTTGCGCGCCGGCGGCACGACGCAACTTCCCGAGGAGGCTGCGCACCACGCGGTGCATGTCCTGCGGCTGCGCGCGGGCGAGGCGCTGACGCTGTTCAATGGCCGCGGCGGCGAGTATGCCGGCCGCGTGGTGGCGATCGAGCGCCTGCGCGTGACGGTGGACGTGCTCGCGCACCGTGAGATCGAGCGCGAGTCGCCCCTCGCCGTGACGCTGGTGCAGGGCGTGTCCTCCAGCGAGAAGATGGACTTCACCGTGCAGAAGGCCACCGAGCTCGGCGTCGCGGCGTTGCAGCCGGTGGTGGCTGCGCGCTCCGCGGGCCGCATCACCGGAGAGCGCGCCGCGCAGAAGCGCGCGCACTGGCAGCGCGTGGCCGTGGCCGCCTGCGAGCAGTGCGGGCGCAA
>DASWBP010000380.1:0-9047 GCA_036390555.1 Burkholderiales bacterium | reverse complement strand
CCCAAGCACTGGCGCGAAATGCTCGCCGACCTGGAGTGCGTGGCGCTGCACGCGAGCTACCGGGTGCTCAGCGCGCGCCTCGTGGATGATGCGCACCGTGCCGGCGCCGCGGTGCTCGCCTGGACCGTGAACGACCGGCGCCTCGCGCACAAGCTCCTTGGCTGGGGCGTGGACTGCCTGGTGACCGACCGGCTCGACCGGATCGCGCCGGGCTTCGGCTAGGCGGCCGCGCGCGCGACCAGCACTCCGCGGCAGGCGGGCGCGCCGCCCGTGCCCTGCCGCGCTAGCGCGTCGCCGACAGGCGCCGCTGCAGCCAGCGCATCAGGGCGCCGAGCAGCGGCAGCTTGGCGTAGAGTTCCTCGCCGGTGTCCCAGTAATCGCGGTGGTAGACGACCTTGCCGCGGCCGTTGAACTTCAAGTGGCTCGCGCCGCGCACGCGAAGCTGCCTGCCGCGCAGGCGGAAGCCGAACTCCCAGGTGAGCAGGGCGCCCTCGTCGTTGATCACGCGCTCGTGCACCGCGAAGCGCGGCTCTTCCAGCTGCTCGAACATGTGGGCAAACACGCGGCGGATGGCGTCCAGGCCGCTTGCCTCGTTGAAGGGGTCCTTGAACCAGGCGTTGGCCGCGTAGTGCTCGCCCACGCGCGCCAGGCTCTCGGGCGTGAGCGTCTCGTACCACGCGGCGAGCGCGGCTACAGACCGGTGAATTTCCGCACGCACCAGAAGTACAGGAAGTCGGGGAGCAGGTTGAGCAGCTTGAGCAGTCGCGAGAAGCGGCGCGGAAAATGGATCTCGAAGGCGCCGCGCTCCAGCCCCTTGACGATCGCCGCCGCCGCCGCCGCCGAAGAAATGATGAACGGCATCGGGAAGCGGTTCTTCGCCGTAAGCGGGGTTTCCACGAATCCGGGGTTGATCAGGTAGACCGCCACGCCGCGCGCGCGGTAGTCGAGCCACAGCGACTGCGCGAGGTTGATGAGGCCGGCCTTGCTCGCGCCGTAGGCGAGGCTGTTGGGCAACCCGCCGTAGCCGGCGACGGAGGCGACAAGGCCCAGGCCTGAGCCCTCGCGCAGATACGGCCGCACCGCCTCGAGCAGGTTGAAGGCGCTGGTGAGGTTCAGCTCGACGATCGCGCGCGCCTCGGCGAGGTCCATCGTCCAGGGCCGCATCTCGCGGTAGGTGCCGGCGAAATCGAGCGTGAGGTCGATGCCGCCCCACTCGGCGGCAATGCGTTGTGCCGC
The DNA here is from genome assembly GCA_036390555.1 of Burkholderiales bacterium. Lineage (GTDB taxonomy): Bacteria > Pseudomonadota > Gammaproteobacteria > Burkholderiales > SG8-39 > JAABQT01. Next base: position 7,811 of record DASWBP010000380.1, on the reverse strand, counting down.
CGCGCGCAGGGCTTCGACGTTGGTGACGTCCGCAGGCAGGACAAGGGCGCGGCCGCCGAAGCGCTCCGTAAGCGCGTCGCCCGAGCGCGCCGACACGGCCATCCGCGCGCCGCGCTCGAGCAGCAGCGCGGCGGTGGCCGCGCCAATCCCGCTCGAGGCGCCGACGATCCAGACGCGGCGGCCCTGCCAGGAGGCGATGCGCGGGTTGAGGGACATCAGGCGCGCTTGCGGAAGGCGATGATCACTTCGCCCAGGCGGATGCCGAACTTCGACATCACCGAGCGGTTGAGCATCATGCGCTCGTCCTGCAGGTACATCCAGTCGTCGAAATCCACGTGCCAGGTGCGGCCGTCCACCTCCAGCGCCAGCACGTAGCGCCAGCGCAGCGCGTTGCCCGCGGCCTCGCCGCCGGCCGGCCCGACCACATCGCCCGCAGTGCCGGTGTAGCGTCCGCCGGGCTGGCGCTCGATGGTCCACACGCGCTTCTGCGTCGTGCCGTCGGAGTAGCGGAAGTCCTCGTCGAGCGTCAGGCGGTCGCCTTCGACGCGCCCGCGGATCTCCACGGCGAAGCGCTTGACGACCTTGCCCGAGCGGTCCTCGAACTGCCCCCAGGCGTCCACCGTGCCGTCGAAGTAGGCGAACACGTCCAGGCGCGGCTGCTCATTGCGGTACGCCTCGGGACTGATGGAGGAGCAGCCGCCGAGCAGCGCGGCGACCAGAAGAAGGAAGGCGAGGGTGAGCTTACGCATGGGGCACCTTGAGGAGAATGGCCGCCGCGGCGAGCTTGAGCGCGCAGGGCAGCAGGCAGTAGGCGAAGTACAGCGGCGCAAGCGCCGAGCTCTCGCCCGGCACGTAGCCGGCCGCGGCGAGCAGCGGCAGCGCGAGCCCTGCCGCGAGCGCGAGGTTGAGCTTGGTGGCGAAGTTCCAGAGGCCGAAGTACGCGCCGGCGCGCGGCTCGTCGCCGCGCGCGCGGATCGCGTCGGCGAGCATCGCCGGCGGCAGCGCGAGATCGCCGCCCAGCGCGAGGCCCGATAGCAGGCACACGGCCGCGAAGCCCCAGACGTCGCCGGGGCCGAGGGCGAGCGCCCCGGCGAAGGCGGCTACGCTCGCGGCCATCGAGGCGAGCCAGGCGTTGCGCTTGCCCATGCGCCGCGACAGCGCCATCCACAGCGGCAGGCTCGCCGCGCCGGCGAGGAAGTAAGCCGCGAGGAAGGCGCCCGCGAGCTGAGGTGCGCGCAGCGCGTCGTTCACGAAGAACAGCACCAGCGTTGCGGGCAGCGCGGCGGCGATGCCATTGGCGACGAAGGCGGCGAACAGGCGCGCGAATACGGGATTGCGGAAGGGTGCGGCAAGGACCGGCAGCCGCAGCGCCTCGCGCACCGGGGCACGCACCGGCGCGGGAGCGCGCGCCGGATGCGGCGCGCGCAGCAGCGTGAGCGCGGCGCAAAGCGCGGCCACCGAAGCGAGCACCAGCGTGAAGCGCGAGAGCCCGTCCTCCATGCGCGGCGCGAGCAGGGTCGGCGCCACCGAGGCGAGCACCACGCCGGCGAGGCCGAAGCCCTCGCGCCAGGCGGCGACGCGTGTGCGCTCGTGCGGCGTCTCGCCGAGCAGCGCGCCCCAGGCCTGGAAGGCGATGCTCGCCAGGCTGAAGCCGAGATACACGGGCACCAGTGCCGCCGCGAGCCACCACCACAGCGCGCCGGGGGGATTGAAGACGGCGGCCAGCCCCGCGACGAGCAGCGCCACGCCGAGCGCGATCAACAGCCGCGGCCGCTGCAGGCGGTCGGCGAGCGCGCCGAGCAGCGGATCGACGAAGGCATCCGCGAGGCGCGCGGCGAGCAGCACTGCGCCGAGCAGCGCGAGGTTCATGCCGAGCACACCGCCGTAGAGATTGGGCAGGTGCACGTAGACGGGGAGCGCCGCCGCCGCGAGGGGCAGGCCGAGCGCGCCGTACGCGGCGAGCTGCGGGCGGGAAAGCGTCATGGCTTGCCGAGGAGCGCGGCGCGCAGCTCGGGCGCGCTGGTGCGCGGGTCGAGCCAGATGGAGAAGAACGCGCGCGAGAAAGAGGGATCGGGCACCTCGCCGAGCGGCGCGCCGTTGCGCAGGAAGCGCGCGCCGAATCCCGGCACGTGCTCGCCGGCGAGCGTGTCGCCGGGCGCCACGTCGGGAAACAGGCGCTGCATCGCCGCCAGCCACGCCGCACGCTCGGCCGGCGTGCCGAAGCCCAGGCGCGCGATCTCCTCGTCGGAGCGCTCGGCGATCGCCGCGCCGCGCAGCGCGCGTGCGTAGCGCAGCTCCAGGCGCAGCGGCCGCGCGAAGTCCGGCGCGCCGCCGGGGGTCCACAGCCGTGCCTCGTAGATCTTCAGGCCGAACCAGCGCATCGTGCCCTCGCCGAGGCGCGTCATGGCACCCGCCTGCGCGGCGCCCAGGGCAAGCGCGAGAACCAGCAGCAGCCTCATCGCTTCACCAGCAGGTACTGGACGACGTCGGTCGAGCCGGTGGCGAAGCCGGCCTCGCAGTAGGCGAGGTAGAACTCCCACAGGCGGCGGAAGCGCTCGTCGAAGCCGAGCGCGCGCACGTCCTCCCAGCGCGCGAGGAAGCGCCGGCGCCACTCGGCGAGCGTGCGCGCGTAGTCGGGGCCGAAGCGGTGCGCCTCGGCCACGCGCAGGCCCGCCGCCGCTGCCTCGGCCTCGAAGCGCGCGGGCGAGGGCAGCATGCCGCCGGGGAAGATGTACTTCTGGATGAAATCGGTCCCGGTGCGGTAACGCGGGAAGAGCTCGTCGCGGATGACGATCGCCTGCACCAGCGCGCGGCCGCCGGCGGGCAGCGCTTCGGCGATCCTCGCGAAATACGCCGGCCACCAGCGCTCGCCCACCGCCTCGATCATCTCGATGGAGACGACCGCGTCGTAGCGGCCGCGCTCGTCGCGGTAGTCGCGCAGCTCGATCGCCGCCGCGGCGCCGAGGCGCCCGCGCGCGTAGGCGAGCTGCTCGGCCGAAAGCGTGAGGCCGGTGACGTGATGGCCGTTCGCCGCCGCGAGCTCGGCGAACGAGCCCCAGCCGCAGCCGATCTCGAGCAGGCGTGCGCCGGGCGGGAGCTCGAGTCGCTCGAGTGCACGCGACAGCTTGGCGCGCTGCGCCTCCTCGAGCGTGCGCGCCGCATCGCCCGCATAGAATGCGCTCGAGTAGGTCATCGAAGGGTCGAGCCAGAGCGCGTAGAAGTCGTTGCCCAGGTCGTAGTGCGCGGCGATGTTGCGGCGGCTTCCGCTGCGCGTGTTGGCGCGCGCGAGATGCAGCAGCCGGTTGGCCAGGCGCCCGAGGAAGCCGCCGTAGATCGGCTGCTCGAGCGGCTCGCGGTTCGCGGCGAGCAGCGTCAGCAGCCGCGGCAGGTCCGAGGTGGTCCACTCGGCTTCCAGATAGCCCTCGGCGAAGCCGATGTCGCCCGCGCGCAGGATGCGCGAGAAGGCGGCGCGGCTGCGCACTTCGAGGTCGGCGCGCGCGCTGTCGCTGGCGCCGAAGGCGCGCCGCTCGCCGCCCGGCAGCGCGACCTCGAGCCGGCCGTGCTCCAGGCGCTGCAGCGTGCGCAGGACGAGGGCGGCGCTCATCGCGTCGCCTCCCCTGCGGGCGCCGCCGGCTTCGCGAAGAAGGGCGCGCGCTTCACCCACAGGCGCAGCGCCTGCCAGTGGATGCGGGCCATGATGGCGAAGGTCATGAAGGGGTGCGCGAGCAGCGCGATTGCGAGGCGCGCGCGCGTCAGCGGCCGCGGCGTCCCCGAGATGCTGGTGTAGAGCAAGGCGCCTGCGTCGTCGAGGTAGTCGATGCGCGCCAGGCGCCGGCCGCCGCGCTCGTCGAAATGGAAGCGGTAGCGGCCGGCCACCGGGAAGAAGGGCGACACGTGGAACTCCTTGCGCACCTCGAGCGCCTCCCCGGTGCGCAGCAGATAGGCATGGCGCTCGCCGAAGGTGTTGTTGACCTCTGCGAGGACCGCCTTGAGGTGCCCGTCGCGGTCCTCGCAGAACCAGAAGCTGACCGGGTTGAAGACGTAGCCGAGCACGCGCGGAAAGCACTGCAGCCAGACTTCGCCGTCGGCCTCGATGCCCTCGCGCGCGAGCAGCGCGCGGATCCAGGCGAGCGGGTGCGTGCCGTCGCGCGCGCCGTGATCGCGGAAGTGAAAGCTCGCGAGCGCTGCGCGATTGAGCGGGATGCCGGCCTCCGCCAGGCGCGTGAGCGGCAGGCGCAGGAAGAACACCCGGTAGGAAAAATGGTTCTGCACCGGCCGCAGCCGCCGGTGCATGACGCGCCCGGTGAGCAGCTCGGCGCTCATGCGGCCTGCCGCAGCGGCTCGACGTCGAGCGCGCGCGCGACTTCCAGCGCCGAGGCGAAGCCGTCCTCGTGAAATCCGTAGCGCGTCCAGGCGCCGCAGAACCAGGTACTGCGCACGCCCTGGATCTCGGGCAGCCGCGCCTGCGCCGCTGCCGCACCCGCGCCGAACACCGGATGGTCGTAGTCGAATTCGCCGATGACCTGCGACGCGTCCGGCTCGCGATGCGGGTTGAGCGAAACGATGACCGGCTGCGCAAAGGGCAGCGGCTGCAGCTTGTTGATCAGGTAATGCACGCTCACCGGCCGGCCCTCCGGCGCATCGGCGCCGGCGGCGTAGTTCCACGCCGACCAGACGCGGCGGTTCTTCGGCAGCAGCGTGGCGTCGGTGTGCAGCAGCGCGCGGTTCTTCTGGTAGGGGATCGCCGAGAGCACGGCGCGCTCGGCTGCGCTCGCGTCCGCGCCGAGGAGCCTGAGCGCCTGGTCGCTGTGGCAGGCGAGCACGACGGCGTCGAAGCGCTCGCCGTTGACCCAGGCCTGCGTGCGATCGCGGCGCAGGCTGTGCACCGGCGTGGCAAGGCGCACGTCGGCGAGGCCGCGCGCGATGCGCTCGACGTACTGCCGCGAGCCGCCGCGCACGGTGTACCACTGCGGCCGGTCGGCGAGCTGCAGCAGGCCGTGGTTGCGGAAGAAGCGCGCGAAGGATGCGAACGGATAGTCGAGCATGGCGCGCGTAGGGCAGGACCAGATCGCGGCCGCCATCGGCAGCAGGTACCAGTCGCGGAATTCGCTCGAGTAGCGCCCGCGCGCGAGGAAGTCGCCCAGCGTCGCGTCGCCGGCGGCGAGTGGCGCCTCGCGGTTGAAGCGCAACACGTCGCGCAGCATGCGCAGGAACGCCGGACGCAGCAGGTTGCGGCGTTGCGCGAACACGGTGTCCAGATTGGTGCCCGCCCATTCGATCGCCGGCGACTGCAGCGCCACGCTGAAGCTCATCTCGCTCGGCGCCGAGGGTACGCCAAGTTCCTCGAACAGGCGCACCAGGCCGGGGTAGGTGGCGCGGTTGTACACCAGGAATCCGGTGTCGACCGGGTACGACCGGCCCTCCAGGCTCACGTCAACGGTATTGGCATGCCCGCCCAGCCGCGATGCCGCCTCGAAAAGGGTGACCGCATGACCACGCGAGAGCAGCCGGGCCGCAGCCAGACCCGATATCCCGGAACCAACGACGGCGATCTTCATAGGCCGCCTCGCTCTGGGGATCCTTCACGGGAGATGCGAGCATCCACTGACATTATTTGTCCTAGACAGACATTCAAAGGAGGCGCATAATGTCGAAGTTATTTCCAGATGTCAACATATTTGTCCATGACAAACGAAGAACAAGTTGGGATCTCCGCCGTAGAACGCGAGACGGGACTCTCTAAGGACACTCTCCGTGTGTGGGAGCGGCGCTATGGCTTTCCGAAGCCCTCCCGAGACGCCAACGGAGAACGGGCTTACCCGCCTGACCAGGTCCATTTGTTGCGCCGCATCAGACGCTTGATGGATCAAGGCGCGAGGCCGGGTCGCATCTTCGCCATGGGGATCGACGCGCTGGAGGCCAAAGCGCGAGGCGAGGCACCTGCACCGGCCGCCGGCGGCCAGCCGGCCGAGATCGAGCTGCTGCGCAGGCACCGCATCGCGGAATTGCGCTCGGTCCTCGAGCAGGGCGCACTGCGCGGCGGCCTGTATGAGTTCGTCACTGGCACCGCGGCGCCGCTCACGGCCAAGGTCGGCGAGGCGTGGGCGCGTGGCGAGCTGCAGGTCTACGAGGAGCACCTCTTTTCCGAGCAGCTGCAGGCGGTGCTGCGCGGGGCGATCGCCCGCCTGGATGGCGCGGGCGCCGTGCCCCGGGTGCTGCTCAGCACTCTGCCGGGCGAGCAGCACGGGCTGGGCCTGCTCATGGCGCAGGCGGTGTTCGCCCTCGAGGGCGCGGGCTGCGTGTCCCTCGGCACGCAGACCCCGGTGCGCGAGATTGCGGACGCCGCGAGGGCCGAAGGCGCGCAGATCGTGGCGCTTTCCACCAGCGGCAGCTATCCTGCCGGGCAGTTGAAGGACGGCGTCGCCCAGTTGCGCGCGGCGCTGCCCGCCGAGGTCGAGCTCTGGTGCGGCGGCGGCGGGATGGCGCGCCTGCGCCAGCCGGCGCCGGGCGTGCGCGTGCTCGCCGACCTGGAAGGTATTCGCGATGCGCTCGCGGCCTGGCGCGAGGCGCGCGCATCCGCTTAGCCCCTGACGAGGGAACGGCAACCATGGAACCAATGCTCTACCCGGAACTGTTCAAGTCGCTGGAACGCGTGCGCTGGAGCCTGGAGCGCGACGTGCCCTGGGAGGCGTTCGACGGCGCGCGCCTGAGCGACGAGCAGGCGCTGACCGTGAAGATGAACGCCATCACCGAGTGGGCCGCGCTGCCGGCCACCGAAATGTTCCTGCGCGACAACCGCCACGACAGTGATTTCTGCGCGTTCATGTCGGTGTGGTTCTACGAGGAGCAGAAGCACGCGCTCGCGCTGATCGAGTACCTGCGGCGCTTCCGCCCTGACCTCGTGCCGAGCGAGGAGGAGCTGCACGCGGTGCGCTTTCCCTTCGATCCGGCGCCGCCCGAGCAGACGCTGATGCTGCATTTCTGCGGCGAGATCCGCCTAAATCACTGGTACCGGCGCGCCGCCGAGTGGCACACCGAGCCTGTGCTCAAGCACATCTATGACCTCATCGCGCGCGATGAGGCGCGCCACGGCGGCGCCTACCTCCAGTACATGAAGCGCGCGCTCGCGCGCGGCGGCGACGCGGTGAAGGCGTCGTTCGCCAAGATGGGCATGCTGATGGCCGCGGCGGCGCGCGCCGGCAAGCCGCTGCACCCCACCAACCTGCATGTCAACCAGGCGCTGTTTCCGCAGGACACCGTGCAGTCCAAGCTGCCCGATCCCGATTGGCTCGAGCGCTGGCTGGACCAGCAGATCCGCTTCGACCGCGAGTGGGAGAAGAAGGTCTCCGACATGATCCTGCTCAACCTGTCGAAGCTGTTCGACGCGCCGATCCGCACCCTGCAGGACCTGGCGCGCTTCCGGCGCTCGCTCGCTGCCGCCTAGCGCAGCGCTCGCTCGCCGCCGCCTGGCGCGGCGCTACTCGCCGAGCAGCTTCTCGATCGCGCCGACCAGCTTCGCGTCGCCGGGCGCGACGCGCGTGTCGAAGCTCTGCACCCGCTTGCCGTCGCGCGCGACGAGGTACTTGTGGAAGTTCCAGCGCGGCTCGGCGCCGGTGGCGCGCGCCAGCTCGGCAAACAGCGCATTCGCCTCGCGCCCGCGCACGCTGGTCTTGGCGAACATCGGGAAATCGATGGCGTACTGGTTGACGCAGAAGGCGGCGATTTCCCGGTTGCTGCCGGGCTCCTGGCCGCCGAAATCGTTGGATGGAAAGCCGAGCACCACCAGGCCGCGCTCGCGGTACTTGCGGTAC
>DASWBP010000379.1:0-24148 GCA_036390555.1 Burkholderiales bacterium | reverse complement strand
GCGCCGGTGGCCAGGCCGGATGCGACAAAAGCCAGCCCTATGATAGACTTACGCAATTGGTCGTGCATGGGGCCCCCGAAGTGTCCCAAGTTCCCGGGCTGGCTTGAAAATCCCTTTGCCATCCAAATTTAGCATAAATGGCGAACTCTTTAGCCGTCGCCTGAGATTCTGCATCTAATTTATTCAATTTGCAACGCTATTTGCCCGCAACATGGCCCTGCTAAGCATCCTCCGCTACCCTGACGTCCGGCTGCACAAGGTCGCCGCGCCAGTGACCGTCTTCGACGAGTCGCTGAAGCAGCTGGTGCGCGACTTGACGGAAACCATGTACGCCGCGCCGGGCATCGGTCTCGCCGCGACACAGGTCGACGTGCACAAGCAGGTGATCGTGCTCGATGTCTCGGAGCGGCGCGACTCGCTGGTGGTGCTCGTCAACCCGGAGATCGTCGAAGCGACCGGCGTGTCGGACATCGAGGAAGGGTGCCTATCGGTGCCGGGCGTCTACGACATTGTCGAGCGTGCCGAGCGCGTCAAGGTGCGCGCCCACGACCAGAACGGCAACGCGTTCACGCTCGAGGCGCAGGGCCTGCTCGCCGTGTGCATCCAGCACGAGATGGATCACCTGAAGGGCAAGGTTTTCGTCGAGTACCTCTCGCAGCTCAAGCAGCAGCGCGTGCGCGCCAAGCTCGCCAAGCAGCTGCGCAAGTCCGCCTAACGCCTTCCTGCGCCTCGTCTTCGCCGGCACCCCGGAATTCGCCCAGCGCGCGCTCGCCGCGCTGTACGACGCCGGCCATGCCGTCGCATTGGTTCTCACGCAGCCTGACCGTCCCGCCGGCCGCGGGCTGCGGCCGGCACCGAGCGCCGTCAAGCAGTTCGCGCTGGCGCGTGGCCTGGAGCTGTTCCAGCCCGAGACCCTGAAGGATGAAGCCGCGCAGCTGCGCCTCGCAGGCGCGCGCCCCGATTGCCTGGTGGTGGCCGCCTACGGCCTGATCCTGCCGCCGGCGGTGCTGCGCCTTGCGCCGCATGGCGCGCTGAATATCCACGCCTCGCTCCTGCCGCGCTGGCGCGGCGCGGCTCCGATCCAGCGTGCGCTGCTCGCGGGCGACGCGCAGACCGGCATCAGCATCATGCAGATGGACGCCGGCCTGGACACCGGCCCGGTCCTCGCGCAGCAGGCGCTGCCCGTCGCTCCGGACGACGACGCACAGACACTGCACGACAAGCTCGCCGCGCTCGGCGCGCGCATGATCGTCGTGGCGCTCGAGGACCTTGCGCAGGCGCGCGCGCGCGCCGTGGCGCAGCCGCAGGATGGCGTCACCTACGCGCAAAAGATCGGCAGGGCCGACACGGTGATCGACTGGCGAGCGGACGCTGCGCAGATCGAGCGCGCCATCCGCGCCCTGCGCCCTGCGCCCGGGGCGAGCACCGTGCTGCGCGGCGACGCGCTCAAGCTCTGGCGCGCCGAGATCGCCGATGCCCACGGCGCGCCGGGCCGCGTGCTGGAAGCCTCGGGCGCTGGCATCGTCATCGCGTGCGGCAAGGGCGCACTACGCGTCACCGAGCTGCAGCGCGCCGGCGCCAAGCGCCTCGGCGCCGCCGAGTTCCTGCGCGGCCAGGCGCTCGCGCCAGGCGAGCAGCTCGGATGAGACGCTCGGCGGAGCTCGCGCCGGCGCTCGCGGAGGCGGCGCGCACGGTGGCGAGCGTCGCCGCCGGCCGCAGCCTCTCGGAGGCCATGCAGCGCCGCGCAGAGCGGGCCGACGACAGCCTGCGCGCGGCGCACGCCGACCTTTCCTACGGCACCTTGCGTGCCTATGGGCGCGTGCAGGCGATCGTCGCCGCGTTGTCGCGCAAGGGCGCGCCGGAGCCGCACGTGCAGGCATTGCTGTGGTGCGCCCTCACAGCGCTCGACTCGGGCCGCTACGCGGCCTACACCGTGGTCGACCAGGCCGTGCGCGCCGTGGCACTGCTCGAGAAGTGGCCCGCGCGCGGCTACGTCAACGGCCTGCTGCGCAGCTACCTGCGCGAACGCGAGGCGCTTGAGAAGCGCATCGCTCTGGATCCACAGGCGCTCTACCAGCACCCGCAGTGGTGGATCGAAGCCGTGCAGCGCAGCTGGCCGCAGGACTGGCGCGCCGTGCTCGCTGCCGGGAACACGCATCCACCCATGTGCCTGCGGGTCAACCTGCGGCGCACGACGACGACGGCCTACGCCGCACGGCTCGCCGCCGAAGGCATGGCGGCGCGGCAAGTCGGCGCCGCCGCACTGCTGCTCGACAAGCCCATGCCGGTGGATCGGCTGCCGGGGTTTGCGGCGGGCGAAGTGTCGGTGCAGGACGCCGGCGCGCAGCGCGCCGCGCTGCTCATGGATCTCGCCCCGGGTCAGCGCGTACTCGATGCCTGCGCCGCACCGGGCGGCAAGAGCGCGCACATCCTGGAGAGCGCGGACGTGTCGCTCACGGCGCTGGATGCCGACGCGGCGCGCACGGCGCGCATCGAGGCAGGCCTTGCGCGCCTCGGCCTTGCGGCGACTGTGCGCGCCGCGGACTGCACCGCGCTCGAATCGTGGTGGGATGGCAAGCCCTTCGCACGCATCCTTGCCGACGTGCCGTGCAGCGGATCAGGCGTGGTGCGGCGCCATCCGGACAGCAAGTGGCTGCGGCGCGCCGGGGACCTGCCCGCCTACGCGCGGCGCCAGGCCGCGATCCTCGACGCGCTTTGGTCACCCCTCGCCCCCGGTGGTAAATTGCTGTATGTCACCTGCTCGATGTTCGCGGAGGAAAATGGCGCGGTCGTGGACGGCTTTTGCGCGCGAACGCCGCGGGCGCGGCGCGCCTCCCTGCCCGGCGGCGCACCCGCGCAGCTGCTGCCCGGCCCCGAGCACGATGGCTTCTACTTCGCCCTGCTAGAGAAGGCGCCCTGAGGCAGCGCGCCATGCGCGACAGCGCCCTCCTGCCCAGACTCCTGGTCGCGCTCGCCTGCTGTGCGGCGCTCGCGGCGCGCGCCGACGACATCGAGGTGCTGGATGCGCGACTCGCCGCGTCCGAGGAAGGGTTGCTGCTCAGCGCGGATTTCGCCTTCGACCTGGGCCCGCGCCTGAGCGAAGCGGTCGCCAACGGCGTGCCGCTGTATTTCATCGTCGAGTTCGAGCTGACGCGGCCGCGCTGGTACTGGTTCGACGAGAACGCCGCGACGCGCAGTACGCAGCTGCGCCTCTCCTATCACGCGCTCTCGCGCCAATACCGGCTGTCCACCGGGCCGCTGCACCAGAACTTCTCCACGCTCGAGGAAGCGCTCGACGTGCTGCGCCGGCTGCGCAACTGGCAGGTGCTCGACCGCTCGGTGGCGCTTACCGGCTCGAGCTACGAGGCGGCGGTGCGCATGCGGCTTGACCAGGCGCAGCTGCCGCGGCCGCTGCAGCTTTCGGCGCTCACCAACCGCGAGCTGCGCCTGGACTCCGCGTGGAAGCAGTTCATCTACCTGCCGCCGCGCGTGCCCGCAGGCGCGAGCGCGCCTGCGCCTGCCCCCGCGGCCGCCGAGAAGCGCGAGGCGCGGTCGGGAGCCGGCAAGTGAAGGCGCTCCTCATTGTCGGCGCCGCGCTCGCGGGCGTGCTGCTCTTCCTGCTGGCGACCGCGAGCTCCGCGGACAGCACGCTATTCGCGCAGCATTATCCGCTGCTGCTGGGCCTCAACGCCGCGCTCGCCGTGGCGCTCGCCGTGCTGCTTGGCGTGCAGCTCACGGCGCTGCTGCGCCGCTACCGCGGCGGCGTGTTCGGCTCGCGCCTGTCGCTGCGCTTCCTGCTGCTGTTCGCCATGATGGCGCTGGTGCCCGGGGCGCTCGTCTATACCGTGTCGGTGCAGTTCCTCTCCAGAAGCATCGAGTCCTGGTTTGACGTGAAGGTGGACGCCGCGCTGGAAGGCGGCATCACGCTTGGCCAGTCCGCGGTAGATCGCATGCTTGCAGACATGCAGGTGAAGGGCCGCGCCATGGCGCTCGAGCTCGCGGACCGTCCCAGCGCGCAGCTGGTCAGCTCGCTCAACCGGCTGCGCGAGCAGGCCGGCGTACAGGAAGCGGTGGTGGTGAGCGCCCGCGGCGAGCTGCTGGCGAGCGCGAGCGAGGACGTGACGCGCTTCGTCCCGGAGCTGCCTTCGCCGCAGTTGCTGCGCCAGGCGCGCGCGTCGCGCGGCTTTGGCGCGATCGACGCGCCCGAGGGCCGGCCGCTCGCGCTGCGTGTGGTCGTGCCGATCGCCGGCATCGCGCTTGCCGACGAAAGCCGCTACCTGCAGCTGCGCCAGGCGGTGCCGAGCGGGCTGGCGCGCAGCGCCGAGGCCGTGGAGGCCGCCTACCGCGACTACCGAGAACTCGCGGTGTCGCGCCAGGGGCTGCGGCGCATCTACATCGTGACGCTGACACTGGCGCTGCTGATGGCGCTGTTCGTCGCCGTGTCCCTCGCCGTGATCCTCGCCAACCGGCTCGCCGCGCCGCTCAGCAACCTCGCGCAGGCCACGCAGGCGGTGGCGCGCGGTGACTTCTCGCAGCGGCCGCCGGTCACCAGCCGCGACGAGCTGGGAGTGCTCACCGAGTCGTTCAACTCGATGACGCGCCAGCTCGACGAGGCGCGTCGCGTCGTCGAATCGAACCGCATCGCGCTGGAAACCGCCAAGGCCTCCCTCGAGAACGTGCTTGCCAACTTGTCGGCGGGCGTGCTGGTGCTCGACCGTGAGTTGCGGCTGTCGATCTCCAACCGCGGCGCCGCCGAAATCCTGGGCGGCGAGCTCGCCGCCCTCGCCGGGCGGTCGCTCGCCGAATGGAAGGGGCCGCTCGAAGCCTTTGCCGCGCCGGTGCGCGAGCAGGTGCGCGCGCACGGCTCGCGCACCTGGCAGCTGGAGATCGCGCTGAAAAGCTCTGGCAAGACGCTGCTTGCGCGCTGCGCGGCGCTGCCCGAGTCCACTGGCGGCGGCTATGTGCTGGTGTTCGACGACGTTACGCAGCTGATCCAGGCGCAGCGCGCCACCGCCTGGGCCGAGGTGGCGCGGCGCCTTGCGCACGAGATCAAGAACCCGCTGACCCCGATCCAGCTCTCCGCCGAGCGCCTGGAGATGAAGCTGGAAGGCAAGCTCGCCGCCGAGGAGGCCGAGATTCTGCGCCGCAATACGCAGACCATCGTCAACCAGGTGACCGCATTGAAGTCCATGGTGGACGACTTTGGCGATTACGCGCGCCTGCCCGCGCCGGTGCCCGCATTGCTCGACCTGAACGCGCTGGTCACCGACGTCCTGGCGCTCTACGAGCATTCGCGCGTACCGATCGCCCGGCGCCTCACCCCCGCGCTGCCGCCGGTGTGGGCCGACTCGGCGCAGATCCGCCAGGTGATCCACAACCTGGTGCAGAACGCGCAAGACGCGCTGGAGAACCGCAAGGAGCCGCGGCCGCAGCCCGCCGTCGAAGTCTGCACCGAGCTCGCCGGCGACCGCGTGCGCCTGTCGGTGACCGACAACGGCGACGGTTTTCCCGAGGAGCTGATGACGCGCGTGTTCGAGCCCTATGTCACCACCAAGCCGCGCGGCACCGGGCTGGGGCTCGCCATCGTCAAGAAGATCGTCGACGAGCACCACGGCTCGATCGCCATCGAGAACCGCCCGCAGCGCGGCGCCTCGGTAAGCGTGCTGCTGCCGCTCGCCGAGGCGGCCTGAGCCGGCTATGGCGCAGATCCTGGTGGTCGACGACGAGGTGGGCATCCGCGAGCTGCTCTCGGAGATCCTGTCCGACGAGGGCCACAGCGTGCAGCTCGCCGAGAGCGCGGGCGCCGCGCGCCGCGCGCGCGAGTCCGGCCGCCCCGACCTCGTGCTGCTGGACATCTGGATGCCCGACACCGACGGCATTACGCTGCTCAAGGAATGGGCGGCAGGCGGCCAGCTCACCATGCCCGTGGTGATGATGTCCGGACACGGCACCATCGAGACGGCGGTCGAGGCGACGCGCATCGGCGCGCTGGATTACCTGGAAAAGCCGATCGCGCTGCAGCGGCTGCTCGCCACGGTGAAGCGCGCGCTACGCCACCACGAGCTTGCCGCGCCGCAGCCGCTGTCGCTTGCGGCGCTGGGGCGCTCGGCGGCGCTTGCCGAGTTGCGCAAGCGCCTCGCCCAGCTCTCGCAGACCACGGCGCCGCTCATGCTGCGCGGCGAGCCGGGCATGCAGCCGGAGGTCTTCGCGCGCCAGCTCGCCGCGCCCGGGGCGCCCTTTCTCGCCGGCGCCGAGCTGCTCGCCGACGCCTCTACCGAGCTGCTGGCGCGCGCGGCGGGCGGGATCCTCTTCCTGCCGGACCTCACGCGGCTGTCGCGCGGCGAGCAGCGCAACCTGCAGTTCCTGCTGGCGCGCGCCGACAAGCACAAGGCGCGGCTGGTTTCGTTCTCGCCGGTGGACGCGCGCGCGCTCATCGAGCGCTGTGGCTACGACGCCGCCCTGGTCGAGCGGCTCGCGGAGCTGACCCTGCGGCTACCGGCGCTGCGCGACTTCGTCGAAGACGTGCCCGACCTTGCCGCGCAGATGCTCACGCAGCTCGTCGAGGCGCGCGCCTGCCCCGCACGGCGCCTGTCGGTCGCCGCCCTCAATGCGCTGCGCCAGCACCGCTGGCCTGGAAACCTCGCGGAGCTCGAGCACGTCGTCAAGAACCTGGCGATCACCGCGCTCGCCGAGGAGGTGGGCAGCGAGGACGTCGAGCGCGTGCTCACCGCACAGGGCGCGCAACTCGGCGCGCCGGAGCTGGGCCTGGATCAGCCCTACCGCCAGGCACGCGAGGCGTTCGAGCGCGTGTACTTCGAGAATCTGCTCGCGCGCGAGCGCGGCAGCATGTCGCGGGTGGCGGAGCGCTCCGGCCTGGAGCGCACCCACTTGTATCGCAAGCTGAAGGCGCTCGGCCTGCCGGTCGGCAAGCGCGAAGAGGGCTAGATGAAAGTCATCATTCTGGGCGCCGGCCAGGTCGGCGGCACGGTCGCAGAGAGCCTGGTGTCCGAGCAGAACGACATCACGGTGGTGGACACCGACCCGGCGCGCCTGCACGCGCTGCAGGACCGGCTCGACCTGCGCACGGTGACCGGCAGCGCGGCGCATCCGTCGGTGCTCGTCGAGGCGGGCATCGACGACGCCGACCTGCTGATCGCCGTGACGCAGTCCGACGAAACCAACCTCGTCGCCTGCAAGCTCGCGGCGCGCATGTTCAACGTGCCGCGGCGCATCGCGCGCATCCGCGCCACCGACCTGCTCGATGACCCGAGGGTCCTGGGGCCGGATGGCTTCGACGTCGACCTGTCGATCTGCCCCGAGCAGGTGCTCACCGACTACATCGTCAAGCTGGTGGAGTTCCCCGAGGCCCTGCAGGTGCTCGACTTCGCCGACGGCCGCGTGAGCCTGGTGGCGGTGCGCGCCTACCAGGGCGGGCCGATGGTCGGGCACCCGGTGAAGGAGATCCGCAAGCACATCCCCAACATCGACACGCGCATCGTCGCCATCTTCAGGCGCGACAGCGCGGTGCTGCCCGACGGCGACACGCTGATCGAGGACGGCGACGAGGTGTTCTGCCTGGCGGCCTCGGACAACATCCGCCAGGTGATGAAGGAGCTGCGCCGCATGGACCAGCCGGTCAAGCGCGTGATGATCGCGGGCGGCGGCAACATCGGCATGCGCCTGGCGCGCGCGCTGGAGGGCGGCTACTCGGTGCGCGTCGTCGAGCACAACAAGCGGCGCTGCGAGGGGCTGGCGGCGAAGCTCAACCGCGCGCTGGTGCTCAACGGCGACGCCACCGACGAGGAGCTGCTCGAGCAGGAGAACATCGCCCAGATGGACCTGTTCGTCGCGGTGACCAACGACGACGAGAACAACATCATGAGCTGCCTGCTCGCCAAGAGGATGGGCGCGCGCCGCGTGGTGGCGCTCATCAACCGCCGCAGCTACGTGGACCTGCTGCAAAGCGGCCAGATCGACATCGCCATCTCGCCTGCGCAGGCCACCATCGGCAAGCTGCTCGCGCACGTGCGCCGCGGCGACGTGGTGGCGGTGCACAGCCTGCGGCGCGGCGCGGCGGAGGCGCTCGAGGCCGTGGTGCACGGCGACCGCGACTCCTGCCGCGTCACCGGCCGGCGCGTCGAGGAGATCGAGCTGCCCGCCGGCGCCACCATCGGCGCCGTGGTGCGCGGCGGCGAGGTGCTGATGGCCCACCACGACACGCGCATCGAGGCCGAGGACCACGTCATCGTCTTCGTCACCGACAAGAAGACGATGCCGCGCGTGGAGAAGCTGTTCCAGGTCGGCGCGCGCTTCCTCTAGCCCCCGCCCCTTGCGCCTCGCCGCCGTCCTGCACGTGCTGTCGCTGGTGCTGCTGCTGTTCGCGGCCAGCATGCTGGTGCCTCTCGCCTTCTCGCTCGGCTTTCGCGACGGCGTGGCCGCAGCCTACGTCGAGTCGCTCGCCGTCACCCTGATCGCCGCCGCCGCGCTGTGGGGCGCGACGCATCGCGCCGGCCGCGAGTTGCAGGTGCGCGACGGTTTCCTGCTTGTGGCGCTCGTGTGGACGGTGCTGCCCGCGTTCGCCACGCTGCCGCTGCTGCAGCAGCTGCCGGGGCTGTCCTTTACCGACGCCTATTTCGAGGCGGTCTCGGGCCTCACCGCGAGCGGCGCCACGGTGCTCTCTGGGCTGGATCACCTGCCGCCCTCGCTCAACATCTGGCGCGGCTTCATGATCTGGCTGGGCGGCATGGGCGTGATCGTGCTGGCGGTAGCCATCCTGCCGCTGCTGGGCGTGGGGGGCTCGCAGCTTTTCAAGGCGGAGACGCCCACCCCGATGAAGGACACCAAGCTCACGCCGCGCATCGCGGAAACCGCAAAAGGGCTGTGGTTCGTCTACTTCGCGCTGACGGTGGCCTGCGGCCTGGCCTACCACTGGGCCGGCATGAGCTGGCTCGACGCGGTGATGCATGCCTTCACCACCATGGGCCTGGGCGGCTTCTCGACCCACGATGCGAGCTTCGCGCACTGGAACTCGCCGCGCATCGAGGCGGTGGCGATCGTCTTCATGCTGATCGCGGCGATCAACTTCGCCACGCATTTCCTCGCCTGGCACCGGCGCTCCCTGCGCGCCTACCGCGTGGATCCGGAGGCAAAGGCGTTCCTCGGCGTGGTGCTGGTCTCGGTGATCGGCGTCGCAACCTATCTCGTCTGGGCGGGCACCTACAGGGATTTCGGCACGGCGCTGCGCTATGCCGCCTTCAACGTGGTCTCCGTGGCGACCACCACCGGCTACGCCAATACCGACTACAACCTCTGGCCGATCTTTGCGCCGCTGTGGATGCTGTTCCTGTGCAGCTTCGCCAGCTGCTCGGGCTCGACCGGCAGCGGCATGAAGATGATCCGCGCGCAGATCCTCTTCAAGCAGGTGTTCCGGGAGCTGCTGCGCATCATCCATCCGCGCGTCTTCAACCCGGTGAAGCTTGGCGGCCAGACCGTCGAGAACAACGTGGTGTTCGCGGTGCTCGCCTACGTGTTCGTCTACGTTTCCTGCATCATCATCTTCACGCTGCTGCTGACCGTGAGCGGCGCGGACGTGGTGACGGCCTTCTCGGCGGCGGTGGTGTCGATGAACAACACCGGTCCCGGCCTTGCACAGGTGGGGCCCGCCTCCACCTACGAGGTGCTCAGCGACTTCCAGACCTGGATCTGCTCCTTCGCCATGCTGCTCGGGCGCCTGGAGCTGTTCACGCTGCTGGTGGTGCTCACGCCGGCGTTCTGGCGCAAGTGAGCCGTGTGCCGGTGAGGGTGGCGCAGGCGCCGCCCACGGACCTCCCCACGGGCTGGGCGGTGCTGAAGACGCGCGGCTGCCCCTGCTGCACGGCGCGCGTCGAGATGCAGGTGGCGCTGGTGGGCCTCATTCGGCAGCAGAGGCCGCGCGGCATCGTGATCGAGCTGCCCGACGCGAGCCACCTTGCCGCGCTGCAGCGCGTGCTGGGCCAATGGCCGCTGTCGCAGAGCGTGGAGCTCGTCGGCGCGCCGCCCGGCTAGGGCGCGCGCCGTACGCACGCCGCTTGGCGACCCCTGCGCTAGGCGCGCAGCACGGCCACGGCCAGCGCAAGCCAGCCGAGAATCAGGGATACACCGCCGAAGGGCGTGAGCAGGCCGAGCCCCTTGGGCGCGCCCAGCGCCAGCGCATAGAGGCTGCCCGAGAAAAGCAGGATGCCTGCAACGAGCAGGGCGCCCGCGGCGCGCAGCCACGGTCCATCGGCGACGAGTGCCGCGGCAAGCCCCACGGCGATCAGGCCGAGCGCGTGCCACAGATGGTATTGCACGGCGGTGTTCCAGGCGGCGAGTAGCTCCGCCGGCAGGCGCGCCTTCAGCGCATGTGCGCCGAACGCGCCAAGCGCGACGCCCGCTGCGGCGAGCAGCGCGCCGAGCACAACGAGCAGCTTCGGGTTCAGGCCGCCTTCTTCGCCTTCTTTTCGCGGTGCGGCCGCTTCTTGCCGTAGCTGGCCTTGTAGATCTTGCCCTTGCGCGTGCGCTTGTCGCCCTTGCCCATGCTGGAGTCTCCGGTTGCGGTTCGCGCGGCATTATAGCGAGCGACCCTGCGCGCAGCGCGCGCCTAGGCAGCCTTGACGCGCGCGTCCGGGTCGTAGGCGAGATACGGCGCGAGCCAGCGCTCGGCTTCCTCGGTGCGCATGCCCTTGCGCCGCGCGTAGTCCTCCACCTGGTCGCGGCCGATCTTGCCGACTGCGAAGTAGCCTGCGTCGGGATGCGAGAGGTAAAAGCCCGCAACGGCCGCGGCAGGCAGCATGGCGTAGGACTCGGTGAGCCGCATCTCCGCGTTCGCCTCGGCGTCGAGCAGGGCGAAGAGCGTGCCCTTCTCCGTGTGGTCCGGGCACGCGGGATAGCCGGGCGCGGGCCGGATGCCGCGGTATTTCTCGGCGATGAGCGCGGCGCTGTCGAGCGCTTCGCCGGGCGCATAGCCCCAGTACTCGCGCCGCACGCGCTCGTGCAGGTGTTCGGCGAATGCCTCGGCAAGGCGGTCGGCGAGCGCCTTGAGCATGATCGCCGCGTAGTCGTCGTGCGCGCGCTCGAACTCGGCGAGCTTCTTCTCGATGCCGAGGCCCGCGGTGACCGCGAAGGCGCCGATCCAGTCCGGCACGCCGGAATCCTTGGGCGCGACGTAGTCCGCGAGGCACTGGTTGGCGCGCCCCGCCGGCTTCTGGTTCTGCTGGCGCAAGTTGTGCCAGGTCATGCGCGTTTCGCGCCGCGACTCGTCGCGATACACCTCGATGTCGTCGCCGACGCGCGCGGCGGGAAACAGGCCCAGCACGCCGCTCGCGCGCACCCAGCGGCCTTCGATCAGGCGCTTGAGGAACGCCTGCGCGTCGGCCAGCAGCTTGGTCGCCTCCGCCCCCACCACCGGGTCTTCGAGAATCGCCGGGTAGGCGCCGGAGAGTTCCCACGTCTGGAAGAACGGACCCCAGTCGATATAGGGCACGAGCTTTTCCAGCGGATAGTTCTTCAATACGGTCAGGCCCGGCTTCGCGGGCCGCGGCGGCGTATAGGCAGACCAGTCGGCCGCATGTCCGAGCTCGCGTGCGCGCGCGATCGCCAGCAGCGGCCCGGGCCCTTTCTTGTCGGCGTGCTGCTGGCGAATCCTGGCGTAGTCAGCGCTCACCTCTTTCATATACGCCGCCCGGCTGTCAGGCGACAGGAGGCTTTGCGCCACCGTCACGGAGCGCGAAGCGTCGGGAACGTAGACCACCGGGCCGGAGTACTGCGGCGCAATCTTCACCGCAGTATGCACGCGCGAAGTGGTCGCGCCGCCGATGAGCAGCGGCAGCGTCATGCCCTCTCGCTCCATCTCCTTGGCCACATGCGCCATCTCCTCGAGCGACGGGGTGATGAGGCCCGAGAGGCCGATCGCGTCGGCGTTCTCCGCGCGCGCGGTGTCGAGGATCTTCTGCGCGGGCACCATGACGCCGAGGTTCACCACCTCGTAGTTGTTGCACTGGAGCACCACCGCGACGATGTTCGTGCCGATGTCGTGCACGTCGCCCTTCACGGTGGCGATCACGATGCGGCCCTTCGCGCGTCCCGCTTCGCCGCTTCTCGCCTTCTCCGCTTCGATATAAGGCACGAGATGCGCCACCGCCTGCTTCATGACGCGCGCGGACTTCACCACCTGCGGCAGGAACATCTTGCCCGCGCCGAACAGGTCGCCCACCACGTTCATGCCGTCCATCAGCGGGCCTTCGATCACCTCGATCGGCCGCGCGGCGGCCAGCCGCGCTTCCTCCGTGTCGGCGACGACGTGCGTGGCAATGCCGTTCACCAGCGCGTGCACCAGGCGCTCGCGCGCGGTGCCGCGCCGCCAGGCGTCGTCCTCCTTTGCCGCCTTGCCGCCTCCCGCCTTCACCGTGCCGGAGAATTCGATCAGCCGCTCGGTGGCGTCGGCGCGGCGGTTGAGGATCACGTCCTCCACCCGCTCGCGCAGCTGCGGCTCGATCTCCTCGTAGACGCCGAGCTGGCCCGCGTTGACGATGCCCATCGTCATGCCGGCGCGGATCGCGTGATAGAGGAATGCAGTGTGCATCGCCTCGCGCACCGCGTCGTTGCCGCGGAAGGAAAACGAGAGGTTGGAGAGTCCGCCGGAGACCTGCGCGTGCGGCAGCTGCCCGCGGATCCAGCGCGCCGCCTCGATGTAGTCCAAGGCGTAGTTCGCGTGCTCCTCCAGCCCCGTGGCGACGGCGAAGATGTTCGGGTCGAAGATGATGTCTTCGGGCGAAAAGTCCGCCTGCGCCGTGAGCAGCGTGTAGGCGCGCTGGCAGATCGCCGTGCGCCGCGCGAGCGTGTCGGCCTGGCCCTGCTCGTCGAAGGCCATCACCACCACCGCCGCGCCGTAGCGGCGCGCAAGGCGCGCCTGCCGCAGGAATTCCGCTTCGCCCTCCTTCAGGCTGATCGAGTTGACGATGCACTTGCCCTGCACGCACTTGAGGCCCGCCTCGATGACGCGCCACTTCGAGCTGTCGATCATCACCGGCACGCGCGCGATGTCGGGCTCCGCGGCCGCGAGGCGCAGGAAGCGCTGCATCGCGGCCTCCGAATCGAGCATCGCCTCGTCCATGTTGATGTCGATCACCTGCGCGCCGTTCTCCACCTGCTGGCGCGCGACGGTGAGCGCTTCGCTGTAGTTGCCGGCGAGGACGAGGCGCGCAAAGGCCTTCGAGCCCGTGACGTTGGTGCGCTCGCCGACGTTGACGAACAGCGACTCGGGGCCGACGTTGAGCGGCTCGAGCCCCGCGAGGCGCAGCTTCTTCGGCAGCTCGGGCAGCCGGCGCGGGGCCACGCCGCGCACCGCTTCGGCCAGCGCGCGGATGTGCTCGGGCGTCGTGCCGCAGCAGCCGCCGGCGATGTTCAGCCAGCCGTTCCTCGCCCACTCGCCCATGATCGCCGCCATGTTCTGCGGCGTGTCGTCGTACTCGCCAAAGGCGTTGGGCAGGCCTGCGTTCGGGTGGCAGGAGACGTAGGCCTCCGAGATCGCGGCGAGCTCTTCGACGTGCGGGCGCAGCTCTTTCGCGCCGAGCGCGCAATTGAGGCCCAGCGCGAGAGGGCGCGCGTGCCGCACCGCGTTGTAGAACGCCTCGGTCGTCTGGCCGGAGAGCGTGCGTCCCGAGGCGTCGGTGATGGTGCCCGAGATGATCACCGGCAGGGCCGCGCCACGCTTCTCGAACAGCTCCTCGAGCGCAAAGAGTGCCGCCTTGGCGTTCAGCGTGTCGAATACCGTCTCGACGAGGAACAGGTCGACGCCGCCTTCCGCGAGCGCTGCCGCCGCCTCGGCATAGGCCGCCACCAGCTGGTCGAAGTCGATGGCGCGGAATCCCGGGTCGTTGACATCCGGCGAGATGGACGCCGTCTTGGTGGTCGGACCGAGCACGCCCGCGACGAAGCGCGGGCGCTGCGGATCCTTCGCCTGCCATTCGCGCGCGGCCGCGACGGCAAGGCGCGCCGCAGCGAGGTTGAGCTCGGCGACCTGCGCTTCCATACCGTAGTCGGCCATGGATACGGCGGTGGAATTGAAGGTGTTGGTCTCGATGATGTCGGCGCCCGCTTCGAGGTACTGCGCGTGAATGCGCCGGATGAGGTCCGGCTGGGTGAGCGCCAGCAGGTCGTTGTTGCCGCGCAGCTCGCGCGGCCAGTCGCGAAAGCGCTCGCCGCGGAACTGCGCCTCCGAGAGGCGCTCGCGCTGGATCATGGTGCCCATCGCGCCGTCGAGCACGAGGATCCTCTCCGCGAGGAGGGCACGAAGCTGCGCGCTGCGGTCGCTATGCGTCATCGGGTCCCTGAAAAACAAAACGCCCGTTCGGCTTGCGCGGAAACGGGCGTCGGAGCACGTCTCTTTAGCGGTATTTGTAACGCGCCCGCAAGCTGAACATCAAATCGGCGCGAGGCCGCAGTGTGCCCCGGTAACCCCTGCTGTGTCAATTGCTTACGCGTATAATCCCCTCCCCCATGGAACATCTCGAGCCCAAGCGCGCGCAGCAGTTCCTCAAGCAGCACGCGGACGCGCTGTTCATCGACTGCCGCAGCGAGATGGAGTACCTGTTCGTCGGCCACCCGGTCGGCGCGCTGCACGTCGCCTGGAACGATGGACCGGATTGGGCCGTGAATCCGCATTTCGTCGGTCAGGTGAAGAAGCTCGCCGGCACCAACCACGCCACGCGCCCCATCGTGCTCATCTGCCGCAGCGGCAACCGCTCGAAGGAAGCGGGCGAAGAGCTCGAGCGCGCGGGCTTCACGCAGGTCTACAACGTGCTGCACGGCTTCGAGGGCGAGCTGAACGATAGCCACCAGCGCAACTCGCTCGCCGGCTGGCGCTTCGAAGGCCTGCCCTGGGAGCAGTGCTAGCCCGCTAGGCAGCGCCGCGGGCCAGCGCCGCGAAGCATCCCTTGGCCGGCGCGCCTCCTGGCATGCACCCGCCGGCGCGCCTCGCCTGGGGCATCTGGGCGCTAGGCGCTTCGCTCTACCTCGCGGGCTTCTTCCAGCGCGTCGCCCCGGCGGTGATGACGCAGGAGCTGATGGCGGAATTCACGCTCGCCGCCGCCGGCCTCGGCAACCTCTCCGCCTTCTACCTCTACGGCTACGTCGCCATGCAGATCCCGACCGGCCTCATGGCGGACCGCTTCGGCGCGCGGCGCGTGCTCGCGGCCGGCGCGGCCGTGGCCGCGGTCGGCGGGCTGTTGTTCGCGCTCGCGCCGAATCTCTACGTCGCGCATCTCGGGCGGCTGCTGATTGGCGGCGCGGTGGGCGTGGCCTGGGTGGGCACGCTCAAGCTCGCCGCGCACTGGCTGCCCCCGCAGCGCTTCGCGCTCGCCAGCGGCCTCGCGCTCGCCGCCGGCATGAGCGGCGCGGTGAGCGCGGGCGTGCCGCTCGCGGCCGCCGTCGGCGCATTCGGCTGGCGTCCCGTGATGCTCGCCGTGGCGCTCGCCACCGCAGCGATCTGCGCGGTGATCTGGATCGTGGTGCGCGACGATCCCGCCGAGCGCGGCTACTCGGGCTATGCGCCGCCGCAGCTGGCGGGCGCGGCGCGCGCTTCCGTCTGGCAGGGACTGGCCGAGGTGCTTGGCTATCGCAACACCTGGCTCATCTTCGTAGCGCCGCAGGGTATCAGCGGCGCCACCATCGCCTTCGGCGGCCTGTGGGGCGTGCCTTATCTCGTCTCGGTCTATGGCTTCACGCCAGCGCGTGCGGCGTTCTACTGCTCGGCGCTGATGCTTGCCTGGGCGCTTGGCGGGCCGCTGTTCGGCGCGTTCTCCGACCGCATGCGCGAGCGAAAGCCCCTGTACGTGATCGGCGCGCTCTCGGCGCTCGTGCTGTGGTCGTTGGTCGTGCTCGCGCATCCGACCCCCAACGTGCTGCTGGCGCTGCTCGTCGCCGCGGGCTTCGTCTCGGGCTGCATGGTGATCGGCTTCGCCTATGCCAAGGAATCCGTGCCCGCGCGCCTCGCGGGCACTGCGACGGGCGTGGCCAACATGGGCTCGATGACGGGCGCGATGTTGCTGCAGCCGCTGATCGGCGTGCTGCTCGATGCAGGCTGGATGGGCGAGACCAATTACCTGAACGCGCGCGCCTACGGCGCGCAAGCCTGGCGCGACGCGTTCCTCCTGCTGCTCGGCTGGCTTGCGGTGTCGCTCGCCTGCGCGCTCGCCACGCGCGAGACGCACGCGCGCCAGGTGCGCTGATAACATTCCACGCGATGAACGACGCCGAGTTCCGCTCCATCGTGGCGACCTTCCCCTGCCAGGTGCACTGGGGCGACTGCGACCCGGCGGGCATCATCTTCTATCCCACCTACTTCCGCTGGATGGACTCGGCCTGCTGGGCGTTCTTCGCCAGCGTCGGCTATCCCGCCAAGCGCATGCGCGCCGAAAACCTTGCCATGCCGCTCATCTCGGCGGACTGCCAGTTCCTGTATCCCGCCGAGCAGGGCGACCACTGCGAGGTGCGCTCGCGCATCACGCGCTTCGGCGGCAAATCCTTCACGCTTGCGCACGAGGTGCTGCGCGCCGATGGCATGCAGCTTGCGCGCGGCAGCGAAACGCGCGTCTGGGGCCGCTTCGAAAAGGGACCGGGCTCGCGCCTGCGCGGCGAGACGATTCCGGAAGAGCTGAAGACGCTGTTCCGCGCTAAGTAATTCGCACCGCCTGCCACTCGGCGAGCGTGCGCGCGATCATCGCGGGCGCGCTGCCAAAGGCCTTCTCGGCGTCAAACAGATCCGCGAGTTCCTGCGCCGGAATGGCGCGCGCGGCTTCGGCATCGGCGCGCAGCACGTCCGCGAGCGCCTTGCCTTCGCGCAGCGCCTGCGCGCAGAGCTTCTCGGTCAACTGGTGCGCGGCCGCCTTGCCGAGCGTGCGCGCCAGGCGCACGGCCACCGCCTCGGAGAATACGAGGCCGCGGGTGCGCTCGAGATTTCGGCGCATCGCCGCCGCATCCACCTCGAGGCCTTCGAGCACCTCGGCCATCGCCGCGACGCCGCTTGCCGCCGCGCAGGCGAGCTCGCGCAGGGTGAACCACTGGCTCTGCCACTGGCCGAGGCCGCGCTCGTGCTCGGGGGCGAGCTGCGCAAGCAGCGTCGCGGCGAGGCCCGGCGTGCGCTGCGCCGCCTCGAGCGCAAGCAGGCTCCCCGTGGGATTGCGCTTGTGCGGCAGGCTCGAGGAGCCGCCGCGGCCTGCGCCCGCGGGCTCGGCCGCCTCGCCCACCTCGGGCTGCATCAGGAGCGAGACGTCGCGCGCGATCTTGCCCGCCGTGCCCGCAAGGATCGCCATTTCGGCGCCGAGGCGCGCGAAGGCATCGCGCGCGCTGTGCCACGGGATCGCCGGGCGGGGCAGGTCGAGCTCCGCGGCAAGCGCGTCGCCGAGCGCATCGCCCTGTGCGCCGAAGGCTGAAAGCGTGCCGCCCGCGCCGCCGAACTGCAGCGTGCAGGCCTGCGCGAGTGCGGCAGGCAGGCGCGCGCGTGCGCGCGCGAGCCCGGAGAGCCACACCGCCGCTTTCCAGCCGAAAGGCACGGGGATCGCCGGTTGCAGCAGCGTGCGCGCCGCCATCGGCGTGCGCGCATGGCGCTCGGCGAGTTGCGCGCAGGCATCGCCCGCGCGGGTGGCCAGCGCCGCCAGGCGCTCGCCGGCGCGCCGCAGGCAGAGCGCTGCCGCCGTATCAGTGACGTCCTGGCTGGTGGCGCCGGAATGCACGAAGCGTGCCGCTTCCGGCGACACGGCCGCCACCTGCGCGGTGAGGACCTGCACGAAGGGGATGGCGAGCGCGCCCGCGGTGCGCGCGGCGCGCGCGAGTGCGAGCGCGTCGAACTCGGCGCGCTCGCAGACACGCGCGATCGTCTGCGCATGCTCGGGCGGCACAAGGCCCACGCGCGCCGCGGCGCGCGCCAGCGCCGCCTCGAAGCGCGCCATGGCCGCGAGCAGTTGCCGGTCCGACAGCAGCTCGGCACAGCGCTCGTCGGCGAAGGCGAGGTCGAGACTCAGAAGTCGAAGAACACCGTTTCGTCCTTGCCCTGCAGGACGATGTTCCACTCGAGCACGCCCTTCGCCTTGCGGCGCGCGATCAGCGTGCCGCGGCGCGCCGCCGGCACGAGCTTGAGCACCGCATCGCGCGCGTTGGCCGCCTCGCCAGGGAAGTAAAGGCGTGTGGAAAGCTGCTTGAGCAGGCCGCGCATGAAGACCGTTACGTTGAGATGCGGCGCCTGCGGCTTGCCGTCGGGGCCTGGCACGCCGCCGGGCTTGATGGTGGTGAATCTGAACGCGCCTCTGGCGTCCGTCGGAATGCGCCCGAAGCCGCGGAAGCCCTTCTCCAGCGTCTTCTTCTGGTGGTCTTCCGGGTGGGCGTACTTGCCCTCGGCGTTCGCCTGCCAGATCTCGATGAGGCCGTCGCTCACGCCCGTGCCGTCGCCATCGAGCAGCCGCCCCTGGATGGTGACGCGCTCGCCCTTGACGCCGGGCCCCGCGATCTTCGAGGTATTGAGCCAGGTGAGCCCGATGTGCAGGTAGGGGCCGACCGTCTGCGAACCGCTGGCGAACAGGCTCATCTCATTCCCCCGGCGACTTGTCCATCGGCGTGGCCTCGCGGCCGCGCAGCACGATGTCGAAGCGGTAGGCGAGCGCGTGCTCGGGCACCGTGTTCTCCCAGTCGAATTGCGAGACGAGGCGCACGCGCGCCTTCGGGTCGGGGACGCTCATGTACATCGGGTCGTATTCGAGCAGCGGGTCACCCGGGAAATACATCTGCGTCACCATGCGCGTGAGGAACGCGCGGCCGAAAAGCGAGAAATGGATGTGCGCCGGGCGCCAGGCGTTGTAATGGTTGCGCCATGGATACTCGCCCGGCCGGATGGTGACGAAGCGATAGCGCCCTTCGGCGTCGGTGAGCGTGCGGCCCGCGCCGGAGAAATTCGGATCCACCGGCGCGTTATGCGTGTCGTTCTTGTGCGGGTAGCGCCCCGCGGCGTTCGCCTGCCAGACTTCCACCAGCGTGTGCGGCATCGGCCGGCCGTTCTCGTCGAGCACGCGGCCGCTGACGATGATGCGCTCGCCGAGCGGGTCGCTCTTGTGCTGGCGCGTAAGGTCGTTGTCGGTCGGCTTGAGATCGTCCCAGCCGAACACCGGCCCGGTGATCTCGGAGAGCGTCTGCGGCACGATCACCAGCGGCTGCGTCGGATGGCGCTTGGCGGTCGACGCATAGAACGGAAAGTCGTACTCGGGCTGCGTGCCCGGATGGAACCTGCGGTAAGCCTGGACCTTGCTCATGGCGGCGGCGATCTCCTCCTGCGGCGCGATTTTCCCGGGGCGGATTGTCGCGCTATTCGGCGTCGGGCTGCTTGCCCGGCTGCGCACGATCGAATGCATCAAGTTGCATGCAGGCGTCGAACACGCGCATCACCGTCGGGTACGGCGTGAGGTCGCACTGGTAGCGCTGCGCGTTGAACACCTGCGGCACCAGGCAGCAGTCGGCCAGGCCGGGCGCCTCGCCGTGGCTGAAGCGGCCGGTCCCGGGGGTCTGCGCCATCGCCGCCTCGAGCTTGCCCAAGCCATCGGCGATCCAGTGCCGGTACCAGGCGTTTACCTGCTCCTCGTTCTGCCCGAGAGCCTTGCGCAGATGCGTCAACGTGCGCAGGTTGTTGAGTGGATGGATCTCGCACGCGACCAGCATGGCGAGGCTGCGCGCGCGCGCGCGCCCGAAGGGGTCCTTCGGCAGCAGCGGCGGCTGCGGGTGCGTCTCCTCCAGATACTCGAGAATCGCCAGCGACTGGGTCAGCAGCTGCCCGCCGTCCTCCAGCGCGGGCACCAGGCCCTGCGGGTTTAGCGCGCCGTAGCCCGGCTTGCGGTGCTCGCCCTTGCCCAGGTGGATGAACACCGGGTCGTAGGCGAGTCCCTTGAGGTTGAGGCCAATCCGCACCCGGAATGCCGCCGAGCTGCGGAAGTAGCCATACAGCTTCATAGCGCGGGGACGATCTTCACCTTCAGCTCGCCCACGCCCTCGATGCCCGCGTGCAGCTCGTCGCCGGGCTTCACCGGACCCACGCCTGCGGGCGTGCCGGAGTAGATGAGGTCGCCCGGCTCGAGCGTGTAGTACTCGGCGAGGTACGCGATCTGCTCGGGCACCGACCAGATCATGTCGGCGAGGTCGGCCTTCTGGCGCTGCTTGCCGTTCACCTGCAGCCAGATCGCGCCTTTGCTCGGGTGGCCGATCTTGGCGGCGAGCACGAGGCTCGAGCAGGGCGCCGCCTCGTCGAAGTCCTTGCCGAAGTCCCACGGCCGGCCGTGGTCCTTGCCCCATTGCTGCAGGTCGCGCCGCGTCATGTCCAGGCCCACCGCGTAGCCGAAGACGTGCTCGTTCGCGCGCTTGACGTCGATGCGGCGGCCACCCTTGTGGATGGCGACGACGAGCTCCGTCTCGTAGTGGTAATTGGCGGTCTTCGGCGGGTAGTGCACGTTGCCGCCGTTGGGCACCAGCGAGTGCGCGCTCTTGATGAAGAAGAACGGCTGCTCGCGCCCGCTGCCGCCCATTTCCTTCTGGTGCTCGGCGTAGTTGCGCCCGACGCAGAAGATGCGGCGCACCGGGAAGAGATCGCCGCTGCCGGCAATGGGCAGCGCAGGGGGATTCCAGATCGGGATAGCGAAAGCCATGGGAACCTCTACGGGAAAAACGCGGATTCTATTCCTTGGCGCCGCGCCGCTGCAGCAGCAGTTCGCGCAACTTGAAGCGCTGCACCTTGCCGGTGGCGGTGCGCGGCAGCTCGGGCACCGGCTCGATCCACTTGGGCCGCTTGTGGCGCGGCAGCTTCTGCTCGCAGGCCTGCGCGGCGGCGGCGACGGCGGCCTGCGCATCGCCGCCGCGCCCGGCGACAAACAGCGCCAGGCGCTCCGCGCCCTGCGCATCAGGCACCGCCACGCAGGCGGCTTCCGCCACAGACGGCAGGCCGTTGACCGCCTCCTCGAGTTCCCCGGGCTGCACCCACTGCCCGGCGACCTTCATCAGCTCGTCGCTGCGGCCCTGGTGCGAGTAGTTGCCCTCGCCGTCGCGCACGAAGAGGTCGCGCGTGCAGAACCAGCCGTCGCGGAACTGCTCGCGCGTCGCCTCGGGGCGGTTGGCGTAGCCGCGGCTGAGCGCCGGGTGCCGCACCCACAGCACGCCCTGCGTGCCCGGCGCGGCTTCGCGCCCGTCCTCGCCCAGCAAGCGCAGGTCAACGCCGGCGAGCGGCCTGCCGCTGCGCAGCGGGCCGGTGGCACCGGGCGGCGTCATCATGATCACGCAGAACGTCTCGGACATCCCGTAGATGGTGAGGATCTGGTGCCCGACGGCCGCGCGCCACGCGTCGGCGAGGGGCGCCGGCAGCCGCTCGCCGGCCGAGACGAAGTGGCGCACGCGGCGAAATGGCGCCAGCCGCTCCGCCGGCAGCGCGAGCAGCCGGCGGTAGAAGGTCGGCACGCTGAACATCGCCGTCGGCTGCTGGCGCGCGATGAGCGCCTCGACCTCGCCGACCTCCACCCAATCGGGATGCAGGATCGCGGTGGCGCCGAGCGCGAGCGGCCCGAGCAGCCCGTTCTCCAGCGCGTAGGCGAAGAACAGCTTCGAGGTCGTGAAGATGCGGTCGGCCGCGCCCAGCCCCACGACCTCGCGCTGCGCCTGGCCGGCCGCGAGGATGGCGCGATGCGCGTGCACGATGCCCTTGGGCCGGCCGGTGGTGCCTGAGGAATAGAGCCAGAACGCGGGGTCTTCGCGCTGCGCCGGGTGCGCGGCGCCCTCTGGCGCGGCAGTGGCGACCTGCTGCTGCCATTCGCGCAGCGGCACGAGGCGGCGCTCGCCCGCGAGCTCCGCAGCGAGCGGCCCGAGCACCGGGAGCAGCCGCTCGTCCGCCACGAGCAGGCGCGCGTCGCTGTCGGCGACCATGTGGCGGTAGTCGCCTTCCGCGAGCTTGCTGTTCAGGCCGATCGCCACCGCGCCGGCGCGCACCGCGCCGAGCCAGGCGGCCGCGAATTCCGGCGTGTCGCGCAACAACAGCATCACCCGGTCGCCCGGGCGCACGCCGCGCGCGCGCAGGGCGTTCGCCGCGCGAGCCGTGTCGGCGGCGAGCGCCGCGTAGCTGAGATTGCGCTCGCCGCAGGCGAGCGCAATGCGCGCGCCGTGGCGCGCAAGCGCGGCTTCGCCCAGCAGGTGCTCGGCGGCGTTCATCTGCGGCTACGCAGTATAGGGCCGCCCGCCGTCGGCGCGGCGGGCGGGCCGCGCGAGACCGCCTGCAGCAAACTGCAGGGGAGCGGGAAAAAAATGGGGCGCTTGCGGCGCCCCGTAAAGTGACTGCCCTAGGAGGAGACTTGCTACATCCGGTAGGCCGCCTCGCCGTGCGAGGTGGTGTCGAGGCCTTCGCGCTCTGCTTCCTCGGTCACGCGCAGGCCGATGGTGATGTCCACCAGCTTGAAGGCGATGAAGGCGACCACCCCAGACCAGAGGATCGTGGTGAGCACGGCCGTGCCCTGGGTCACGACCTGGCCCCAGATCGAGTAATCGGCGGCGGCCTTGTTGGCGACGTAGTCGTAGATGCCCGAGCCGCCCAGCGAGGGTGCCGCGAACACGCCGGTGAGCAGCGCGCCGACGATGCCGCAGACGCCGTGCACGCCGAACACGTCGAGCGAGTCGTCCGCGCCGAGCAGGCGCTTGAGGCCATTCACGCCCCAGAAGCCTGCGACGCCCGCCACCAGGCCGATCACCAGGCCCCCCATGGTGCCGACGAAGCCGCAAGCGGGCGTGATAGCCACCAGGCCGGCAACGGCGCCGGAGGCGGCGCCGAGGGCCGAGGCCTTGCCGCGCGCCATCGTTTCCACCAGCAGCCACGCCACCACCGCAGCCGCGGTCGCGACGATCGTGTTGAGGAACGCGATGGTCGCCGTGCCGGTCGCCTCGAGGTTGGAGCCGGCGTTGAAGCCGAACCAGCCCACCCACAGCAGGCACGCGCCGATCATGGTGAGCGGCAGGTTGTGCGGCGGCATCGCTTCCTTGCCGTAGCCGATGCGCTTGCCGATCAGCCACGCGCCGACGAGGCCCGCCACCCCCGCGTTGATGTGCACGACGGTGCCGCCCGCGAAATCGAGCGCGCCCTTCTGCCAGAGCCAGCCAGCCGCCGCCGTGACCGCGTCGAGGCTCTTGGCGTCGGTGATCGCGTCGGGCCCGTCCCAGTACCACACCATGTGCGCCATCGGCGCGTAGGCGAAGGTGAACCACAGCACGGCGAACACCAGCACCGCCGAGAACTTGATGCGCTCGGCGAAGGCGCCCACGATCAGGCCGCAGGTGATCGCCGCGAAGGTGAGCTGGAAGGCGACGAACGCGAGCTCGGGGATGGCCACGCCCTTGGAGAAGGTGGCCGCGAGCGACTCGCCGGTGACTCCCGAAAGGAACAGCTTCGAGAAGCCGCCGATGAACGCGTTGCCCCCGGTGAAGGCGATCGAGTAGCCGTAGATCACCCACGCCACGGCGATCACGCAGAAGGTGACGAACACCTGCATGAGCACCGAGAGCGTGTTCTTCGCGCGCACCATGCCGCCGTAGAACAGCGCCAGTCCCGGGATGGTCATCAGGATGACGAGCGCGGTGGCCACCATCATCCAGGCGGTGTCGCCCTTGTCCACCTTGGGCGCGGGCGCCGCGGCGGGGGCCGCCGCGGGCGCGGCTGCTGTGGCCGCGGGCTTGTCAGGCGCCGCGGCGGGCTTGTCCTGCGCCAGCGTCGCGCCCGCGAAAGCGAGCGAGGCGGTGAGCGCGATCCATGCGAACAGCTTCTTCATGTGCATCTCCCTATAGCGCGTCCGCATCGGTCTCGCCGGTGCGGATGCGGATGACTTTCTCGAGGTCGAACACGAAGATCTTGCCGTCGCCGATCTTGCCCGTGTTCGCCGCCTTCTCGATCGCCTCGATGACGCGCTCGAGGAGCTCGGTCTTCACCGCGGCTTCGATCTTCACTTTCGGCAGGAAGTCGACCACGTACTCCGCGCCGCGGTACAGCTCGGTGTGGCCCTTCTGGCGCCCGAAGCCCTTGACCTCGGTGACCGTGATCCCCTGCACGCCGATCGCCGAGAGGGCTTCGCGCACC
>DASWBP010000378.1:0-2434 GCA_036390555.1 Burkholderiales bacterium | reverse complement strand
CTCGAGGCGCATGCCCTCCGGCACCGGCGCGCCCTCGATGCGCAGATCCGACATCGCCATGCCCGGCGGCAGGCTGCGCGCGCGCAGCGCGTCGCTGCCCGCTTCGGACCAGCCCGCGTCGTCGCGCCAGCGCCAGAACCGGTACTGCGCCCCGTCGGCGGTCCAGGCGATGCGCTTGCCCGTGAGGCGCGACTCCGTGGCGGCGAGCTCGAGCAGCTGCGCCAGCCGCTCGGCCTCGACACGCAGCCGCGCGCGATCGTCGGGACGGACGATGGCGCCGACCATGCCGGCCATGATTCCCATGATCAGCAGCACCACCAGCAGCTCGAGCAGCGTGAAGCCGCGGCAGCTAGAGCTGCCACGAACCGATGTCGGCATCGCTGCCCTCTCCGCCACCCGTGCCGTCGGCGCCCAGGCTGAAGACGTCCAGCTCGCCGTGCACGCCCGGATACAGGTAGCGGTAGGGATTGCCCCAAGGGTCGCTCGGCACTCGCTCGACATAGCCGCCGGCCTTCCAGTTGGGCGCCAGCGGCGGGGCTGCCGGCCGCACGACGAGCGCCTGCAATCCCTGCTCGGTCGTAGGGTAGCGCTGGTTGTCGAGCCGATAGAGCTTGAGCGCCTGCATCAGGCTCGCGATGTCCTGCTTCGCCGCGATGGCCCGCGCCTCGTCCGGGCGGCTGATGACCTTCGGCACCACCAGCACGGCAAGGATGCCGAGGATGACGACCACCACCATGATCTCAAGCAGCGTGAAGCCACGCTGCGCCCGCAGATCTCGCATCTGAGCCTCCTGCGCCTTATTACGCCATCGCGCCGGCGGCCACTGTTCGGCACCGCACATTTGGCGGCCTGGCACCGCGACTCTCATCCGCCGGCACCGGGCGGCAGCGATTCTTCGGCGCCACTGTTCGGCACCGTACATACGCCGCGCAGCCTCGTCTCTACGATGCCTCCATTTGGCGGGTGGCATGCGATTGCAGAAGGCGGCGTTTGCCGTGACCCTTGCCGCACTGGCGCTGCTCGGCGTGGTGCTCGCGTACTGGAGCTGGGCGTGGTTTGCGCCGCCCGCCGCGCCGCGTGCGCCGGCGGCCGTGCAGGGCGCGGGCCGCACGGCGTCGGCCGCCGGCCTGTTCGGCGTCGCGCAGAACGGCTCGAGCGCCGCCGCAACCGGCTCGGGCGCGCTGCTGCTGATGGGCGTGGTGGCCGCCTCAGGCGGGCGGGAGGGACACGCGGTGCTGCGCCTCGACGGCAAGCGTTCGGTGGCCGTGCTGGAGGGCGGCGAGATCGCGCCGGGCCTGCGGCTCGCGGAGGTCCACGTGAATCACATCGTTGTGTTACGCAACGGCGCGCGCGAGACGCTCGCCTTGCCGGAGAAAGGCGGGAAATGAGACTTCGCGGGAATCTGGTGCTGATCGTCGCCGCGGCCCTGATCGGTCAGGCGCAGGCGCAGCCCGCCGCACCCGGCAGCCCGGCGCCGGCACAACCCTCCACGCCGGACGCCCGGCCGCAGGCGCAGCCCGCCGCCACCGACACCGTGACGCTCAACTTCGTCAACGCCGACATCGAGGGCGTGGTGCGGGCGGTGAGCGAGATCACCGGCAAGAATTTCCTGATCGATCCGCGCGTCAAGGGCACCGTCAGCATCGTCTCGGCGCGGCCGATGGCGCGCGCCCTGGTGTACGAGGTGTTCCTCTCGGCGCTGCGCCTGCAGGGCTTCGCTGCCGTCGAGGATCGCGGCGTCGTGAAGATCGTTCCGGAGGCCGACGCGAAGCTCCACCCGGGCCGCACCATCGGCCCGCAGGAGGGCTCGCGCGGCAGCGGCGACCAGATGCAGACCCGGGTGTTCACGCTTACGCACGAATCCGCGGCGGGATTGCTGCCGACCTTGCGCCCGCTGATCGCGCCCGCGAACCCGATCACCGTCTATGCGGGCAGCAACACCCTGGTGATCACGGATTACGCGGGCAACCTGCAGCGCATCGCGAAGATCATCGACGCGATCGACCAGCCGGGGGGCAGCGACCCGGTGATGATCCCGCTGCGGCATGCGTCGGCGGTCGATGTCGCGCTCACGGTCAACCGCCTGCTCGCCGCGCCGGGACAGGCGGCCGCCGGCGCCGCGCCCGACGCCTCGCAGCGTCTGAGCGTGGTGGCGGATGCGCGCTCCAACAGCCTGGTGGCGCAGTCGGACAACCCGTCGCGCATCGCCCGGCTGCGCTCCCTCGCCGCGATGCTCGACTCGCCGACCACCGCGGCGGGCAACCTGCACGTGGTGTATCTGAAGAACGCCGACGCGGTGAAGGTGGCCGAGACGCTGCGCGCCATCTACCTCGGCGAGATGGCACCCGCACCGGCGCCGCGCGGCGTGGCGCTTCCCGCCGCGGCATCGGCCGCGGGCGCGCCGCCCGCGCCCTCGCCCCTGGCGCCGGCCCTG
>DASWBP010000377.1:0-9898 GCA_036390555.1 Burkholderiales bacterium | reverse complement strand
CTCGAGCGCTGGCGCGATGCGCTCGAAGCCGCGGGCCTGCGTGCCTACGAGGTGCACTCGGAGATCCTGCTGCTGCCGCTTGCGGGCGGCGAGTGGAGCCTGGCGTGGGACGGCGCCGAGGGGTTCGTGCGCGCCGGCGAGTTCGAGGGCGCGGCGACCGACGGCGGCGATCACGCCTCGCCGCCGCTCGCGCTGCGCATGATGCTCGAGGAGGCGCAGGCGCGCGGCGCGCGGCCCGCAGCGATCGCGGTCTACGTCCTGACGCCGGGAGCCGAACCCGACGCGGCCGCCTGGGAACGCGCTCTGGGCATTCCCGTGCACCTCAAGGGCGCCTGGGGCTGGCGCACGGCGCCGCAGGAGGCGGGCATCAGCCTGGCGCAGGAACGCCGCCGCTGGCGCCTCGCCCCGGGAGCGCTGGCAAGCCTGCGTCCGGCCGCGCTGATCGCCGGCGCGGCGCTGGCCTTCCACGGCGCCGCGCTGATCATCGACTGGGCGCGACTCGTCAGCGAGCAGCGGGCAGTGCGCACGCAGATGGAGGCGCGGTTTCGCAGCGTCTTTCCCGATGCCGTGGCCATTGCGGATCCTGCGCTGCAGATGCGGCGCCAGCTCGCGCAGGCGCGCCAGCGGGTGGGGTTGCCCGACGACGGCGATTTCGCGCCGATGATCGAGCAGGTCGCCGCCGGGCTGCAGGGACTGCCGGCCGGCAGCCTGCGCACCGTGTCGTACGAAAGCGGGCGCATGACCCTCGAGTTCGTCACGGCCGAGCCGGCCGCGTTGCGTCGCGCCCAGGCACGCCTCATCCAGGCGGGTCTGGTCGCCGACGTTACCGGGCCAAGGCTGATCACGGTGCGCGTCTCATGAAGGCTGCGCTGCGCCAGGCCTGGGCGTCGCGCGCGCCGCGCGAGCGCCTGGTGATTGCCGTGCTGGCCGCAGTGCTGGGCGCGGCGCTCTACCTGGGGCTGCTGCACGCGGCAGCGCGCGCGCGCGGGCAGTTGCACGCGAGCATCGCGGCGCTGCGCACGCAGGCGGCGCTCCTCGAGCAGCGGGCCGCCGAGCACCAGCGCCTGCGCGCCGCACCTGCGCCGGTGGCATCGCCAGCCAATCTGCGCACGCTGATCCAGGAGCGGGTCGACGCGGCGCAGCTGTCGGGCGCGCTGACGCTGCTCGAGGCGCCGGATGCCGAGCACGTGCGCATCGCGTTCGGCGCAATAGGCTTCGCCGACTGGTTGGGCTGGGTCGCGGCCTTGCAGGCGCAGCACGTGCGCCTCGAGGCCGCGCGCATCGAGGCGCTGGCCGCGCCGGGCCTGGTCGGCGTGACCGCCACCTTCGCGCGCTCCGGGCAGCAATGAAGCGCTGGATTCTGGCCGGGTCCGGCCTGGCCGCCTATGCCACGGCGCTTGTCGCGCTCGCCCCGGCGACGCTGATCGACGCCCGCCTGCAGCGCATGGGCGAGGGCACGCTGCGCCTGGCGGAAGCGCGGGGCAGCCTGTGGTCGGGCGCCGGCTGGATCGAGGCGCGCGATGCGCACGGCAAGGCGGGCATCGCCAGGCGCCTCGCCTGGCGCGTGCTGCCCGAGTCGCTGTGGCGCGGCCGCCTGGTGGCTGAAGTCGAGCTCGACCAGGCCGACCGGCCATTCCCGGTCGCCATCTCGCTCTCGCGCCTGGAGATCGGCGCCGTCCACGCACGGCTTCCGGCCGCAGCGCTGGGCCTGGGCATGCCCAGGCTCGCGCCGCTGCGCCTCACCGGCGACGTGCTGGTCGATATCTCGCACCTCTCGCTCGAGCCCGGCCGCATGGAAGGCGCCGCAACGCTGCAGTGGCGCGCCGCCGGCTCGGCGCTGACGCCGGTCTCGCCCCTCGGCGACTATGAAGTGCGCTTCACCGCCGCCGGCGCCGTCGTGCAGGCCGCGCTGAGCACGCTCGAAGGCCCGCTGCGGCTGGAGGGCAAGGGCACCTGGTCGAGCGGCGCGCCGCCGAACTTCGCCGCCACGGCGCGCGTGCCGGCCGCGCAGCAGGAGCAGCTCGCCCCGCTGCTGCGCCTCATCGCCGTAGAGCGCGGCGCAGGCGTATTCGACATCAGCTCGGCCAACCCGGCGTTCGGCTCCTAGGCGGGACGGCGCCGTCCGCCGCGGCCGGTCCGCGCCGGGGCGCGCGGATCCGTGCGCGGCGGTACACGAAGCGAGCTTGGCGTGGCAACGCACAGACCGGATGCGCGCCGATGACTAGCCTGCAGGCGCACACAACCGGAGAACACACAAATGAAATCAGTCAGCCGCTTCAGCGCATTGCTTGCCGCCGCCGCGATCACACTGGCGGCAGGTTGCGCCGCCACGCCCACCAGCCAGAGCACGGGACAGTACATGGACGATACGGCGATCACCACCAAGGTGAAGGCCGCGATCCTGAACGACGCATCGCTCAAGTCGAACCAGATCAGCGTGGAGACCTACAAGGGCCGCGTGCAGTTGAGCGGCTTCGTGGATTCGAGTGCCGACATCGCCCAGGCCGGCACCGTGGCCAAGAGCGTCGGCGGCGTCACTTCCGTCAAGAACGACCTGCGGCTGAAGTGAGCAGGCAACCGATGACACCGATGCGAGGACTCGTCGCGGGCACGCTGGCCGCGGCACTGCTGCTCGGCGTGGCTGCCTGCAGCGGCATGTCGGCGCGTGACAAGGGCACCGCAGTCGGCGCCGGCGCAGGCGCCGTCGGCGGCGCAGTGCTCACGGGCGGCAGCGCCGCCGGGACGCTCGGCGGCGCGGTCGTCGGCGGCGTCATCGGCAACCAGGTCAGCAAAGACAAGAAAGACGAGAAATAGCGCGGGCACAACATGTTCGCAGCCCGTTGCATCACCGTCGTGGCGCTGGGCCTTGCCGGATCGGCAATGCTCGGCGGCTGCGCCACCACGACCAAAGGCGGCGCGGTCGGCGCCGAGCGCAAGCAGCTGCTGCTGGTGTCGTCGCAGGAGCTGGACCAGATGGCGGCGCAGAGCTACGCCAAGCTGAAGGCGGATGCCGCCGGGCAGGGCGCGCTCAACCAGGATCGGGCCCTGCTGCAGCGGGTCGGCGCGATCGCCGGCCGCCTCACGCCGCACACCAGGATCTTCCGTCCCGACGCGCCGGCGTGGAAGTGGGAAGTCAACGTCATCAGCAGCGACCAGATCAACGCGTTCTGCATGCCCGGCGGCAAGATCATGGTGTACACCGGGCTCGCCAAGCAGCTCAAGCTGAGCGATGACGAGCTCGCAGTGGTCCTTGGGCACGAGATGTCGCACGCGCTGCGCGAGCACTCGCGCGAGCAGGTGTCGCAAGCGCTCGCCGCACAGGCGGCGATCGGCCTGGGCGCTGCGCTGTTCGGCCTCGGGCAGGGCTCGGCCGATGCCGCCGCCGTGGGCTACCAGGCCCTCGTCGCCACCCGTTTCAGCCGTACGGACGAGAACGAAGCCGACCGCATGGGCCTGGAGCTCACGGCGCGCGGCGGCTACGACCCGCGTGCCGGGGTGAGCCTGTGGCAGAAGATGATCAAGTCGAAGAGCGGCTCGCAGCCGCCCGAGTTCCTCAGCAGCCACCCGACGGACGCCAGCCGCGTGCAGGCGATCCAGTCGCTGCTGCCGACGGTGATGCCGCTGTACATGGCGGCGCGGCCGTGACCCACCTGTAGCCCGCATTGCCCTATGACTACGCGGCACTCGAGCCGCACATCGATGCGCGCACCCGGCGCAGCGGAGGCAAGCGCGTGGTGCTGACGACCGCCGGCCACGACAATCCAATGCAGCAGGACATGCGCCCGATCCTGGTCAACGACGTCTGGGAGCATGCCTACTACCTCAAGCATCAGAACCGCCGCTCCGCCTACCTGAAGGGCTGGTGGGCGGTCGCAGACTGGCGCGAAGCCGAACGCCTGTTCGCGGCTGCCGATCCCGTCACCGGGCCGAACCGCGGGGATGAAGACGGGCCGTTGCTCGCGGCGTAGCGTTTCCCGCCGCCGGGTCCGCGCCTCGGCGCGCCCACGTCGCAGGGCGCGCGCACTCTGTGCGTCAGCGCACAGCGGTGCCGTGCGCGCGATGCAACGCTGACGCCCATCAACGCGCGGGAGGCGGAAATGGGAAGACGCAGCCGGGCCGACGGGACGCAGGATGCAATTGCGTTCCTGCTGGAGGACCACAGGAAGTTGCGGGCGATGTTCGAGGACTACGACCGGCTGGTGGCGCTGGAAGCCGGCGAGGACTGCAAGGGCCGGTTGAGCGCGCAGGTATGCGCCGAGCTGGCGCTGCACATGCAGATCGAGGAAGACGCCTTCTACCCCGCGGTGCGCGCTGCGCTTGGCGACGGGGACCCGCTCGGCGAGGCCGGGGGCGAACACCAGGGAATGCGGGACCTGATGCGGCGACTCGAGTGCATGGAAGCCGACGACCGGCGCTACGACACCACGGTCAAGCTGCTGGGCGAGCGCGTCCTGCAGCATTTCGACGAGGAACAGGACGAGACACTGCCGCGGGCGCGCGCGGCGAGGCTCGACTTCGGCGAGCTGGCGCGGCAAATGCTGGCGCTCAAGCGCAGCCTGCTGGCGGAAATCGAGCTCGCGGAAGCGCCGTGCGTCGAAGACGGCATGCGCGCCGCCAGCGAGGTCTCGCGCAACGGCGGCAAAGCCGCGGGCAGCGCGCGCAAGTAAGCCTGGTCGGAATGCCCGCATGTGCCGCTTCTGATCGCCACTATCGCTACCGACCTCCTCAGTGCCGCGGCGCTGGTGGTGGTGAGCGCCTCGAGTCGCTCAAGACGGTCGGCGAGCGGATCGTGAAGTAGCGCCGCATGGTGGCTTGGCGTGCGCGCCAGCGCACCGAGAAAAGGCGCGGCTCGGTGGATAGTAGCCGCACGCCGTGCCGCAAAGTGCGCGCCCGGTGCCGCTGGTCAATCCACCAAGAGGAAATCTGCATGAACTGGGATCGTATTGAAGGCAACTGGAAGCAGCTCAAGGGCAAGGTCAAGCAGCAGTGGGGCAAGCTCACCGACGACCAGCTCGACGTGATCGCGGGCAAGCGCGACAGCCTTGCCGGAAAAATCCAGGAGACCTACGGCGTGTCGCAGGACGAGGCGGAAAAGCAGCTGACCGCCTGGGAGAAACTGCAGAAGTAGGTGCGCCCACGGGCACCCGCCCGGTTGTGTGCGTTATCGAACAGATCGGCGCCGAACCACGAGGGCACACTGGCTGCGGGCGCCCAACCTTCCCCTCTCTTCCCCGATGGGCGCCTGAGGTACCGGGCCCGGCAACGGCAGCTTCGCTGTCGCCGGGCCTTTTCTTTGCGCGCTGCGCCGCGCAGCGTTAAGTCCGCTCACGCACCGATTGCAGCGCGCAGGGTGCGCTAGCGAACAGAACAATTCCGGACGATGCCGAACACTGCGAGTGCAGCAAGCGAAGAACCCAATTCCCCTGGAGCGAAAGGAACACAGATGAACCGAATTGATCTTTATCGCAGGAAAGCAACATGGCCCGCGGCATTCGCCCTGGCCGCACTCTTGGTGGCCGGATGCGGCAGCAGCAGCGACGACCCGGTCGCTGCGGCGTCCCCGGCCCCGGCCCCGCCCCCGGTAGTCGTGGATCCGGCCGGCGCAGTGTGCGCGGGCGCGGACTGCGTGAACCTCGGCACGGCGGGGAACTACGTCATCCTGGCGCTGGCCGGCATCACCAACGTGCCGACCTCCGCGATCACCGGCAACATCGGCGTGAGCCCCATCGACAGCACCGCGATGACGGGGTTCTCGCAGACTTTGGACGGCACCAATACGTTCGCGACATCCGCGCAAGTCACCGGCAAGATGTACGCGGCCGACTACGCGGCGCCTACCCCTGCTGATCTGACGACGGCCATCACCGACACGGGAGCCGCATTCGGCGCCGCCGACGCAAAGATTTCCACCACCACCAACGTGGGCGGCGGGAATCTGACCGGACTGAACCTCGCGCCCGGCGTCTACAACTGGACGACCGGCGTTCAGGTCGATACCGCAAGCGCGGTCACGCTCACGGGCAGCGCAACCGATGTCTGGGTCTTCCAGGTTTCGGGCAGCATCACGATGAACCCGGGCGCGCGGGTGACGCTGGCGGGCGGCGCATTGCCCCAGAACGTCTTCTGGCGCACGGCAGGCGTTGCGGCCCTTGACACGACCGCGCACCTGGAAGGCATCGTGCTGTCCGGCTCGGCGATTACCCTGGGTAGCGGTGCCACGGTGAACGGCAGGCTGTATGCGACGACCGCTGTCACTCTCAGTGCCAACACGGTGACGCGCCCGTAGGGCACCCGGCAGGCAAGCAACAGGAGCGGGATCGTTCCCGCGGCACGCCAAGAAGGACCCGGACCCCGGGTCCTTTTTTTTCGCCGCGCATTCGCTAGTATCCATCGACATGAACGACCTGAAAGCCGACGTCCTGCTGGTGGACGACGAGCCCAAGAGCCTGCTGGCGCTGCAAGCGCTGCTCGCGCCCCTGGGACAGAACCTGCTCTGCGCGCGCTCCGGCGAGGAGGCCCTGCGCCTGGTGCTCGACCACGATCCCGCGGTCATCGTGCTCGACGTGCGCATGCCCGGCCTGGACGGCTTCGAGACCGCGCGCACGATCCGCACGCGCGAGCGCTCGAGGCACATTCCGATCATCTTCCTCACCGGCGTGTCGGAGACGCTGGACGTGGCATTTCGCGGCTACGAGGTCGGGGCCGTGGACTACCTGGTGAAGCCCGTCGTGGCGCAGGTGCTGCGCTCCAAGGTCGCCGTGTTCGTCGAGATGTACCGGCAGAACGCCGCGCTCGCGGCCGAGGTCGCCGAGCGCAAGGCGGCGGAAGAGCGCCTGCGCGAGTCGGAGGCGCAATTGCGCGCCCTGGCGGCACGCCTGGTCTCCATCCGCGAGGAGGAGCGCGCGCGCATCGCACGCGAAGTGCACGACGAGCTGGGGCAGGTCCTCACCGGCCTGAAGATGGACGTGACCTGGCTGAGCAAGCACCTCGGCAAGGAGCAGAAGGCGCTCCTGCGCAAGGCCGCGACCATGCGCCGGCTCATCGACTCGACGGTGCTGGTGGTGCGCAGGATCGCGACCGGCATGCGCCCGGAAATCCTCGACGGCATGGGCCTGGTGGCGGCGATCGGCTGGCAGGCGAAGGAGTTCCAGAAGCGCATGGGCATTCGCTGCCGGGTGAAGTTGCCGGCCGCGCAGGTCGACCTGGGAGGCGAGCTGTCGACCGCCGTGTTCCGCATCTTCCAGGAAAGACTGACGAACATCGCGCGCCACGCCGGCGCGGGCAGCGTCGGGGTGCAGCTGCAGGTTTCTGCGCAGCGTCTCGCGCTCACGGTGACCGACGACGGTATCGGCATCGCGCAGAGCGCGCTGCGCGCGCGTGAGTCGCTCGGGCTGCTTGGCATGCAGGAGCGGGCGCAGCAGTTCGGCGGCGAACTGAGCATCCGCGGCGGTCCCGGCCAGGGCACCACGGTCGTCCTGTGCGTGCCGCTGTCGGCGGCACGCGCCTAGGCGCGCGCAGGCGCGGATTTGTGCGACAGCGAACAGAAGGAATGGGCGCGCAGGCGCGACCATGGCGGCATGCAAGGTTCGGTACTGGTGGTGGAAAACGAAGAGCCGGCGCGGCAGCAGCTGGCCGTCAATCTGCAAAGCGCCGGCTACCAGGTGCATTGCACGGAGGACGTGCCGCAGGCCGAGGCGCTGATGCTTCGCATACGCCCGGACCTGGTGGTGCTCAACTGGATCCTGCCCGGCATACCCGGGCTGCCGTTCGCGCGCCGGCTGCGCAGCGACCGGCGCACCCGCGACATCTCGATCGTGCTGATCAGCGAGCGCGCGGCGGAGCATGACAAGGTCGCCGCGCTCGAAGGCGGCGCGGACGACTACCTGACCAAGCCGTACTCGGGGCGCGAGCTCCTCGCCCGCATCAGGGCGGTCATGCGTCGGCGCACGCCGCAACTGGCCGACGACATCATCGAGTGCGCAGGCCTGCAGCTCGACCCCGCGGCGCATCGCGTGAGCGACGGCGGCCGCGCGATCGAGCTCTGGACCACCGAGTTCCGCATGCTGCATTTCTTCATGACGCACCCGGGGCGCGTCTTCAGCCGCGCCCGGCTGCTCGACGAGGTCTGGGGCCACGATGCCTATGTCGAGGAGCGCACCGTGGACGTCCACATCCGCAGGCTGCGCCAGGGACTGGCGCCGGGCGGCCAGGACACGCCGATCGAAACCGTGCGCGGGGAAGGCTATCGTTTCCGCGTCGGGCCGGAGTGAGGCAAGGCGCCCGCGGCGGCGGCGCGTTTCAGTAGGCGTCCTGCTTCTTCAGCACCACGACGATGGTCATCAGCACGATCTTCAGGTCGAGCAGCAGCGACCAGTTGCGCAGGTAGGCGAGGTCGGACTGGACGCGGGCGCGCATCTTGTCCAGCGTGTCGGTCTCGCCGCGCAGGCCGTTGACCTGCGCCAGGCCGGTGATGCCGGGACGCACCTTGTGCCGGAGCATGTAGCTGGGAATGAGCTTGCGGTACATCTCGTTGTGCGCGACGGCGTGCGGCCGCGGCCCGACGACGCTCATGCGTCCCTGCAGCACGTTGATGAACTGGGGCAATTCGTCGAGCGAGGAGCGGCGCAGGAATGCGCCCAGCGGCGTCACGCGCGCATCGCCGCGCGTGGCCTGCGTGACCACCGCGCCATCCTCGTGCACGCGCATCGAGCGGAACTTGTAGACCACGATTTCCCTGCCGTCCAGGCCGTAGCGGCGCTGCTTGAACAGCACGGTGCCGCGCGAAGTGAGCTTCACCGCCACGGCAATCGCCAGCATCAGCGGCGAAATCAGCGTCAGGATCGCCGACGCGAGTACCAGGTCGCTGGCGCGCTTGATCAGGCCGTCGACGCCGTAGAACGGCGATTCGCACACGGCAAGCACCGGCATGCCGCCCACCGTTTCCACGCGTGCCTGGATCAGCTCGTACAGGAAGATATCCGGCGCGAAGTAGACCGACGCGGTGGTGTCGCGCAGCTCCTCCAGCAGCCTGAGAATGCGCGGCTGCGAGGTCATGGGCAGCGTGATGTAGATCATGTCGATGTGGTGCTGCCGGACGTATTGCGCCATGTGCTCCAGGTCGCCGAGGTTCTTCTCCGGCTCGAGGGCGCGGTCCCGGGATGCGCCGCGGTCGTCGAAGTAGCCCGCGCAGCGGATGCCGAGCATCGGGCGCGCGCGCAGGTGCGCGCCGAGATCGCGGCCCAGGCTGTTGGCGCCGGCGATGACGGCCGTGCGCTGCAGGCCTTCGGCGGCCAGCAGGCGGGGCAAGAGCCGCGGCACGAGCCGGTGCGCGGCGAACAGACACAGCGGCGTGGCGAGGACCCAGGCGAGGAGGGCGCGGGGATCGAAGTTGTCCAGGGTGCCGGAGGCCCAGCCGAGCAGCAGCAGCAGCGCGACCAGCGCACCCCATCCGGCAGCGATGCTCCACAGCAGCGCGCCGGCGCTCGCCCCGTCGCGCGTGGCGCTGCCCGGGAAGGTCATCGAGAAGACGAGCAGGGACAAAATGAGGTAGGCGCCGTCGAATCGCCCCTCGAACCACAGCGCCGACAGCACGAGGGCGCCGATCGCCACCGCCGGATCCACGGCGGCACGCAGCAGCGCGGAGGGGCGCGGCTGGCTGGGCAGCAGGCGGGGCCGGCTGTCGTGGAACTGGAGCATGTTCTGCAATCGGCGCTGGCGGGAGGGTTGCCACACCTTAGACCGGGCGGTGTGCAGCGATGACGCGTGCGCAGTGCCGCGACGATGGCCCCATCGGACTACCGCGACGCGCCGCGGCGCTGCGGACGCCGCATCACTGTGCGATAGCGTACATACTTGGCCCCGGCCCGCGCGCTAGGCTATGCGCTCCAATTTCCAATCG
>DASWBP010000376.1:0-6870 GCA_036390555.1 Burkholderiales bacterium | reverse complement strand
CCGTCGTGCAGGGGGACAAACATGCCGTGCAGGTCCTCGACGACGACATCCGGAATGGCACCGACCCGGGTAACGATCGCCGGCATGCCGGCGGCCATGCCTTCCAGCAGTGCGTAGGGCATGCCCTCGCCGTAGC
Source organism: Burkholderiales bacterium (assembly GCA_036390555.1). GTDB lineage: Bacteria > Pseudomonadota > Gammaproteobacteria > Burkholderiales > SG8-39 > JAABQT01. The sequence continues at coordinate 6,734 of DASWBP010000376.1, read as the reverse complement.
TCGCGAGGACCAATGCGTCCGAGCGCGCCAGCAGCGCCGCCTTGGCCGCGCCGAACACCGGGCCGGTGAACGTGACTTCATCCGCGATCCCGCCCTCGCGGGCGAAGCGCCGCAGCCGCGATTCCTCGGGTCCGCTGCCGGCAATCACCAGTCGCGCGCACGTACCCGCCGCACGCGCGATCTTCACGGCCTGCAGCAGCTCGTACAGCCCCTTGTCCTTCGCCAGCCGGCCCAGGTACAGGAGCCGCAGCGTGCCGGGCGTGTCTGCCGGCTCCCGCGCCAGGCTGGCGTAGGGGGCAATGTCGATGCCGTTGGGCAGCACCACGATCCTGTCGCTGCGCAGGAAACGCCGATAGGCGTCGAGCTCCTGCTGCGCCAGCACGACGATCGCGTCCGCCATCAGCAGCGCGTGGCGCAGCAGCGCCATGAGCAGGCGGTTGCCGCCGCAGAACTCCTGCGGCAGCTGTCCGCCATGCACCTGAAACAGCACGCGCGCGCCGCAAGCCTTCGCCGCCAGCAGGTGGCCGAGGTCCCGCCAGAAGGCGCGAGCATTGAGCGAGCTGTTGATGTGCACGATCGCGGCGCCATGGGCGAGGATGGCGCTCGCCAGGCGCAGCGGGCTCGCGCTCAGCCGCGCCAGCCGCGCGGCGGCGCCCTGCCTGCGGCCCTCGCTCCCGACCTGGAAGTGAACCAGCGAGTACTCGCGGCCGAGCGGCGACGCGAACAGGGCGTTCAGATGCGTGCTGACGCCGCTGACTGCTTCACGATGCGGGCCAAGGACTAGGACGAGGGGTCGTGCGGCGTCCATTACAACAACCGGCTTGCGGCCATCGCCTGCGTGCCGATCCGCAGGTCCGGGCAGTCGCCCGCGGCGGCATGCGGCGCAGGCGGCCGCCCGGCGTACCAGTCGACGGTCCGTGCCAATCCCTCTCGCAACAGCGCCGTCGGCCGGTAGCCGAGCAGGCGCGCCGCCTTGCCGATGTCGGCTTGCGAATGGCGCACGTCCCCGGGCCGGAAGCCGCGATAGGCGGGCCGGCGCACGCCCGGCAGCGCGCCGCGCGACTCGAGCACCTGGCGGATCGTCTCGAACAGCTGCGTGAGGGTGGTTCCGGCGCCCAGCGCGATGTTGTAGACCTGATTGACCGCTGCCGCCTCGCCGACGGTCGCGGCCAGGAGGTTTGCCTGCACCACGTTGTCGACGTGGCAGAAGTCGCGCGTGGTCTCGCCGTCGCCGTTGATGTGTACCTGCTGGCCCGCGAGCACGCTCGCCACCCACAGCGGAATCACCGCCGCGTAGGCCCCGTGCGGATCCTGGCGCGGGCCGAAGACGTTGAAATAGCGCAGGCCGATCGAGGCAAGGCCGTAGCAGCGCGCGAACAGCTGCGCGTACAGCTCGTCCACGTGCTTGGCAAGCCCGTACGGCGACAGCGCATCGCCGGTGTCGTCCTCCACCGCGGGCAATCCGGCAGCGTCGCCGTAGGCGGCGCTCGACCCGGCATAGACGAAACGCGACACGCCAGCGTCGCGGGCGGCCACCAGCATGTTGAGAAATCCCGACACGTTGCTGTCGTGGCAGGAAACCGGATCCTCGATGGACTGCGGCACGCTCGCCTGCGCCGCGTGATGCAGCACGTAGCGCACCGCGCGGCATGCCGCGCGGCAATCGCCCGGCGAACGGATGTCGCCTTCGATGAGGCGGAAATGCCGCCACTGCGCCGGCCCCACGGCGCTTTCGACAGCCGCGAGATTTTCCCGCTTGCCGGTGGTGAAGTTGTCCAGCCCGATCACCTGCTGGTTCAGCGCAAGCAGGCTCTCGAGCAGATTGGAGCCGATGAATCCCGCGGCGCCCGTCACCAGCCAGGTGGCGGGTTCGCCCTGGAGTCGCGCGCGCAGTTCGGCATGGATCGCCATTGCTCCATGGTGCCGCCGCACTGTGTGCCGGCTGCATGCGCGCCATGGTCCGGATGGACCCTCAACCGGCGCCTGCCGCCTCCCGCCGGGATGGCGTCCTGCACAGTTCCATCAGCGTTTGCTCGTAGCGATCCACCATGGCCTCCACCGAGAATTGCGCCTGCACCAGCTTGCGGGCGTTTGCGCCCATGCTCCGGGAAACGGCGCGCTCCGCGAGCAGCGCCAGCTTGCCGGTCAGGGCCCCGGTATCGCCGGCGGGAAACAGGTAGCCGTTGCGCCCGGAAACGATCATCTCGGCGGCGCCGCCGACCTGCGCATGCACCACCGGCTTGCCCAGCGCCATGGCCTCGAGCGCCGCCAGGGAGAAGGCCTCGGTGAAGCTGCACAGCACCATGACGTCGCAAGCGGCGACGAAAGGCCGCACATCGCGCTGAAAGCCGCAGAACACCACCTCGCGGCCGACGCCGCGCGCGCGCGCGCGCGCCTCGACCGCGGCGCGCATGGGGCCGTCGCCGATGATCAGCGCCTTCGCCGGGATGCCCCGGGCGCGCAGCCGGGCGATGGCCTCCACCAGCTGCACGTGGTTCTTTTCCGGGCGCAGCACCGCCGAAATGCCGATCACGTAGTCGGACTCCCGCAAGCCGAGCGCGGCGCGCAGCCGCGCGACCTCGCCGGCAGCGAGGCCGTCCTTGAACTCCTCCGTATCCACGCCGTTGTAGATCACCTCGTTGCGGCGCGCGAACACCGCCCGCCGCGCCCAGTAGCGGCGCTGGTTCTCGCACACGAAGACCGCGTAGTCCGCCGACCAGAACAGCAGGCGATAGGCCAGCATCTGCAGCCGTTCCTTCAAGCCGAGCAGCCGGCTGGAATGGAACGTCACGGCGAGCGCCGCGCGGTGCCGCGAAAGGCGCAGGGCCAGCGCCGCGTACATCAGGGCGTACGGATTGGCCGCGACAATTGCTGCCGGCTCGACGCGGGCGATGTGGCGCGCGAAACGGCGCAGCGCGGCAACGTCGAAGTAGCGCACCGCCTCGAGGCAGCGCACGCGCTCGCCATCGCGCAGCCGGATGCGCTCGAGCTGCTCCGCCCCGCTCTTCACGTAGACCGCGTGGCACTCGTGTCCGCGCTCCGCGAGCCGGTTCACCAGCGTGATCGAGTGCCCTTCGGCACCGCCGTAGCGCAGGGAGCCCGTGACGAACATCAGTCGCGCCATGAGCGTCGCTCAGGTTCCGGGCTTCGCGCTGCGCACGGTGGCGAGCCAGGCCCCGGCCAGGCCGGAGAGCGCAGCGGCGGCGGCATAGGCCAATGCCAGCACGGCGCCGCCGGCCAGCATGCGGACCAGCGGACCGCTGGCGGCGAAATACAGCACGTCCACGCCCCAGGCGAGCAGCGCAGCCAGGATGGCGAACACGGTAAGCTGCCCCAGCGTTCTCCAGTCCTGCAGCCGCCGGAACGGCACGCGGGTCACCCTGGAGATGCGCAACAGCGTGACGATGCGATCGAGATACACCGTGATCGTGCTGCCTACCGCCGCCCCCGCGAGGCCGAAGCTCACGGCTGCGTACCAGTTGAGCCCCACGCCAAGAACCAGCGCCACGGCGTTGACCGCCATCACGAAGGGCGCCTGCCGCAGCAGCATCGTGGGGCTGGAGAGCTCGACCACCAGGGCGAAGATGCCGACGATGTAGACGCGCATTACCGGGGCGGCATCCAGGTAGGCCGCCGTATAGACCAGCGTGACGGCCTCGTCCGCGAAGACGAAGAGGAACGCGAACAGCGGAAGCACGATCGCGCCGACCGTGATGTTGCCGCGACTGTTCAGCGCGAGCATGCCGGCGACGTCGCCCATCGCCTGGCGGCGGCTCATCGTCGGCAGGAAGGCGAAGTTGACCGACTGGCGGCACAGGTTGAGCACCGGCCCGAGCACCGCGGCGATCGAGAATGCGGCGAACATGCCGAGCGGAAACAGCGCCGCCACCAGCCATTGGTCCGCCTGGACTCTCAGCCCGTACAGCGCGCCTGCTGCCCCGAGCGGCGCCGCATAGATCAGCTGGTCGGCGAACGCGCGCCATCGCAGGACCGGCCCGCGCAGGCCGTGGAACCTGGCGACGTAGCCCAGCAGCAGCGCCGCCTTGAATGCCACGAAGGCGAGCAGGACCAGCAGCACGGGCCCCAGTTCACCGGTGAGGATGGCGACCAGCGACAGCGCGACGGCACGCAAGGCGGCCAGGCTCACCGTCACCTTCGCCTGCCAGGTCACGCGCTCCTCGGCCGTCGGCAGCACGTCGAGCAGCGATGCGACGATCCACAGCAGCATGAATGCGGGCAGGACGCCTTCATGCCGGGCGAGGCCGCGCAAGGTCTCCGGCAACCAGGGATTCCAGGCGCTGACGGCCCACGCCGAGATCAGACCGGCAACGACCAGGAACATCATCGTCTGGTTCACGTACAGGCGCTTTTCCGCGGCGTCCGAGCGCGGCAGGTAGTAGTACAGGCTGGCCGGCATCGCCAGCGTCGCGACGGCCAGCAGCGTCCCCGCCACCAGCCACAGCAGCCGGTACTCGCCGAAGGCCGCGACGTCGAGGCTGCGCGCCAGCACCACGGGGAGCAGGAACTGGACTGCGAAATCGAACGTGTTCGCGGCGCCTAGCGCCAGCGCGCGGCGCCCGAGCCGTCGCGCGACCGCCGGCGCGGCGCTGCCGGGCTGGACGGGCCCGCCGGCCGCGCTCACTTTGCCGTCCGCCTGTGCAGCTGGCCGTACATCATGCCGATTGCAAGCCAGAGCAGCGCCTGCTCGGGACGCGGCGTAAGGCTGCCGTCGGTGACGCTGGATACCAGCACGCTCAGCAGTGCGGCCATCGCGCCTTGAAAATAGCCGCGCATGGCGGGGGACAAGTCCGGATCGAGGCTCAATGTCCTGAACCCGCGCCAGACATGGATGAAGTAGGCGCATAGCAGGACCAGACCTGCCACCCCCATGTCGAGCAGCGTCTGCAGGTAGGCGCTGTGGGGATGGGTGGCCTGCAGGACGCCGGCCCCGCCCGCAGCGCGCATGGGCGCCGCCCACATGATCGAGCCGAGTCCGCTGCCATAGACCGGGCTGCGCGCGACTTCCGGGAGCAGCGGCAGCCAGAGCCCGTCGATGCGACCGGCGCTGATCGCATTCAGGCCCTCTCCCGATCCGACGAGCGCCCGCTCGAATACTTCGGCCGGCATTGCGAACAGCGCCACGGCGACCGCCAGCGCGAAGACAGCCAGCGTCCGCATGCTGCGCCGCCAGAGCACGAACACCGCGTTGACCACGACGAAGCCGGCAAAGGCGCCGCGCGAGAACGTGAGCAGCAGCGCGCAGACCACCAGGGCCATCGTGACGAGCAGCACGAACCTCTCGCCCGCCTGCCGCGATCCGGCCCAGGTGAACAGCAGCAGCGCGTACGCGACGACGTACAGCCGGCCCAGGTCATTGGCGTGCAGGCCGAGCACCGACAGGAACTCGCGCGCGTCGCTGCCGGCGAGCTGCTTCAGACCGATCCCGGACTGCGCGACGAACACGATGACGACCAGGCCGATCGCCCAGATCGAAAGCAATGTTGGGACGAGGAACTTCTCCGTCGATGCCGATTTCGACACGGCGGCGGCGACCAGCACCGCGAACAGCACCATGCCGAGCGGCTTCACCAGCATGTCGCGCAGGTAGCCGCCCGCGCTGTCGAAGTCGATGAGCGCGTAGACGTGGAATGCCGGCGCGATCTCGCCGACATGCTGCGCGCCGATCATGCCGGCAGCCATGATCGGCAGGAGGTAGAGCCACAGCAGCGGGCGCGGCAGGAAATGACGCAGACTGCCCTCGGCCAGGCCATGCAGCAGGCCGGAGCCGAGAGTGGCGAGCAGCAGCAGGTTCAGCGGGTTGAGGCCCGTGATGCCGAGCATGGCATGCGGAAACACGGCGCTGCCCGAGATCGGCATCAGCAGGATCAGCAGCACCACGCCGATGCGGAAATCCAGCAGGATGAAGGCGCAGGCGATCAGCGAGACGCACAGGTACAGCGCGTTCAGCCCGGCCACCGCCACCACGGCGCCCCAGAGCAGGCCGAACAGCGCCATGCCTGCCAGCGCCGGGCGCCGGCAGGACGCGAGCCCTGGTAGGACCGATCGTTCCAGGCCCGCGAACATGGCGCTCAGCCTGGTTTAATCAGAATGCATTGAACACGGTGCCGACGACGTTGGTGCCCGTGTCGGTCAGCGACCGGATCGTATTCGCGGCGGCGGCGGTCCCGGTGTGGTCCTTGCGTGCCAGCACGATGGCGCTGCCGGCCCGGAAAGCGAGGCTCAGCGCGTCGGCGCTCAGCGTGGCGGGCGGCGTATCGAACAGGATGACGTCGAATGCCTGGCGCAATTCCTCCAGCAGGGCGGTCAGCGCCGGGCGCAGCAGCAGCTCCTGCGGATTGGGCGGGCACGCACCGGCCGGCAGCAGCGACAGGGTGCCGAACTGCGGCAACGGCACCACCGCGCCGCGATCGGCGCGGCCCGACAGGACCGCGGACAAACCGGTCCTGTCCGGCACGTCGAAGATGCGGTGCTGTCGCGGCTTGCGCAGGTCGGCGTCGATCAGGAGCGTGCGCTGGCCCAGCTGCGAGAACACCACGGCGAGGTTGGCGGCAAGGTAGCTGCGGCCTTCGCCGGTTCCGGGGCTGACGATGGCCAACATCCTGTGGTTGACCGCCGCGTTCGCCCAGCGGATCAGCAGCTGCGTGCGCAAGGCCCGCAGTTCCTCGGCGCGCGGATGAAATGGATTGTAGGCCCCGACCAGCTCGCTGCTGATG
>DASWBP010000375.1:0-6619 GCA_036390555.1 Burkholderiales bacterium | reverse complement strand
CACGAAGCCCGCGCGCTCGAAGAGCGCGCGCCAGGCCACCGCCGAGCCGGCGAGCGAGCCGGTGTGCGAGCGCGCGGCCGCCGCGCCGTCCTCGCTCGTGCCGAGCTTGTAGACGACCACGGGCTTGCCGTTCGCGCGCGCGCGCGCGCCCGCCTCGAGCAGCCGCGCCGCGGAAGTGGCGCCCTCGAAGAGGCAGGCAATCGCCCTGCAATCGGGATCCTCCGCCATCGCCGCCACGAGGTCGGCGACGTCCACGTCCGCCGAGTTGCCCGCGGAGAAGAAGTAGCGGATGCCGGGCCCGCGGTCCCAGGCCTGCGCGAGCGAATAGCCGAGCGCGCCCGACTGGCTCACCACGGCAATGCCGCTCGCCGCCGCGGAGGGCGGCGGCACGCGCGCGTATTCGGGAATGAAGGAAAGGCCGAGGCCGAGCGCATGGTTGACCATGCCCATGCAATTCGGCCCCAGCATCGGCATCTTCGCCGCGCGCGCGATTTCCGCGAGGCGTCGCTGCGCGCGCCCCGCCTCCTCGCGCGCCATCTCGCCATAGCCAGAGGCATAGACGATCACGGAACCCGCACGCGCCGCCGCCGCTTCCTCGAGCGCGGCCACTACGCCCTCGCGCGGCACCACCAGCACCACGCAGTCGGGCGCCTGCGGCAGCGCGGCCAGCGACGGGTAGCAGGCGAGATCACCCACGCGCTCGTACTTCGCGTTCACCGGATACACGGTGCCGCGGTAGCGCGCGAGGTTCTCCAGCGTGCGCATGCCGAAGGAGCCGGCGCGCGGCGAGGCGCCGACGATCGCCACCGAGCGCGGCGCGATCAGCCGCTCGAGCTCGGCCCTCGTGTAGGCCGCGCGGGTATCCGGTGCTAGCATAGCCGCCACAATACCAAGGCAAACCGCCATGAACGTCAAGCAGCTGTTCGATCTCACCGGGCGCGTGGCGCTCGTCACCGGCGGCTCGCGCGGGCTCGGCCTGCAGATGGCGGAGGCGCTCGGCGAGATGGGCGCGCGGCTCGCCCTCACTGCGCGCAAGCAGAACGAGCTCGACGAAGCGGTAGCGCGCTTGAAGGCGCAGGGCCTCGAAGCTCATGCCTGGGCCTGCGACGTGGGCAAGCGCGAGAGCATCGCACCGCTCGTGGACGGCGTGCTTGCGAAGCTCGGCAAGGTGGACATCCTGGTGAACAACGCCGGCGCCACCTGGGGCGCGCCGGCGGAGGATCACCCGCTGGAGGCCTGGGACAAGCTCGTCAACGTCAATCTGACGGGGACGTTCCTGCTCTCGCAGCTCCTCGCCAAGCGGGTGATGATTCCCGGCAAGTGGGGCCGCATCGTCAACATCGCGTCGGTGAACGGCGTGCAGGCGAACGACCCGCGCCTGGTGAAGACCGCGGCCTACGTCGCCACCAAGCACGGCGTAGTGGGCCTCACGCGCCAGCTCGCCGCCGAATGGGGCATGCATGGCATCACCGTGAATGCCATCTGCCCCGGTTTCTTCCCCTCGAAGATGACCAAGGCCACGCTCGGCTCGGACCTGCAGTTCATCATCGACGGTACGCCCACGCATCGCGTCGGCAACGACGAGGACCTGAAGGGCGTCACGGTACTGCTCGCCTCGGAGGCCGGTCGCCACATCAACGGCCAGGCGATCGTGGTGGACGGCGGCGCGGTCATCGTATGAGCGCGCAGGCGAAGCTCGACTTCACGCGCGAATACCAGAGCCGCATCCCGTTCGTCGCGCACCTGGGCATGGTCACCGAGGCGCTCGGCGAAGGCTCGGCGCGGCTGTCGATGTCGCTGCCGAAGCACTTCACCAACAGCCTGGGCACCGCGCACGGCGGCGTGATCCTCTCGCTGCTCGACGTGGCGCTGTGCACCGCGGCGCGCACGCTGCACCCGGATTCGACCGGCGTGGTCACCATCGATCTCTCCGCCTCCTTCATCGGCGGCGGCAAGGGCGACAAGCTGATTGCCGAAGCGCGCGTCATGAAGGACACGCGCAACATCACGTTCGTGGAGGGTGAGGCGAAGAACGCGGACGGTTCGCTCGTGGCAAAGGCCATCGGCACCGTCAGGGTGAGGAAGGCCGACGACAAGAAGGGAGGCTGACATGGCGAACTACGTGGCAGGCGGGCGCGGCGTGGACGCGGGACGCGGCTGGGACTGGATCTCCGCGGGCTGGGAGCTCTTCAAGAAGCAGGCGGGGATGTGGATCGCGGTGGTGCTGGTGGCGTTCGTCATCTTCTTCGTGCTCGCGCTGATCCCGATCGTCGGATCGCTTGCCACTTTCGTGCTTTCCCCGGTGTTCGCCGCAGGCGTGCTCGTCTGCGCGCGCGAGGTGGACGAAGGGCGCAGCATGGAGGTCGGCCACCTGTTCGCGGGGTTTCGCGGCAAGCTCGCGCCGCTCGCCACAGTCGGCGCGATCTACCTGGCGGCCGCGGTCGTCATCGCGCTGGTGGTGGGGCTCGCGACGGGCGCCAGCGTGTTCACCATGATGAGCGGCAGCGGGGCGGAGGCCACGCCGGCAGCGGCGATGACCGTGATCCTCGCCATGCTGATCATGCTCGCGCTGCTGCTTCCCGTGATCATGGCGGTGTGGTTCGCGCCGGCGCTCGTCATGTTCCACGACAAGAACGCGGTGGACTCGATGAAGGAGAGCTTCGCGGGCTGCCTGCGCAACGTCGTGCCGTTCCTCGTCTACGGCATCGTGATGCTGGTGTTCAGTGTGATCGCCTCGATTCCGCTCATGCTGGGCTGGCTGGTGCTGGGACCCGTGCTGTGCACGTCGTACTACACGAGCTACAAGGACATCTACCTCGCCGCCTAGGCGCCGCCACGCCAGTGCACTTGGCGCGCGGCGGAGGCCCCGGCGCCTGAGCGCGGCTCAGGGCGCGGCGGCAGCAGCAAACAGGCGCCGCCCCGACCAGAGCCAGGCTAGTCCGGCAAGTTGGACGAGCCACAGGGCGCCAAGCGCCCAGGTGTAGGCCTCGGGCGCATAGCCAGAGCCAGTTTGCGGCCAAAGGTTGAGCAGCAGCCCCACCGCCCACTGGCCGCTGAACATGCCGACGAAGACGAAGGTGTTGAGCGCGGTATTCACGCGCCCGACCATCTCCTTCGGGTAGCGCCGGGACAGGATCGAGTAGGACAGCACCACCGCGGTCGCGCAGCCGAAGAACAGGCACCACAGCGCGAGCGCGCCGCCCCGGACGCCGAGCACGATCAAGGCGAGCGACAGCGAGGCTGCCGCGACGCCGCCCGCGAGCAACGGCAGCGTGCTTCGCCCGCGGCGCACGAGGACGTCGGCGGCGCGCCCGAAGCCGATGTAGCCCACCAGCATCGCCAGCGCGAAGAGCAGCAGCGCGCGCGCGACTTGCGCCGGGCTGTAGCCGGCGATGTCGCGCAGCCACGTCGCCACCCACAGGGTGGCGAGGGAAACCGCGGCGGACTGGCTCGCGCCGATGCACAGCGCCGCGCGCCAGAATCCCGGGTCGCGCGCGATCTGCGCGAAGCCGCGCCATTGCGCGGCGAGGCTCTCGCCGCGGCGCGCCGCCGTGCGCTCGGGCACCGCGATGAAGATCAGCAGGCTCACCGCGACGGTGATGCCGACGATGCCGCCGAACACCTCACGCCAGTGCAGCACGCGCAGCAGCATCTCGAGCGGCACCGTGGCGATGAGCGCGCCCAGCATGCCGCTCGCGAAGGCGACGCCGTTCATCGTCGCAATGCGCTCGGCCGGGTACCAGAGCGCAAAGGCAGAGAACGCGGACATCAGGCACCCCGAGACGCCCAGGCCGATGATGGCGCGCGCCGCGGTAAGCTCCGCCGCGCTCTGGCCGAGCGCGAACCAGGCGCCGCCCGCTGCCGCGACCAGCAGGAGCGTCGCATTCACGCGCCGTGGCCCGTAGCGGTCCAGCAGGACCCCGAGCGGGAGCTGGAAGAGCGCGAAGGTGAAGAAGTAGATGCCCGAAAGAAGGCCCAGGCCGGCCGCGCTCAAGCCGAGTTCGCGCGCGATGTCCGGCCCGATGACCGCATTGACCTGCCGGTAGATGTACGAAACGAGGTACCCCGCCAGGAACGGCAGGGTGACGCGCAGCAGAACCAGGCTACTTGCGCTCAAGCCCGCCGAGGTAGAAGCGGTTCCACGTCGGCGCCATGATGAGCTCGTTGACGCAGGTGCGCGCGGGCATCGTGGCGATGAACAGGACCGCCTTGCCGAAGTCCTCGGCCTGCGCCATGCGCGCGCGCTCCTCCTGCGAGGGCGGCACCGGGCGCTTCTCGAGGATCGGCGTGGCCACCTCGCCCGGCAGGATGGAGGTGGCGCGGATGCCGTGCATGCATTCCTCCATGTTGATCGATTCCGAGACCGCGATCACCGCGCGCTTGGTGGCGTTGTAGGCGGGCCCGGTGAGCACGCTCGCGTAGCGGCCTGCCCAGGAGGAGATGTTGATGATGACGCCGTCCTTGCGCGCGCGCATGCCGGGGATCACCGCGTAACAGCAATAGAAGAGGCCGTTGAGGTTGATCCTGACCACATCGTCCCAGCCTTCCGCGGTCATGGTGGCGAAGTTGCGCTTGCCGCCGCCGATGTTGGTGCCCGCGCTCGTCACCAGGATGTCGATGCGGCCGTGGCGCTTCTCGATGTCCGCCGCCGCGCGCGCCACCGCCTCGCGGTCGCCCACGTCGAGCAGCGTCGCCTCGGCGCTGCCGAGCTTCTTCAGTTCGGCAAGGCCGCTCTCGTTGGTGCGCGCGGTGCGCCCCGAGATGACGACGTGCGCGCCGGCCCTGGCGAGCTCCTTCGCGCCCGCAAGGCCGATGCCCGAGCCGCCACCCGTGACCCACGCGACCTTCCCCTTGAGTTCAGTGCCGGGCATATTGCTTCGCTCCAAAGAGGTTTTCGCGCTGCTCGGGGGTCATCGTCGGCCGGCGGCGGTCGGCGAGCACCTGCACCGCGCGCTGCACCGCGGGCCGCGCGGCGATGCCGTCGCGCCAGCGCTTCACGTTGGGATACGCCTCGATGTCGACGCCCTGCCGCTCGGGAAAGCGCAGCCAGGGCATGATCGCCATGTCGGCGATGGTGTATTCGTCGCAGGCGACGAACTTCGATTCGCCGAGGCGCTTCTCCAGTACGCCGTAGAGGCGGTTCGCCTCGTTGCGGTAGCGGTTCTTCGCGTACTCGACGTTCTCCTGCGCGTATTGCAGGAAGTGGTGCGCCTGCCCGAGCATCGGGCCGATGTGCCCCATCTGGAACATCACCCACTGCATCACCTGCCAGCGCTTGCGGATATCCTCCGGCAGGAACCTGCCGGTCTTGGAGGCGAGGTAGAAGAGAATCGCGCCCGATTCGGCGAGCGCCATGGGCTTGCCGCCCGGGCCGTCGTGGTCGACCATCGCCGGCATCTTGTTGTTGGGCGAGATCTTGAGGAACTCGGGCTTGAACTGGTCGCCCGCGCCGATATCCACCGGGATCACCTTGTAGGGCAATCCGGTCTCCTCCAGCATGATGTGGATCTTGTGCCCGTTGGGCGTAGGCCAGGTATAGAGGTCGATCATTCGCTTCTCACGTGAGCTTGACGAGCTGCTTGCCGAAGTTCTCGCCCTTGAAGAGACTGATCAGCCCCTTGGGCGCGTTCTCGATGCCATTGACGATGGATTCGCGCGTCTTCAGTTTGCCGGAGAGCACCAGCTCCAGCAGGCCCTGGTTCGCTTCCGCATAGCGGTTCTGCCAGTCGAATACGATCATGCCCTGCACCTTGACGCGGTTGACGAGCACCGAACGAATCATCTTGATGCCGTAGGGCTCTTTGGCGTTGGAGTCCGAGATCAGGCCGCAGATGGCGACGCGCCCGCGCACGTTCATGAGACGCAGCACGGTGTCGAGGATCTCGCCGCCGACGTTCTCGAAGTTCGCATCCACGCCCTTCGGGCAGGCGGCGCGCAGGTCATCGAGAAGCTTGCCCGCCTTGTAGTCGATGCAGGTGTCGAACCCCAGGTCCTTCACGACGTAATCGCACTTCGCCCTGCCGCCCGCGATGCCCACCGCGCGGCAGCCCCAGGCCTTGGCGAGCTGGCCGACCACGCTGCCCACCGCGCCGGAAGCCGCCGACACCACCACGGTTTCGCCCGCCTTCGGCGCGCAGATCTCCTTCATGCCGAACCAGGCGGTGCGCCCCGGCATGCCCAGGCAGCCGAGAAAGTAGGAAAGCGGCACCTTCGAGGCATCCACCTTGGTGAGCAGGTCGCCCTTGCCGCTCCAGTAGAGCTGCCAGCCGGCGGGCGCCGTCACCTTGTCGCCCGGCTTGAAGTCCGGATGCTTCGACTCGACGACCTCGCCGGCAGTTTCGCCGGTCATCACTTCGCCGGGCTCGACACCCTTCGTGTAGCTCCTTTGCTTGCTCATGCGCCCGCGCATGTACGGATCGAGCGACAGCCAGTGGTTCCTCACCAGCACCTCGCCTGCAGCAGGCGTGGGTATCGGCGCGGTCTCGAGGCGGAAATTGGCCTCGGTGACCCAGCCTTCGGGGTAGCTCGCCATGACGATGCGCTTGTTCATGCGGGGACTTCCCTCCAGAAAGGAAGCCGATGGTAGCGCAGCTACAGCATGGAGGCGCCCGTGTTTCGG
>DASWBP010000374.1:0-9732 GCA_036390555.1 Burkholderiales bacterium | reverse complement strand
CGGGACCCATGCCCGGACCTGGGCCAGGGCCTGCACCGGGGCCTTTGCCCGGCCCGGGACCTGCCCCCGGACCTTTGCCCGCGCCCGGCCCGCCGCCCGGACCTTTGCCCGCGCCCGGCCCCATGCCATAGCCGGGACCGTAGCCCGGGCCGGCGCTGCCCATCATCGGGCCGTAGCCGCGCATCATGCCGAAGCCCTGCTGCATGGATTCATAGTGCTCGCGCAGCAGCTTCTCGCGCTCCTTCGGGTCGGTCGTCGCGCGAATCTTGTCCATCTGCTCGTGCATCGACTGCATGCGCGTCCACATCTGCTGCCGGTATTGCTCGTAATCGACGCCCGGCCCAGGGCCGGGCTGCGCCGCGGCCGGCGCCGCAAGTGCGGCCGCAAGAACGGCCAATGCCAATCTCGTCTTCATGGTCTCTCCAGTCACCGAATCATGCTGTGTGCAATGCGCAGTATCGGTCGCGTCCGGCCGGATCGCTTGATGTGTGTCAATCCCGCGATGGGTGCCCGCTCCTAGCATCGGCTCACCGTGCAAATCGCCGATCCCGCGCCGGCCATGCCCAAGGCCCCGCCCGGCTTTGCCCTCTTCAACCTGGGCTTCCGCCCGTTCTATCTGCTCGCGGGCGCCTACGCCGCGCTCGCCGTGCCCGTGTGGGCGCTGCAGTACGCGGGCTGGCTGCCGGGCGCCAATATCGTGTGGCACGCGCACGAGATGATCCTCGGCTACGCCTTCGCGGTGATCGCGGGGTTCCTGCTCACCGCGGTGCGAGTGTGGACCGGCCGTCCCACGCCGACGGGCGTCGCGCTCGCCGCGATCGCCGCGCTGTGGCTGCTCGCGCGCGGGCTCGCGCTGGTGTCGCTGCCTGCCGCGGCGGTGGCAGGCGCGTTCTTCGCCGTCGCGGTCGCCTGGGGCATCGGCCGGCCGCTCGTCCTGTCGGCCAACCGGCGCAACCAGTTCTTCATCGTCCTCGTGCTGGGGCTCGGTGCGGCGGGCATCGTGCTGCAGGTCTGGCCGCAGCTCGGCATCGCGCTCGGCCTCGACGCCGTGCTGTTCGTCATGACGGTGGTCGCCGGTCGCGTGGTGCCGATGTTCACCAACAACGCCATCGCGGGCGCGAGCGCGCGGCGTATTGCGTGGCTGGAGACCACGGCGCTCGGCGCCGTGCTCGCGCTCATCGCGCTCGATGCGCTCGAGCTGGCGCGGCCCGCGGCGGCCGTCGCGCTCGTGGCCGCGGCGGCGCACGGCGCGCGGCTCGCGCTCTGGTCGCCGCAGCGCACGCTGAAGAAACCGATCGTCTGGATCCTGCACGTCTCGTACGCCTGGATCGTCGCGCACCTCGCGCTGCGCGGGCTTGCGGGCTTCGGCCTGGTGCCGGTCGCGCTCGCGACGCACGCGCTCACGGTGGGCGCGATCGGCGGGCTGACGCTGGGCATGATGACGCGCACCGCGCGCGGCCACACGGCGCGGCCGCTCGTCGCGGGCGCCGCGGAGACTGCAGCCTACGCGCTGGTGCAGCTCGCGGCCATCGCGCGCGTGCTCGTCCCGCTTGCCTTTCCCGGCCTCTATCTCGCCGCGACGCTCGCCTCGGCGCTCCTCTGGTTCGCGGCCTTCGCCACCTTCACGGTCGCCTACGTCCCGATCCTGTCGCGCCCGCGCCTCGACGGGCAGCCGGGCTAAGGAAGCTCTGATGGAGCTTCCTTGAGCCGCCGCCGGATTCGTGCCGCGTTGCGGGGTTGACGCACGTCAAACTGGCCAGCGGGGGACGGCACGATACTATTTGCGAACCTCAAGGAGGATTCATGTACAAGCACATCCTGGTACCCACGGACGGAACCAAGCTCTCGGCGCGCGCGGTGCGCGCGGCGGTCGCGCTCGCCAAGACCTGCGGCGCGAAGATCACAGGCGTGTACGTGATCCCGCCCTACGTGCCGCCGGTGTACTCGGAAGGCATGCTCTACGTCGCCGACATTGGCCCGCAGCGCCACAAGGAGTTGATGGCCAAGGCGGCGAAGAAGGCGCTCGATGCGGTCGCGGCGGACGCGCGCCGCGGCGGCGTCGCCTGCGGCACCGCCTCGCCGACTGCTGACCAGCCCTGGGAAGGCATCCTCAAGACCGCGCGCGCAAAGGGCTGCGACGTGATCGTGATGGCCTCGCACGGGCGCCGCGGCATCGCGGGGCTGCTGCTCGGCAGCGAAACCACCAAGGTGCTCACGCACTCGAAGATCCCCGTGCTCGTCTGCCGGTGAGCTACCGGCACGTGATTGCCTGCACCGACGGCTCGCCGCGCGCGCGCAAGGCGGTGGCGACCGCGGCGAAGCTCGCCGCCGCCTGCGGCGCGAAGCTCACGGTGCTGTACGTCATGCCGCCGTACATCCTGCCCGCCTACGGCGAGGCGGCGCAGTACGTGCCCGGCGTGACGCCCAAGCTCTACAAGCAGCGCGCCAACGCGCTGGCCAAGGATGTGCTCGCGCCAGCGGCGCGCATTGCGCGCGAGGCGGGCGTAGCCTGCGAGACGCTCGCGGTGAACGCCGATCAGCCCTGGGAGGGCGTGCTGCACGCCGCGCGCCGGCGCGGCTGCGACCTCATCGTCATGGCCTCGCACGGCCGCCGCGGCCTCGCCAAGGCGCTGCTCGGCAGCGAGACGCAGAAGGTCCTCACCCACTCCCGCATTCCGGTCCTGGTCGTCCGCTAGCCGCGACGCGAGTTCCGCAGGGCGCGGTGCAGTCCGCCGCCGCGGGCTACTCTTTCCGCACTGAGATGAGCCACAACTCGTAGACCAGGACGGCGTTGGCTGGAATCGTGCCTTCAACACCAGCGGCGCCGTAGGCGAGGTGCGGTGAGATGCGCACCTTGCGGTAGCCGCCTTCGCGCATTCCCAGAAGCGCCCCCTCGACCCCGGCGATGAAGCGCCGCGAGCCCAGGACCACGCTGTCCGGGCGGCGCGCATGCAATTCGGTGCCCTTGTTGAGCGAAGCGGCGGAGTCGAACGCGACCGTGTCGCCTTTCTCCGCGACCGTGCCCGCGCCTTCGATCTCCGCGACGATCTTGATCCCCGAAGTCATGCGCAGCCGAATTATCCGCCGAGCGGCGGCGCCCGGCGACGACGCTCAACGAGAATTGCCGCGGCTCAGGCCAGGCGCTTCCAGGGCTCGCCGAGGCCGACCGGCGCCGGCGCGAGCGAGAGGATGCGGGTGTAGAGCTTCTCGAAATCCTGCTCGCGCAGGTCCGCGATGGGATCCTCGTTCTGCTCGAAGGCCTTCTCCACCGCGCCCCAGTCCTTCTCGGAGAGCACGCGCTCGGCGAGGGGCAGCAGCTCCTTTTCCTCGCAAGTCATGTGCGCCCAGTGGAAGTCCGCGTAGGCCTTCACCGAAGCGGCGAACTCGTCCGCACCGCGCGGCCAGCTCGCCTCGAAGGCGCGCACGCTGCGCTCGAGCTCGCGCACCAGATGCGCGCCCTCGACGTGCTCCGCGCGCAGCTTCTCTACCAACGGGCGCGACTCGACGGATTTCTCCCACAGCAGGGAGAACAGCAGCTCGTCTTCCTTGGGATGGTGCAGGCGCTCGGGGAACGCGTCGATGTAATGGATCATGGCGTCGAAGGCCTTGAAGTCGGCCTTGACGCGCGGGTCCTGCGCCATGCGTGCGAGGTGCTGCAGCGCCTGCAGCACCGCGGAGATCGTCAGGTGCTCCTCGTGGATGATGCGGGCGGCCTTGTGCATGCCGCGGCCTTGCCCCTAGCGCACCAGCGTGACCGGGACGTGGACGAGGTGCACCACGCGATAGGCCACCGAGCCGAGGAACAGGGTGCCGAGCGTGCCCATGCCGCGCGTGCCCATCACCACTTCCTCGATGCCCTTCTCCTTCACGATGTCGGCGATCACGTGCGCCACCTCGCCGTGGCGCAGGTGCTCGGTGTGCGCCACCTTCTCGGCGGAGGCCACCTGTGCGGCGGCGTCGAGCACACGGCGCGAGGCCTCGGCGCGCACCTTCTCGAGGTCCTCGCGCACCACGTACACGCGCATTTCCTCGTAGTGCATCGGCGGCTCCACGTGCAGCACATGCAACTCGCCCTTGATCAGCCGCGCCCGCTCGGCCGCGACGCGCAGCGCGCGCGCGGAAGCTTCGGAGCCGTCCACCGGGACCAGGATCTTCTTCATTGCAGCGCTCCTCTGGGATTGCGCCTACAACGCAGTCTAGGCGCGCGCCCCGGGGGGCGCTTGACGCAGATCAACCGGCGACGAACGCGTAGCCGGCCGCGCCGCCGGCAAGCGCGGCGCCGAAAGGCACCAGCGCGCGCCAGAACAGGTCCTTGCCCAGCCAGGCGAGGATGCCGAGCTTGAAGAACATGTTGGAGGCGATCGCGATGGCGATCGCCGCCACCGCCGTGCCGGCGCCCGCACGCCCTTCGCCGAACAGGTTGAGCGCGGTGAGCGCGCCGGAATCCACGTCGGCGAGGCCGGAGAGCGCGGTGGCGAGGTACAGGCCTTGCGTGCCGATCGCATCCTGCAGCCAGGCGGCTACGAACAGCACCAGCGCGTAGAAGGCGCCGAAGCGCAGCGCCATGCCGATCTCGGCGGGGTTGCGCGCCGTCGGCAGCGCGAGGCGCGTGGCGCGCTCCGCGCGCACATAGAGGAGCGCCACTGCCACCACGCCTGCGACGAGCGCCGCGCCGAGCACCGGCAGCAGGGTGGCCAGGATGGCCGGCGCGACCACGGCGGAATATGCCGAGACGCGCACCAGCAGCACCAGGTTGGCGAGCGATACCACGACCAGCGCCACCGGCGCCGAGCCGGGCACTTCCGCACTGCGCCGCGCATAGAGCGCGGTGGTCGCCGTCGAGGAGACCAGCCCGCCGAGCAGGCCGGTGAGCAGCACGCCATGGCGCTCGCCGGCAATGCGCATCGCGACGTAGCTCGCCACGCCCACGCCCGCGATCAGCACCACCATCAGCCAGATCTGCCGCGGATTGAGCACCGCATAGGGCCCGTAGGCTTGGTCCGGCAGGATCGGCAGCACGATGAAGGTGATGACGAGGAACTGGAGCATGGACACCTGCTCCTCGCGGCTGAGCGTCGAGGTGACGCTCTCCAACTCCGGCTTGAAGTAGAGCAGCGCGGTCACCACGATGGCGAGCGCCGTGGCGAGCGGCGCCTCGCCCAGGCCCGCGAGCGCGCCCAGCAGGTAGGCGACGCCCGCCGCGGCGACCGTGGTGGTGCCGGGGTCCTCGCCCGGCCCCACGCGCGCGTAGGAAACGATCAGCATTCCCGTCACGGCGAGCAGCCCCGCCGGCAGCAGCCAGTCGGTGTTCACGTAGGTCCCGGCGAGCGCCGCGAGCGTGCCGAGCAGCGAGACGAGCGCGAAGGTGCGCACGCCCGCCTTGGCGGCGGGATTGCGCTCGCGCTCCAGGCCGATCAGCAGGCCGATGCCGAGGCCGCCGCCCACGGCGAGCCACAGGGCGGGATCGAGCAACCCCGATCCGTGTTCGTTCATCTCAGATCGCTTTGACGATGCCTACAGGCAGAGGATGGCTTCGCGCAGCGCCGCTGGCAATCCGCCCGCGCGCGCCAGGCCCCAGACGCCGAAGGCGAGCACGAGGCTGCCGGCCGCGACGCGGAAGGCGCGCTGCGAGAGCCAGGCGCGCAGGCGCGCGGCCGCGAGGCCCGCGGCGAGCAGCCAAGGCAGCGTTCCCAGGCCGAAGGCGAGCATCGCCGCCGCGCCGCGCGCCGGCGCACCGGTGGCCGCCGCCGTCACGAGCGCGCCGTAGACGAGGCCGCAGGGCAGCCAGCCCCACACGGCGCCCGCGGCGAACGAGTGCGCGCGCAGGCGCACCGCGAGTGGCTGCAGCCGCCGCCAGAGCGGCGCGCCAATGCGCTCCAGCCAGGTCGCGGCGCCCGAAAATCCCGCGAGATACAGGCCGATCAGCACCAGCATCAGGCTGGCGAGAACCTGCAGGACCGCTTGCGCCGGTGCGGCTGCGATGGCGTAGGCGCCCGAGCCGATCAGACCGGCGATGGCGCCGGCTGCCGCGTAACTCGAGATGCGCCCGGCGTTGAAGGCGAGCTGCCGGCGCGCGAGGCTCGCCGCGGGCAGGAGCGGCTGCGGCGCGCTGAAGGCGGTGACGATGCCGCCGCACATGCCGACGCAGTGCGCGCCGGAGGCGAGCCCGAGCAGGAAGAGCGCGAGCGGGATGCCGGCGTCCAATGCAGCGCGCCTTCAGATCACCTTGGAGTATTCCGCACGCGCCTGGCGCGTGCGCAGGTAGCGGTCGAACACCGCGCACACCACGCGCACCAGCAGCCGGCCGCGCGAGGTGACGATGACCCAGTCGTCGCGCAGCTCGACCAGGCCTTCGTCCTGGAGCCGCCGCAGGTCCTTCATCTCCTCGGCGAAGTATTCGCGGAAATTGATCAGGTGCGCGAGCTCGATGGATTCGAGGGACAGGCGGAAGTGGCAGGCGAGCGCCTGGATCACCGCGCGGCGCACCAGGTCGTCGGGCGTGAGCTCGATGCCGCGCGCCACCGGCAGCCGCCCTTCATCGAGCGCGGCGCGGTAGTCCTCGAGCCGCTTCTGGTTCTGGTAGTAGGTCGGGCCGATCGCGCCGATCGCCGAGATGCCCAGGCCGATCAGGTCGCTGCCCCGGTGCGTGGAGTAGCCCTGGAAGTTGCGCTGCAGGCGCCCCTGCGCCTGCGCGATCGCCAGCTCGTCGTCGGGGCGCGCGAAGTGGTCCATGCCGATGTAAAGGTAGCCGGCGCGCGTCAGGCGCCCGATGGCGAGGCTCATGATCTGCAGCTTGGTCTCCGCGCTGGGCAGGTCGGTGGCCGCGATGCGCCGTTGCGGCGTGAAGACCTTCGGCAGGTGCGCGTAGCTGTAGAGCGCGATGCGGTCCGGGTCGAGCGCGATCACCTGGTCGAGCGTGCGGTTGAAGCCGTCCAGCGTCTGCTTGGGCAGGCCGTAGATCAGGTCCACGTTCACCGAGCGGTAGCCGGAAGCGCGCGCTTCGCCCACCACGCGCCGCGTCTCCTCCTCGGTCTGGATGCGGTGCACGGCCTTTTGCACCGCCGGGTCGAAGTCCTGCACGCCGAAAGACACGCGGTTGAAGCCGAGGCCCGCCAGGAAACGCAGCGTGCCGGGCTGGATGCGGCGCGGGTCCACCTCGATCGAGCACTCGCAGCCGGGCGCGCGCTGGAAGGTGCGCTCGAGGATCTCCGTCAGCGACTCCATCTCTTCGAGCGAGAGGAAGGTCGGGGTGCCCCCGCCCCAGTGCAGCTGACTGATCGTGCGCTCGGCGCCCAGGTGCGGCGCCATCAAGTCCATTTCCTTCTCCAAGTACTTGATATACTTGGCCGATTGCGAATGGTCGCGCGTCACCACCTTGTTGCAGGCGCAATACCAGCACAGCGTGTCGCAGAACGGCAGGTGGACATAGACCGAAAGCGGCTGGCCGAAGCCGCCGATGTTGCGCTTGGCCAGCCAGTGCTCGAGTTCCGCCTCGCCGAAGGCCTCCACGAAGCGGTCGGCTGTCGGGTACGAGGTGTAGCGCGGTCCGCTGACGTCGTACTTGCGGATCAGGACCGGGTCGATGACCAGCTCGGAAGCGGGATACTGCATGTGCATGTGCTAGCACTTTGAAGGCAAACGGTTTCGCCACTTTGATTTCCATCAAACCCAGCCTGTTTCGCCACCCCGCGGTGATCGCCGCGGGCGGCGCCCTGCTCGCCGCGCTGATCGCCGTCAACGTGGCGGCGTTCATGCTGGACGCACATCTGCCCTGGATACTGGGCTCCGTGCTGATCGCCGACATCGCGCTGGTCGGCCTGAGCCTCGGCGGCGGGCTGTGGGCGGCCGCCGTGTGGGGCGGGCGCAGCGACCTGTCGGAGGCGCGCCTTGCCAGCATCGTCGACTCGGCCATGGACGGCATCATCGCCGTGGACGCCGAGCAGCGCGTGGTGCTGTTCAACAGCGCCGCCGAGAAGATGTTCGGCGTGAGCGCCGGCGATGCGATCGGCGGGCCGCTCGAGCGCTTCATCCCGCAGCGCTTCCGCGCCGTGCACCACCGGCACGTGGTCGAGTTCGGCCGCACGGGCGTCACCAGCCGGCGCATGGGCGACGCCGTCACGCTCTGGGCGCTGCGCGCCGACGGCAGCGAGTTCCCGATCGACGCCTCGATCTCGCAGGGCGGCGACGCGGGGCGCCGCTTCTACACCGTGATCCTGCGCGACGTCACGCGGCGCAAGCTGTTCGAGGACACGCTGCGCCAGCAGCAGCAGGAGCTGCGCGAGCTCTCCGCGCGCGTGCAGGAGGCGCGCGAGGAGGAGAAGACGCGCATCGCGCGCGAGCTGCACGACGAGCTGGGGCAGCTGCTCACGGCGCTCAAGATGGACATGGCCTGGCTGCGCGAGCGCCTGCCGCCGCGGGAAAGTGAGCTCGTTGCGCGCGCCGAGGGCATGTCGGCGCTGCTCGACCGCACGGTGAGCTCCAGCCGCCGCATCGCTTCCGACCTGCGCCCGCTGATGCTCGACGACCTCGGCCTCGCCGACGCCGCGCAATGGCTGGTGGAGGACTTCGGCAAGCACTCCGGCATCCGCCTGGAGCTGCGCGCGCCGCAGGCCGAGGTGTTCGAGGCGCTCTCCAAGGGCGCGGCGACCGCCGTGTACCGCGCCATCCAGGAGTCGCTCACCAACATCGCGCGCCATTCGGGGGCCAAGAATGCCTGGATCGTGATGGCGCAGGAGAACGGCGCGCTCACCATCGAGATCGAGGACGACGGCCGCGGCATCGCCGAGGGCGACATGGCCAAGGCGCGCTCGCTCGGCCTGAAGGGCATGCGCGAGCGCGTCGCCTACTACGGCGGCTCGCTCGAGGTGGGCCCGGCGCCGCGCGGCGGCACGCGCCTGCGACTGAGCGTGCCGATCGGGAACGCCGCGGCGGGCGCCACATGATCCGGGTGCTCCTCGCCGACGACCACGAAATCGTGCGCGACGGCCTGAAGCGCATCCTCGGCGCCAGCAGCGACGTGCAGGTGGCAGGCGAGGCGGCCAACGGCGACGAGGCGCTCGCGCTCGCGCGCATGAACGACTACGACCTTGCGCTGCTCGACATGTCGATGCCGGGGCTCTCGGGCATCGACCTCATCAAGCGCCTGAAGCTCGAGAAGCCGAAGATGAAGCTGCTCGTGCTCTCGATGCACGGCGAGCCGCAGTACGCCGCGCGCGCGCTGAAGGCGGGCGCCGCGGGCTACCTCACCAAGGACAGCGCCGCCGAGCAGCTGGTGGGCGCGATCCGCAAGGTGGCCGCGGGGGGCGTCCTGGTGAGCGAGGCGGCCGCCGCAAGCCTGCTTGCCGCGAGCACGGGCGAGGGTCCGCTGCACAGCCGGCTCTCAGACCGTGAGTTCGAGGTGTTCAAGCAGCTCGCCGGCGGCGCGAGCCCCACCGAGATCGCGCGGCGGCTGCACCTCTCGGTAAAGACCGTCAGCACGCACAAGACGCGCATCCAGGAAAAGCTCGGCCTTTCCAGCACCGCCGAGCTGGTGCGCTACGCCCTCGAGCACCAGCTCCTCTAGGCCCGCGACCGCCGCGCGGCGCGCTATAGGAGGATTCCTACGCGGGGTGCGTCGCTTCGCACCCGCGGATTCAGCTTCCGCCGATACCGCCGCGCAGGGCGCCCCGTCACACTAGCGCCATGCAAAAGGTCTACGTCGTCGAGGATGCCCCGCTGGTGCGAGAGCGGCTC
>DASWBP010000373.1:0-8002 GCA_036390555.1 Burkholderiales bacterium | reverse complement strand
GGCGAGCGCGACTGCTCGATGCAGCGGCGCCACCAGAAGATCATCGAGGAAGCGCCGGCCCCCGAGCTGACGGAGAAGCAGCGCGAGCGCATCGGCGAGCGCTGCGCCGACGCCTGCCGCAAGATCGGCTACCGCGGCGCCGGCACCTTCGAGTTCCTGTACGAGAACGGCGAGTTCTACTTCATCGAGATGAACACGCGCATCCAGGTCGAGCACCCGGTGACCGAGATGATCACCGGCGTCGACCTGGTGCAGGAGCAGATCCGCGTCGCCGCGGGCGAGAAGCTGCGGCTGCGGCAGAAGGACATCGTGCTGCGCGGCCACGCCATCGAGTGCCGCATCAACGCCGAGGATCCGTACCGCTTCACGCCATCGCCCGGGCGCATCACCTCCTACCACCCGCCCGGCGGCCCGGGCATCCGCGTCGACACGCACATCTACGCCGGCTACACGGTCCCGCCCAACTACGACTCGATGGTGGGCAAGCTCATCGCCTACGGCGCCACGCGCGACCAGGCGATCCGGCGCATGCGCATCGCGCTCTCGGAGATGGTGCTCGAGGGCATCACCACCAACATCGCCTTGCACCGCGAGCTGCTGCACGACAGCCGCTTCCTGCGCGGCGGCACCTCGATCCACTACCTCGAGCAGAAGCTCGCGCAGGAGAACAAGCAGAAGGGCAAGTAGGGAGCCTCTGACTTATTCGCGCGTGCGCGACGGTGGCGATTTTCGTGCAGGGCGAGACAGCGGACGCCGCCGTGTGCTTGACGCCCACAAGGCGGCCGATGGCGACGCCATGCGCGAAAACTCGCCCCGTCCCTCCAGGCGGCGAGGCCGCGAGATGAGCGTTCAAGGCAAAGGCCTCGCCGCCTTCCGGGTTGCGGCCGGAAGTCCTCGATGGTTGGCTTACGATGGCGCGATGACACGGGCGCCGGCGTTGTTGCTCGGCCTTGCGATATCGACATATCGCTGCGGCCTCGCGCCTAGCCGGCGCCGCGTTCCGGCCGCAACGCGCCACCGCGCGAATAAGTCAGAGGCTCCCTAGTGCCCTGGCTTGCCGTGACGCTGGAGGTGGAGGCGGCGCTGGCCGAAGCGTTCTGCGACGCGCTGATGGAAGAGGGCGCGCAATCGGTCTGGGTCGAGCAGCCCGGCGCGCCGCGCCAGCGCCTGCACGCGCTGCTCGAGCAGCGCGCCGACGCCGCGGCGCTTGTCGCGCGCGCCGCCGCCGCCGCCGGCCTCGCGCGGCCGCAGTTCCGGGCGCATGCCGTCGCCGACGAGGACTGGGTGCGCGCCACGCAGGCGCAGTTCGCACCGCTTTGCCTCGAAGGACGCCTCTGGATCGTGCCGACCTGGCACGAAGCGCCGCCCGATCCGGCCGCCGCGGTAGTGCGGCTCGACCCGGGCCTTGCCTTCGGCACCGGCAGTCACCCGAGCACGCGTCTCGTGCTGGCATGGCTCGCCCGCAGCCTTGCGCCCGGCGCGACCCTGCTCGATTACGGCTGCGGTTCCGGTATATTGGCGATTGCCGCCGCCAAGCTTGGCGCCGCGAGCGTGGACGGCGTGGACGTCGATCCCCAGGCGCTCGCGACCGCGGCCGAGAACGCCCTCGCCAACGGCGTCGCGTTGCACGTGTTCCCGCCGGAGCAGCTGCCGCCCGGCGCCTACGACGTGGTGGTGGCCAACATCCTGTCCCAGCCCTTGATCGTGCTCGAACCGCTGCTCGCCGCGCGCACGCGCCGCGGCGGCCGCATCGCGCTCTCCGGCATCCTCGATGCGCAGTCGGCGGAGGTCGCCGCGGCTTACGCGGGCGACTTCGACATGCAGGTCGTCGCCTCGGAGGAAGGCTGGGAGCTGCTGGAAGGCGTGCGGCGATGAGTACGACGCTCACGCGCTGCCCGCAGTGCGGCACGACGTTCCGCGCGCTCGAAGAGCAGCTCGCGGCACGCGGCGGACTCGTGCGCTGTGGCAAGTGCACCGCAGTTTTCGACGGCATCGCGCACCGGATCGAGGAGGGCGCGTCCGCCGAGCCGTCGCCGCAGCTGCGCCTATTCGAGGCGGGCGCCGCGGCTGCACCTTCTGCAGGCGCTGACGCGGACTCCAAGTCGGCGGCGGCGCCCTCGCCCGGGCAGGTGGCGGAGACGGCGGCGCGGCGTGCCGCGGCGGCGCGCGCGGCGGCGGCGCAAGCCGCGGCGCAAGCCGAGGATGACCCGCTTCCGGAGTTCCTCGAGGCCGAATCGCCGCGCGCGCGCTTCGCGCCCCTGTGGGGGCTCGGCGTGCTGCTCGCGCTGGCGGCGCTGTTTGCGCAGCTGGCCCTGTATTACCGCACCGAGATCGCCACGCTCGTGCCGCAGACGCGGCCGCACTTGGCGGAGGCCTGCCGCCTGCTCGGCTGCGAACTGCGGCTGCCGCGGCGGCCGGACCTGCTCAGCCTCGAATCCTCCGACCTGCAGGCCGACAACCGGCGCGACGGCCTGATCGTGCTGAACGCCGTGATCCGCAATCGCGCGCCATTCGCGCAGGAGCACCCGGCGCTCGAGCTCACGCTCACCGATGCCGCCGACAAGGCCGTGCTGCGGCGCGTGCTGCAGCCGGTCGAGTATCTCAACGAGACGGCGCGCGCGGCGCTCGCGCAGGGCATCCCTGCCAGCGGCGAGAGCGTGCTGCGCGTGCATTTCGACACCCGCGGCGTGCGTGCCACGGGCTACCGGGTCTACTTGTTCTATCCTCCCGCCTGAATGAAGACGCTCATCACCGGCTCGATCGCCTACGACACCATCATGGTGTTCCCCGATCGCTTCAAGAACCACCTGCTGCCCGACCAGCTGCACATCCTCAACGTGTGCTTCCTCACACCGGAGATGCGCCGCGAGTTCGGCGGCACCTCCGGCAACATCGCCTACAACCTGAAGCAGCTGGGCGGCGATCCCCTGGTGATGGCGACCGTGGGGGAGGACATCGATCCGTACCTGTACCGCCTGCAGCGCCTGGGCATCGACAGCGCGCACCTGAAGAAGATACCGGGGCAGTTCACGGCGCAGGCCTTCATCACCACCGACCTCGACGACAACCAGATCACCGCCTTCCACCCCGGCGCCATGAACCACGCGCACGAGAATCGCATCGAGCGCTCGCTCGGCGCGCGCCTGGCGATCATCGCGCCCGACGGCAAGGACGGCATGCTGCAGCACGCGCGCCAGTGCGCCGAGGCCGGCATCCCGTTCGTGTTCGACCCCGGCCAGGGCCTGCCGATGTTCTCCGGCGCGGAGCTCGCCGAGTTCGTGCGGCTCGCCGACTACGTCGCGGTGAACGACTATGAAGGCAAGCTGCTGGAGGAGAAGACCGGCAGGAGCCTGGAGAGCCTCGCGCGCGAGGTGCGGGCGCTCATCTTGACGCTGGGCGGCCGGGGCTCGCGCATCTTCGCCGACGGCACGCTCCACGAGATCCCGATCGCCACCGCCGAGCGCGTGCTGGACCCCACCGGCTGCGGCGATGCCTATCGCGCCGGCCTGCTCTACGGCATCGCGCAGGGCTGGGATTGGCCGGACACGGGGCGCCTCGGCGCCGTCATGGGCGCGGTCAAGATCGCGAGCCGCGGCGCGCAGAACCACCGCGCCGACCGCGCCTTGATCGAGGCGCGCTTTCGCACGGCATTCGGCTACTCGCCCTGGCGGTAAGCGGTGTGGTTCGGAGCCGCGCGGCGCGGGTGCGCGCCGCGCGTTAGCCCAGGCGCGCGCGGATGCGCGCCGCGTACTCCTCGAGCGTCTCGCGCGGCGGGTTCTTCACCGGCCAGCTGAGCTGCATGCCGTCGGCGTCGTGGCGCGGCAGCACGTGCAGGTGAAAGTGGAACACCGTCTGCCCGGCGGGCTTGCCGTTCGCCTGATAGATCGAGAGCCCCGGCGGATCGAACGCAGCACGCACCGCTCGTGCCACCTTCGCCGCCGCGCGGAACACCGCCGCCGCCTGCGCATCGCTCAAGCCATAGACGTTTTCGACGTGCGCCTTGCAAGCGACGAGCACGTGCCCCGGGTTCACCTGCCCGATGTCCATGAAGGCGAGGGTCTCGGCGTCCTCGTGCACCAGGGTCGCCGGGATGCTCCGCGCCACGATCTTGCAGAACACGCAGTCGCTCATGTCTCGTCTCCCACCGGCTGATAGCCGGGGCAGGGTACCTGAATCAGCGCGCGGTCTTCCAGTCGCAGCGCAGTAAGGCCGCCACCCCAGACGCAGCCGGAGTCGAGCCCGGCAAGTCGCGGCGTCACCTTGAGGCCGAGCGCGGACCAGTGGCCGAACACGAGGAAGGCCTCCTCCGCCGCGCGCAGCTCGAACCAGGGTCGCGTGCCCGGTGGCGCCTCGGCGCCCTTGGCGCGCAGCTCCATCACGCCCGCCTCGCTGCAATAGCGCAGCCGCGTCATCGCGTTGACGATGACGCGCAGCCGGTCCCAGCCCGCGAGGTCGTCGGCCCAGGCGTTCGGCGTTCCGCCGTAGAGGTGCGCGAGGAACTCGCGATAGCGCGGCGCGCGCAGCGCGTGCTCCACTTCGCGCGCGAGCGCGAGCGCCTTCGCCACCGTCCACTGCGGCAGCAAGCCCGCGTGCACCAGCGCATAGGCGCCTTCGGCGTGCATCATCGGCCGCGCGCGCAGCCAGTCGAGCAGCTCCGGCGCATCCGGGGCCGCCAGCAGCTCATCGAGCGTATCGTCCTTGCGCTTTCTCGCGTGGCCGTGCGCGACGCACAGCAGGTGCAGGTCGTGGTTGCCGAGCACCACCAGCGCGCGCTCGCCCAGGCCGCGCACGAAGCGCAGCACTTCGAGCGAGGCGGGGCCGCGGTTGACGAGGTCGCCCACGAACCACAGCCGGTCGCGCGCGCCGTCGAAGCCTGCGCGCGCGAGGAGCTCGCGCAGCTCGTCGAAGCAGCCCTGCACGTCGCCCACCGCGTACGTCGCCATGCGCGGCGAGTCTACAGGGCGGCGTCCAGCTTGCGGTACTGGATCGCCTCGGCGACGTGCGCGGCGCCGATCGTCTCGCAGGCGGCCAGATCGGCGCAGCTGCGCGCCACGCGCAGCACGCGGTGATAGGCGCGCGCCGAAAGCGAGAGGCGTGCGATCGCCTGGCGCGCGAGCGCCACGGCGTCTGCGCTCACTGCGCAGAACGCGTCGATCTCCCGGGTGCCGAGGAGCGCGTTTGCCTTTCCCTGCCGCGCGAGCTGCCGCGAGCGCGCCGCGGCGACGCGCTCGCGGATCGCCGCCGAGCTCTCGCCCTCGGCGACGGCCTGCAACTCCTCGGCGCGCGGCGCGGGCGCCTCGATCTTGATGTCGATGCGGTCGGCAAGCGGGCCGGAGATGCGTGAGCGGTAGCGCGCGATCGCGTCTGGCGTGCAACGGCAGCGCCCGGAGGCGTGGCCAAGGTAGCCGCAGGGGCAGGGGTTCATGGCAGCGACGAGCTGGAAGCGCGCGGGAAAGCGCGCCTGGCGCGCGCCGCGCGCGAGCGCGATGGCCCCGGTCTCCAGCGGCTCGCGCAGTGCCTCCAGCGCACCGCGGCCGAACTCCGGCAGCTCGTCGAGGAACAGCACGCCGTGGTGCGCCAGCGAGATCTCGCCCGGCCGCGGCGGACTGCTGCCACCCACCAGCGCGACGCGCGAGGCCGTGTGGTGAGGCGCGCGCAGCGGCCGCTCGCCCCAGCGCGCCGCATCGAAGCCGGCGCTCGAGGCCGACTGGACCGCCGCGCTCTCCAGCGCCTCCTCCTCGCTCATCGGCGCCAGGATCCCCGGCAGGCGCGCGGCGAGCATGGACTTGCCGGTGCCGGGCGGGCCGATGAGCAGGAGGCTGTGGCCACCCGCAGCGGCGACTTCGAGCGCGCGCTTGGCGCCGGCTTGCCCTTTCACGTCGCGAAAGTCGGCGTAGGCGGGCGGCGCATGCGCCGCGCCGTTGCGGCAGGGTGCGAGCGGCGCGCGGCCCGCGAGATGCGCGCACACTTCAAGGAGGCTCCCCGCGGGCAGCACGGTGGCGCGCGCGGCGAGCGCTGCCTGCGCGGCGTTCACCGCCGGCAGGACAAAAGCGCGCCCGGCGCGCCCCGAGCCGAGCGCCATGGCGAGTGCGCCGCGCACGGCGCGCAGCTCGCCGGTGAGCGAGAGCTCGCCCGCGAACTCGACGCCCGCGAGCGCGGCGCTCTTCAGCTGGCCGCTCGCGGCGAGGATGCCGAGCGCGATCGGCAGGTCGAAGCGCGCCGAGTCCTTGGGCAGGTCCGCGGGCGCGAGGTTGACAGTGATGCGGCTGGCGGGAAATTCGAACTGCGCGTGGTGGAGCGCGGCGCGCACGCGGTCTTTCGCTTCGCGCACTTCCGCCTCCGGAAGGCCCACGATGTGGAACGCCGGCAGGCCCGGCCCGAGGTGCACCTCCACGGTCACCTCGGGCGCGTCGATCCCGGCGAGCGCGCGGCTCGCCACCGTTGCCAGCGCCATCGCCACCTCCCCGGCGCGAACAACGCGGCGATCCCCGGGGCGGTTTACCGCCGCAAGCCGCGCGGGTAGCGCGGACCCTAGCGGCGGTGCTCGAGTTGCGCGAGGCGCGCTTCGAGGTCCGCCAGCTTCGCCTGCGCGCGTTCCAGCAGCCTCTTCTGCACCTCGAAGTCCTCGCGCAGCACCACGTCGAAGCGGTCGAAGAACGCCCCCAGCAACGCACGCAGGTTCTTCTCGAGGTCGGCAGCCGGCGAGTGGCGCGCCGCCTCGCCCAGGCGCTCGCCCAGCTCGTCCAGCAATCGCTTGTCGATCATCGCGTGCAGCCTATTCGGTCTGTCTCGTGCGGGGAAGAAAGGCGATCGCACCAGCGAGCAGCATCCCGGAGAATCGACGCACCAATTCGGTGCGCTGCGCTGCAGCACTAACCCCGTCAGAAATATAACTCATTGAACCTGCGAATATTTCAATCTGGCACGGCTGGTGCTAAGGGGAGACAGTGCTTTGCCATTCGACTATTTCTTAGGAGATCAGATTATGCGCAAGACCCTTCTCGCCGCTGCCCTGAGTGCCGTTGCCGCCGCGCCCGGCGTCGTAAACGCGCAGGCGGCCGCGCCCCAGTCGCCGCACTCGGTGACCGGCAACATTGCGATCGTCAGCGACTACCGGTTCCGCGGCATCTCGCAGACCTTCGAGCAGCCCGCCATCCAGGGCGGCATCGACTACGCGCACTCGAGCGGCTTCTACCTCGGCAACTGGAACTCGAGCATCAGCGGCCTGAGCTACGCGGACAGCGGCGGCGTAGAGATGGACTTCTACGGCGGCTTCAAGAAGGCGTTCGGCGACTTCGGCTTCGATGTCGGCCTGCTGCAGTACTACTACCCCGGCGCCAAGGCGGCCGGCACCGAGAAGTACGACACGCTCGAGGCCTACATCGCCGGCTCCTGGAAATGGCTGACCCTCAAGTACTCGCTCACCATGACCGACTGGTTCGGCGTGAACTCCGTCTCTACCGGCACGACCAACGGCGACTCCGAGGGCTCGGGCTACCTCGAGCTGAACGCAAGCTACGAGATCGCACCCAAGCTCACGCTGGTCGGCCACATCGGGCAGCAGACCGTCAAGAACTACGGTTACCTCGACTACGTGGACTACAAGATCGGCGCGACCTACGACCTGGCCGGCTGGCTTCTCGGCGCCGCCTACGTGGACACCGACGCCGA
Organism: Burkholderiales bacterium; assembly: GCA_036390555.1. Taxonomy (GTDB): domain Bacteria; phylum Pseudomonadota; class Gammaproteobacteria; order Burkholderiales; family SG8-39; genus JAABQT01. The sequence continues at coordinate 331 of DASWBP010000373.1, read as the reverse complement.
TCCGGCCTTCTACACGCTGACCAACGCCCAGGGCAAGTCGAAGGACCTCGGCAAGGGCACGGTCGTGCTCTCCGTGAGCAAGTCGTTCTGACAATCGGGAAACCACGGCGCCCGCCTGCGCGGGCGCCGTTTCCGGGAGAAAAGGGATGAAACTGGTCACAGCCATCATCAAGCCGTTCAAGCTCGACGAGGTGCGCGAAGCCCTCTCGGCGATCGGCGTGCAGGGGATCACGGTCACCGAGGTCAAGGGCTTCGGGCGCCAGAAGGGCCACACCGAGCTGTACCGCGGCGCGGAGTACGTGGTCGACTTCCTGCCGAAAGTGAAGATCGA
>DASWBP010000372.1:0-14339 GCA_036390555.1 Burkholderiales bacterium | reverse complement strand
TCGGCGGGACCGCCGGGGCAGACGAGCTTGATCTTCGCGTAGTCGATGCCTGCCCGGTGGCAGGCGTACCTGAACATGGCGTGCGGCTGGCCGCCCTTGAAGGTGACGACCTCGGCGCCTTCGAGCTTCTTCCAGGCGAAGGCGGGATCGGGCCTGCGCGCGGTCAGGAAGAAGCCATCCATCTCGTTGACCTGCGCGAAATGCACCGCGAAGGGCGTCTCGCCCTTATCGAGGGTCGTGAAGCCTTGGCTGAGCGCCGACTGCACAACGTGCGCCGTGCCGTTCTTGAGCGCCTCCAGTGCGGAAACGCCGGGCGGCGAGACTGTCCACTCCGGATCGAGGCCTTCGGCCTTGAGGAAGCCGCCGGACATCGCCGAGATGAGCGGCGAATAGAACGCGGAGAACAGGGTGAACTGGATGCGGATCTTTTCCATGGTGCGCGCGATTCTAGCTACCCGGCGGCGGTCGCGGCTATCATGTTCGCATGATCCTCCTCCGCGACATCCGCTATGTGCGCCTCGGCACGCGCGACCTCGACGCCGCGGCGCGCTTTGCGCGCGACATGCTGGGCCTGGAGCCCGCGGGCTGCGACACGGGCGCGCGCTACTTCAGGAGCGACAGCCGCGACCACACCCTGGTCTACCTCAAGGGCGATCCGCGCGAGCACGCCACCGCCTTCGAGGTGGAGAACCAGGCGGCGCTCGATGCGGCGGGCGCGGTGCTGGAAGGCTTGAAGCGCGACGTCAGGTGGGGCACGAAGGACGGCTGCACGCAGCGCCGCGTAGAGGCCTACCTCTCCTTCAAGGACCCTAGCGGCAACCTGATCGAGCTCGTGGTGCGCCCGCACCACAGCGGCCGCGAGTACTTCCCGCAGCGCGCGGCCGGCATCACGGGCTTCTCGCACATCGGCCTGCGCACCACCGATGCGCTGCGCGACGAGGCGTTCTGGACGCAGGTGATGAACGCGCGCGTCTCCGACCGCGTCGGCGCCGCGCCGCTGCTGCGCATCGACGAGGTGCACCACAGGATGGCGCTGTTTCCCTCCACCCACCCCGGCGTGCAGCACGTCAACCACCAGGTGAAGGGCATCGACGACATCATGCGCTCCTGGTACTTCCTCAAGGAGCAGGGCGTGAAGATCGTCTTCGGCCCGGGGCGCCATCCGACCTCTGGCGCGATATTCCTCTACTTCGAGGGCCCCGACGGCATGGTCTACGAGTATTCGAGCGGCGTGCGCCTGATCAAGCCGGAAGAAGAAGCGAGCTACCGGCCGCGGCAGTTTCCGTTCGAGCCGAGCTCCTTTTGCATGTGGGGCTCTCGCCCCGACATCCCGGAATTCCGCGAGAAGGGCGCGCAGGACACGAAGGCGGCCTAGCGTCGCCCCAAATTAGGGAGCGCACGGCGCGACGCAGCGGAGCTACCATTCCGCGGGCAGCCGGCGCACCGGGGCCAGCGCTGGTGCAAGCGTCGCAAGGCTCCGTCACCCTAGGAAGGAAGGCCAATGCCTACGTTCATCGTATTGGGGAATTTCACCGAGCAGGGCGCCAAGTCCATCAAGGACACGGTCAAGCGCTCCGAAGCAATCAAGGAACTCGGCAAGAAGCACGGCGTCACCATGAAGGACATCCACTGGACGATGGGGGCCTATGACGTGATAGGCACCTTCGAGGCGCCCGACGGCCCCACCATGTCGGCGTTCGTGCTCTCGATCGGCATGGCCGGCAACCTGCGCGGCCAGACGTTGCGGGCGTACGGCAAGGAGGAGATGACCGGCATCCTCAAGAAGCTGGGCTGACTTGACGCCCGAGCCGCTCGCGCCCTGGCACGCGCTGCTCGCGCCGCTTCCGGACGACGCGGTGGTGAAGCGCCGTCCGGTGCTGCCGCCCGAGATCGCCGCAAAGCCCGAAAGCGCCGCGATCGCGGGCTGGGAGCAGCTCACGGTGGAGCTGGCCGACGCCTGCCGGGGGATGCGCCACCTGCTGGTGGTGCTCGACGCGCAGGGCCGCGCGATCAGCGCGTCCGACATGGTGATGTACCGCGCCGAGCTCGCCGGCGAGGTGGTGTTCTTCCAGGAGACCGTCGGTGGACGGCTCGAGGAGGACGGCAGCTTTCGCGGCACGCGCTGGCGCACGCTCGGCCTGGATTCGTCGCGCGACGAGGAAGCGAAGCTCGAGGCAGCGCCTTCCACGCCGACGCAGGAGGAAGCGGAACGCCTGAAAGGGCTGGTTGCGGAAATCGTCAAGCGGTCTATCATCGCGCCACGATGAGAACCGCCGCCCTGCTCGCCGCCGCGCTCCTCGCCGGCGGCTGCGCCGGCATGGACAAGCCCCAGTGCGTGAACGCCAACTGGTACGCAATCGGCATGGAGGACGGCGCACAGGGTCGGGCATTGCAGCGCCTCGGCGACCACCGGCGCGCCTGCGCCGAGCACGGCGTGCAGCCCGACGCCGAGCGCTACGCCGCGGGGCGCAACGAGGGACTGAAGAGCTATTGCACCTACGATCGGGGCTTTCGCGCGGGGCGCACCGGCAGCGCCTATAACAGCGTGTGCCCTGAGCCGGCGGCCCGCGACTTTCTCGCCGGCTACCAGCACGGGCGCGAAGTCTACGGCCTGCAAAGACGCCTGGACGAAGTCAACGCCGACATCAAGAAGACCAAGGCGAGCCTCGCCGAGCCGGGCATCAGCCCGCGCGCGCGCGGGCAGCTCGCCGAGCGGCTGGAAGACCTGACGCGCGAATCGGCTTACCTCGAGCAGCAGATCGCGGCTGCCTCGCGCGCCAGATAGCCGGTACCATTCGCTGGCGGGACGAGGAGGAGGGCACATGCTGTCCAAGTTGCTTGCTGCGGCGCTCGCCGCGCTGTTCGCTGCGTGCGCGTTCGCGCAAGGCACCTACCCGAGCGCGCCAGTGAAGCTGGTGGTGGGATTCCCGCCCGGAGGCGCGAACGACATCCTCGCGCGCCTGATCGGCGCGAAGCTGCAGGAAGCCTGGGGCCAGCCGGTGGTCGCCGAGAACAAACCCGGCGCGAACGCCATCATCGCCACCGATTTCGTCGCGAAGAGCGCGCCCGACGGCCATACGCTGCTCATCGGCGCGAGCGGCGCGATGGCCTTCAACCCGGGCCTGTACGCCAAGCTCCCCTACGATCCGGTGCGCGATTTTGCGCCGGTGACGATGCTCGGCTCCTTCCCGCTGGTGCTCGCCGTGCATCCGTCGCTGCCCGCGCAGTCGGTGCAGGAGCTGGTCGCGTACGCCAGGGCGCAGGGCGGCAAGCTCAACTACGCGGCGGGCTCGACGCCGTTCCAGCTCGCGGCGGAGCTGTTCAAGATCCAGGCGGGCGTTGCGCTCAACCACATCCCCTACAAGGGCAGCGCCGCGGCGGTGAACTCCGTGATGGCCAACGACACGCAGCTCACCTTCGTGGACGCGCCGCCGGTCGTCGGCCAGGTGCGCGGCGGCAAGCTGCGCGGCCTTGCCGTGACCTCGCGCGCGCGCGCGGCGACGCTTCCCGAGCTGCCGACGATGATCGAGGCGGGCCTGCCCGACTTCGACGTGGTGCTGTGGGCGAGCCTGTTTGCCCCCGCCGGCACGCCGCGCCCCGTCGTGGAGCGGATCCAGCAGGGAGTGGTGAAGGCGATGCAGCTGCCCGACGTTCGCGAGCGCATGCTGGCACTCGGCATCACCCCGGTCGGTAACACGCCAGAGGAGCTCGCCGCCATCGTCAGGGCGGATCTGGACAAATGGACCCGCGTGATCAAGCAGGCGGGCGTCAAGGCGGAGTGAGGAGGGTCATCATGAAGAGACTGCTATTCCTTGTGGCGCTGGCGGCGAGCGGCGCCGCGTTCGCGCAGCAGGTGTCGATCGGCACCTCGCCGCAGGGCACCGCGGGTTATTCGATGGGCGCGGCGCTCGCGAAGCTCATGGCGGAGAAGACCGTCTACCAGGCACGCGTGCAGCCCTTCACCGGCAACAGCATCGCGCTCGCCGGCATCAACCAGGGCGAGCTGGATTTCACCGTGGCGAACGAGGTCGAGATCGTGGAAGCCCTGAAGGGCGCGGGGTCCTACCAGGGCCGCAAGCAGGACAACGTGCGCCTGGCGACCGTGCTCTATCCCTTCACGGTGGCGATCCTGGTGAAGAAGGACTCGCCGATGCAGACCATCGCCGACCTCAAGGGCAAGCGCATGACCTGGGGCTACACGGCGCAGGTGACCCTCAAGTCCGTCGTCAGCGCCATGCTCGCCAACGCCGGCCTGGGCGAAGCCGACATCCAGCCGGTGCTGGTGCCGAACGTGGTGCGCGGCGCGGACGACTTCGCGGGCGGCAAGGCCGACGCCTTCTTCTTCGCGCTGGGCGCGGCCAAGGTGACCGAGACCGATGCCTCCGTCGGCGGCCTGCGCGCGCTGCCGATGAGCGACGCGCCCGAGGCGGTCGCGCGCATGAAGAAGGTGCTGCCCGAGGGCTACGTCTTCGAGGTGAAGCCGCGTCCCGGGCTGGCGGGCGTCGCCGCGCCGACCAAGGTGCTCGCCTACGACTACGTGCTGGTCGCGGGCAAGCACGTGAAGGACGCGGTGGTGTTCGCGCTGCTCGAGGCCATGGCGAACAACAAGCCGCTGCTCGCCGCCTCCTTCGCCGGGTTCAACGGCTTCGATCCCGCGCGCATGTCCAAGCGCGTGGAAGCCGAGTACCACGACGGCGCGGAGAAGTTCCTGATCAAGGCCGGGCAGTGGCCGCCCCGCTAGGACGCTAGCAGCAGCCGGGGGCCGCAGGCTTGCGGTTGCGCCGCGCCCTCGAGGCGCTCGTCGTCCTTACGGTGGTGGCGTGGGTCATGGACGGCCCGCGCGCGCTCGGCTTCGCCTTCTACACCGAGCAGTTCCTCGCGCTCGTGCTCGGCGAGGCGATGGCCCTCGCCTTCCTCGTTTACCCGGGGCGCCTGCGGGGCGCGCGCAACAGGGTGCCCTGGTGGGATTGGGCGTTGTGCGCCGTGGCGCTCGCCGCGGGTGCCTATGTCGCCTTGCGCTACCCGGACCTCGCCACCGAGGTCTCCATGCGGCCGCGCGACTTCCTGCCGCTTGCCGTCCTCGTCACGTTGCTGGTGCTGGAGACGACGCGCCGCTCGACCGGGATGTCGCTCGTCTGGTACACGGCCGTGGGCCTCGTCTATGCGCTCTGGGGCCACCTGCTGCCGGGCGCGTTCGCGGCGCAGCCGGTGAGCTTCACGCGGCTGGCCAACTACCTTGCCTTCGACACCAACGCGCTGCTCGGCACGTCGCTGCAGGTGGCAGCGGTGGTGGTGGTGCCCTTCATCCTGCTCGGCCAGATCCTCGCGCGCTGCGGAGGCTCGGAGTTCTTCACCGACGTCTCGATGGCGCTCATGGGACGCTACCGCGGCGGCGCGGGCAAGGTGGCGGTCACCGGCTCGGCGCTCTTCGGCATGATCTCCGGCAGCGCCGTGGCGAACGTCTCCGCGGTCGGCGTGGTGACGATCCCGCTCATGAAGCGCGCGGGGTTCTCGCCGATGTTCGCCGCGTCGGTCGAGGCAGTCGGCTCGACCGGCGGGCAGCTGATGCCGCCGGTGATGGGCGCGGCGGCGTTCCTGATGGCCGAGTTCCTCCAGGTGCCGTATGGCGCGGTGCTGGTGGCGGCCGTGATTCCCGCTTTCATGTACTACTTCTCGCTGTTCATGCAGGTGGACCTCGAGGCGGCCTCGCTCGGCATCGCCGGCACGCCCCGCGAGCGCCTGCCCGCGCTGCTCGCCGTCCTGCGCGACGGCTGGCACTTCCTCATCCCCTTTGCCGTGATCATCGCAGGCCTGCTCGTCTATCGCATGGAGGCGGAATACGCCGCGCTGCTCGCTGCCGCGGTGCTCGGCGTTTCCTGCTGCCTGCTGCGCTATCGCGGGCGCCGCTCGACGCCGCTGCAGGTGCTGCGCGCCGCGCTGTCCACCGGCTCGGCGGTGCTCGACATCGTGCTCATCTGCGCGGCGGCGGGCGTGCTCATCGGTATCCTGAACATTTCCGGGCTCGCCTTCGGCCTGACGCTCGAGCTCGTCGGGCTGGCGGGGCAGAGCCTGCTGGCGCTGCTGCTCATCTCGGCAGTGATCGCCATCCTGCTCGGCCTGGGCCTGCCCACCGTGGGCGTCTACGTGCTGATGGCGGCGCTGGTGGCGCCGGCGCTGGTCAAGACCGGCATCACGCCGATGGCGGCGCACATGTTCGTCATGTACTTCGGCATGATGTCCATGGTCACGCCGCCGATTGCGCTTGCGGCCTACGCGGCGGCCAATATCGCGCAGTGCGACCCGGACAGGACCGGCTGGATGGCCACGCGCGTGGGTTGGGCGGCCTACCTCGTGCCGTTCCTCTTCGTCTACGACCCGCCGCTCCTGATGCAGGGCGCGTGGTGGCAGATCCTCTGGGCCGTGGCGACGAACTGCGTCGGCCTGTGGTGCGGCACCATCGCGGTGGTGGGCTTCTTCATGCGCCGCGTCGAGCCCTGGCAGCGCGTGGCGTTCCTTGCCGCCGCGCTCGCGCTGCTCTATCCGGCGGCGCAGCTCGCCGGCGGCATGGCGGTGAATCTCGCCGGCCTTGCGGCGGCGCTCGCCCTGCTGTGGCACGCGCGCAAGCAAGGGGCGCACCCGTAGAATGGAGCGCGCGCTTCCCTCCATGAACGAGATCCTCATCGTCGGCGGCGGCATCGGCGGCCTGACGCTTGCGCTGGAGCTCGCGCGCCGCGGCGTCCGCCATCGCGTCTTCGAGGCGGCCCCTGCGATCAAAGCGGTGGGGGTGGGCGTGAACCTGCTGCCGCACGCCACCAGGCTCCTCGCCGAGCTCGGCCTGGAAGCGGCGCTCGCGCGCGTCGCGGTGGAGACGGCCGAGTCGCGTTTCTACAACCGCTTCGGCCAGCTGATCTACCGGGAGCCGCTCGGGCGCCGCGCCGGGCTCGGCTGGCCGCAGTTTTCGATTCACCGCGCGGACCTGCAAGGCGCGCTGCTCGAGCGACTGGGCGCGGCACCGGGTGCCGGAGCGCTCGAGCTCGGGCGCAAGTGCACGGGGTTCGAGCAGGATGCGCACGGCGTGACGCTCGCCTTCGAAGACGGCGGCCGCGTGCGCGGCGCCGCGGCGATCGGCTGCGACGGCATCCATTCCGTCGTGCGCCGGCAGCTCTTCCCGCAGGACGGCCCGCCACGCTACTCGGGCGTCAACATGTGGCGCGGGGTTACGCGCTGGCCGCCTTTTCTGGGAGGCGCGACCATGGTGCGCGCCGGCTGGCTGGCCACCGGCAAGATGGTGATTTACCCGATCCGCAACCACGGCGACGGCACGCAGCTCGTCAACTGGGTGTTCGAGATCGAGACGCCGCAATACCAGCAGTGGGACTGGAACCGGCCGGCGCGCGTCGAGGACTTCTTCGCGCACGTCGCCGACTGGCGCTTCGACTGGCTCGACATCCCGGCGCTGCTGAGCGCCGCCGAGCTCGTGCTCGAGTACCCGATGGTGGACAAGGATCCGCTCGCGCACTGGACGCACGGCCGCGTGACGCTGCTGGGCGACGCGGCGCACCCGATGTATCCGCGCGGCTCCAACGGCGCGGGGCAGGCGATCCTCGACGCGCGCGCGCTCGCCGAGGAGCTTGCGCGCGCCGCGCCACCGCAGGCGCTTGCCGCCTACGAGGCGCGGCGCCTCGCGCCGACCTCCGGCGTGGTGCTCGAGAACCGCCGCAATCCGCCGGACGCCATCCTGCGCGAGGTCTACGAGCGCACGGGCGACAAGCCTTTCACGCGCATCGGCGACGTGATCGGCGAAGCGGAGCTGCGCGAGATCTCGGAGCGCTACAAGCGCGTCGCGGGCTATGATCGCGACACCCTGCAACGCAAGGAGGCCGCACCATGAGCCAACTGCAGCCCTGGGGACTGCTCGCCGGGCGGGTGCTGCTCGCCTACATGTTCCTGGTGGAGGGCACCAGCAAGGCCACCAACTTCTCCGGCGTGGCGAAGTACATGGCGAGCAAGGGGCTGCCGCTGGTGGAGCCGCTGCTCGTCGCCTCCATGCTGCTCGAGATCGTGGGCGGCCTGATGCTGGTGGTGGGCTGGAAGGCGCGCTGGGCGGCGGGGGCGATCTTCCTCTTCGTCCTCGCTGCGAACCTCATCTTCCACGCCTACTGGGCGGTGCCGGAGAATCAGGCGTTCATGCAGCACATCCTGTTCAACAAGAATCTCGCGGTCATGGGCGGCATGCTGTACATCGCGTGCGCCGGCCCCGGCCGCCTGAGTCTCGACAAATCCTAGGAGGAAGCATGGCCATCACGCGTCACGAGCCGGGCCCGATCCTGTCGCAGGCCGCCGAGCACGGCGACACCGTCTACCTGGCGGGCATCGTCGCCAAGGACCTGAAGAAGGACGTCAAAGGGCAGACCGAGGAGATCCTCGCCGACATCGACCGGCTGCTCGCCAAGTGCGGCTCGGGCAAGTCCAAGGTGCTGTCGGCGACGATCTGGGTCACCGACATCCGCAACCGGGCGCCGATGAACGAGGTGTGGACGCGCTGGGTGGACCCGAAAAACCTGCCGGTGCGGGCCTGCGTGGAAGCAAAGCTGGCCGATCCCAACGCGCTGGTCGAGATCATGGTGATCGCGGCGAAGTAGGCGCGCCGGCAATCCGCTGCCGCGCCCGGGGCGGCCGCCGCGGCCGCCCCTGCGGGAGGGCTACATCCCGCGCTTGTAGACGATCTTCTTGGTGCCGCCGTCGCAGGTGCCGACGACCTTGCCGTCCTCCTTGTCGTCCATGCCGACGACGGTCAGCGAGAACTCCTTGACGCCGTTCTTCTTGATCTTGGCGTCGATCTCGTTCTTCAGGTCATTGCAGTCCTTGCGCTGGGCGAGGGCTGGCGTGACGGCGAGGGCGAGGGCTACGGCAAACACGGTCTTGTACATCGTTGGTCTCCCGGGTTGGTCCGAACTGCGGCGCTATTGTGCCTTCACCCGGGCGCGCGTGGAAGTGCAGTGGTGCGGCCCGGCGGCCATTGGGCCTGCCACGCGTGCCTAATAGTCCCCGCCGCGAACAAAACGGGCGATTCCGGCGGCCACCTCCGCTTCCTGCTCGATGAAGGCGTGCGGCGAGCGACCCTCGCAGGCGGCGAGCCCGCTCTGGCGGCTGCCAGGCCCGCCGGTGACCGTGACCGTCTGCGTACGAGCGCTCTTGAGCCGGCGCGCGATCTCCGCGAGCTGGGTCGCGGGCGAGCGCAGGCAGGCATCGGCGGCGTGGGCTACGAGCAGCACCGGGATGCGGATTTCCTCGAGCGGCGTGTCGTAGACCGTCTGCGCCGTCCACGGCAGCTTGCCCCGCGCCGTGCCCACGGTGACGGGCGAGGTGAGCACCAGGCCGTCGGGCGCCGCAGGGCCTTGCAGCCGGCCCGCTGCATTCGCCGCCGAGATCGCGCCGCGGCTGGTGCCCACGAGCCACGCCGGGCCGGGCACGCGCTTCCTGACGTCGGCCAGCACCTTGCCGAGATCCTCCGCGTGCGCAGACGTCGCGCGGAAGCCGCCGAGGCCCTCGTCGCCCGTGTGGTCGGACGGCGCGTCCACGAGCGCGGTGGCGAAGCCCTCGCGCTGGAAATGCGCCTGCGATTGGATGAGCGAATTGCCTTTGAGCTTCTGCGCGCAACCGCGCGCGTCGAGATCCGCATGCCCGCCGCCGCCCGGCAGCAGGACGAGCGTGCCTTTTGCTCCCTGCGGCACGGCGAGGGCGTAGCGCGTCGTGGTGTCCTTGTGGGTCTGCACCGTGACGACCTCGCCGCAGGCGAGGGCCTCGGGCGCGACGCAGAGCGCACCGAGCAAGCAGGCCCCGGTTCCGAAGAGGCGGGCGGGTTTCAAATCATCTCCAACGGCCGCGGCCCCTTGGGTGCAGGAAAGGCCTTGTCCAGCGCGGCGAGCGCCGCCTTGTCCAGTTTGACCCCCAGCGCGCCGTGGTTCTCCCGCACGTGCGCGACTCTACCCGCTTTCGGAATCGCCACGACGTCGCTCTGTCGCAGCACCCAGGCGAGCGCCACCTGTGCGGGTGTCGCGCCGAGCTGCTGCGCGACCTCCAGCAGGGCCTTGCGGCCGAGGATGCGGCCCTGCTCGATGGGCGAGTAGGCCATGACCGGGATGCGGTTCTCCTGCGACCACGGCAGCAGGTCGAACTCGATGCCGCGCCGCGAAAGGTTGTAGAGCACCTGGTTCGTGGCGCAGGCCTTTCCGCCTCGCAGCGCGATGAGCTGCCGCATGTCGCCGAGGTCGAGGTTGGAGACGCCCCAGGCGCGGATCTTTCCCGCGGCGAGGAGGTCCTCGAAGCCGCGCACCGTTTCCTCCAGGGGATGCGGGCCCGACCAGTGCAGGAGATAGAGGTCGAGGCGGTCGGTCTTGAGGCGCGCGAGGCTCGCCTCGCAGGCGCGCGCGACGCCCTTGCGCGAGGCGTTCTGCGGCAGCACCTTGGAGACGAGAGTGATCTGGTCGCGCTGCCCGGCGATCGCTTCGCCGACCAGCGACTCCGAACGCCCATCGCCATACATCTCGGCCGTGTCGAGCAGCGTCATGCCGAGCTCGATCCCGGCGCGCAGCGCGGCGAGCTCCTCGCGCCGGCGCGCGGGATCGTCGCCCATGTTCCAGGTGCCCTGCCCGAGCCGGAATCCGCGCAGCTTCATTTCAGCGGCGACAGCGTGACCGGCTTGAAGGAGCCGTACGCGCCCGGCAAGACCCGGTGCCGGCCCACGTAGGGCTGAAAGCCCTGCGCGCGGATCGACAGTTCGTATTCCCCTTCGGGCAGCCCCACGAACGAGAACGTGGAACGACCCGCATGATCGGCACCTTCGATGTATCGGGGGGCGGTCAGATCGTCATCGCCGTCGGGCACCAGGGCTCGCCGCACCCCGGGGCCGGTGAGCGTGATGGACTCGATCTTCACGGTGTCGAGCGGCGCGGGCACCGTGCCCGGTGCCAGCGTCGCGGCGGCCCGGGTGACGTAGCCGGTGAGCACGCCCTGGGGGACCAGGCGAAAGCCCAGCCGCGTCGTCTTGCGGTCTCCGATTGTCAGCGGAATGCGGGACGGCTCGGTCCTGAAGGCATACGCGATCAACGAAACGTCGTAAGCGCCTGCCGGAAACGGCCCCAGTACGCGACCCGAGCCCTCCGGCTCAAGCGTCAGGGTGACCCGCGCGGCGCGCGAGTCCACCGGCGTGAGCACCAGCAAAGGCGGTGCGCGCGGCACGTTGGCGGGAGTATCGTAGGTGTAGAGCACGCTCAGGCGGCCTTCACGCAACGGTGACTCCGGCGGCTCGTCCGCCGAGGCAAGCAGCGTCGCGAGCTGCGCCAGCACCGGCTGCGCCACCAGGATGCCTTCGTGGGTCTCGTTGAAGCCGTAGCTCATGCGCGCTTGTGCCTGGGCGGCGGCCGCGAGCTGGCTCTCGACGCTGATGGTGCCGTCGCTCGGCGGCAGGAACAGCAGGGTGCCGCGGCCGCGGTGGCCGAAGAACAGGTAGTACTCCGTTCCCGCCGGCAGCGGCTTGTCGAACAACGTTCGCAGCAGGGCCCCCTCGGGCACCAGGTCGTTCCAGGACGGGATCACGGCGGGCGATTGCCGGACGCCGTATGCGGCGAAGGTATCGCCGCCCCAGGGCGTGGACAGGCTGACGAAGACCTTGACGTAGGGAAATTCCGCGCCGCGCTCGGCAAGAAACTCGCGGACCACGAGCCCGCCCATGCTATGCGCGACCACGTGCAGGCGCCGGAAGCCGTAGCGCGCTTGCAGGTTCTGCAGCTTCCAGAACAGCAGTTGCGCCATGGTCTTGACTGTTGCGCCCGATGGATAGAAGAAGAACCAGGGCTGGTAGCGGCTGCGATCGATGCCTGCCGCCAGGAACTCGAAGTCGCGCGGCGTGCCCGCCGCGCCGTGCACGAACAGCACGGGCGTCTTCGCCGGATCGTAAGGCTCCAGGAAGTAGATGTTGCCGCCCATCTCGCGGAAGAACTCGAGCGGCGACCAGTAGCCTCTCTTGCCCATCGGCTCCGAGAACGCCGCATCCTCGAGGCGCGCGATCGCGCCGGCCTGGGTGCTGCGCAGCACGCCCCCGTCGGACGGGGCAAACGAGGTGCCGACGGGCATGGTGCCGCGCTCCTCGCGGGCAATCGAGACGTCCAGGAAGGTAATGACGCCTTCTCCCGCCGCGGCAACCGGCGTGCCGCCGGCATGCACGCCGGTCGGTTCGCCCTCGTCATAGCGCAGATTCCCGTTCGCATCGCCGAAGGCAAAGATCAGGTAGGCGCCCCGCGGCACGATCAGTTCGTAGGCGCCGATCTCGTGCAGCAGCACGCGGTGCGCGATCTCGACACGGCCCTTGTGCATGGCGTAGGCCGCAACGACGACCGGCTTGTCCCACGGCACCGCGCTGGATACCCGTCCGACGAGCACGGTGTAGGACGGCATCGCGCGGGTTTCGCCGCGGAGCTTGAGCAGGCCGCAGCCCGCGACAGCGACGCAGAGCAGGGCGGCCACCGCGCACCGGGCGGTCGCCGCGCCAATCGAGCGAACACGCGCACCATGCCCGCGCGGCGCGAGCGGCCGCGCGCGCGAGCGATCTTCGCCTGCTGCGCGGGCTCCGCCCGCGCGGGCGAACCTCAGGCCGGGACGGAGGGCAACCCGGCGAGCGCCATCGCCAGCTCCTTCTCGTCGTACTGCTGGTCGGTGAGCTTGCCGGAGAAGTAGTCCATGTACGCCTGCATGTCGAAGTGGCCGTGGCCGCAGAGGTTGAACAGGATCACCTTCGACTTGCCCTCGGTCTTGCATCGCAGCGCCTCGTCGATCGCACCTTTCACCGCGTGGTTCGCCTCCGGCGCGGGGATGATGCCCTCGGCGCGCGCGAACTGCACGCCTGCGGAGAATACCTCGGTCTGCGTGTAGGCGCGCGACTCGAGCAGCTTCAACTCCTGGCAGTGCGACACCAGCGGCGCCATCCCGTGATAGCGCAAGCCGCCCGCGTGGAACGGCGGCGGCGTGAAGGTCGAGCCGAGGGTGTGCATCTTGACCAGCGGCGTGAGGTGCCCGGTGTCGCCGAAGTCGTAGGCGTACTTGCCGCGCGTCAGGCTCGGGCAGGCCGCGGGCTCCACCGCGATCACGCGCACCTTCCTGCCGCCGCGCAACTGCGCGCCGATGAAGGGGAAGGCGAGGCCGGCGAAGTTCGAGCCGCCGCCGGTGCAGCCCACCAGGATGTCGGGATAGTCGCCCGCCATCTCGAGTTGCGCAATCGCCTCCAGGCCGACCACCGTCTGGTGCATGAGCACGTGGTTGAGCACCGAGCCGAGCGCGTACTTGGTGTCGTCGTTGGTCGCCGCGACCTCCACCGCCTCCGAGATGGCGATGCCCAGGCTGCCCGGGTGGTCCTTGTTCTGCTGCAGGATCGCGCGGCCGGAGTTGGTCTCGCTGGACGGCGAGGCGATGCACTTCGCACCGTAGGTCTCCATCATCGCGCGGCGGTAGGGCTTCTGGTTGTACGACACGCGCACCATGAAGACCTTCACCTCGATGCCGAAGAGCGCTCCCGCAAAGGCGAGCGACGAGCCCCATTGTCCGGCGCCGGTCTCGGTGGCGATCTTCTTGACACCGGCTTCCTTGTTGTAGAAGGCCTGCGGCACCGCGGTATTCGGCTTGTGGCTGCCGGCGGGCGAGACGCCTTCGTACTTGTAGTAGATCTTCGCCGGCGTCTGCAGCGCCTTTTCCAGGCGGCGCGCGCGGTACAGCGGCGAGGGCCGCCACTGGCGGTAGATCTCGCGCACCGGCTCGGGGATATCGATCTCGCGATCGGTGCTCACTTCCTGCCCGATGAGCGCCATCGGGAAGAGGGGCGACAGGTCGTCGGGTCCGACGGGCTGCTTGGTGCCGGGATGCAGCACGGCCGGTGGCGGCGAGGGCAGGTCCGCCATGATGTTGTACCAGCGCTTCGGCATGCGGGATTCGTCGAGCAGGTACTTCACGGAATCAGCCATGGGATGACCCTCCTTTGCCTTGGGATTTCATGCTAGCCCAAATGACTTCGCCTGCAATCGCCCGCGAATTGAGCGCCGTCAATCCCGCGTCATGCGGAGCCGGTGCCGTAGTCACGCCGGGCGCTCTCCGGACTCACCTTGCCTTCCCGCAAGTCGCGCGCCAGCGCGTCGCGGTCGCGCTGCCGGGGATCGCCGTAGCCGCCGCCGCCCGCGGCGTCCATGACGACCGTGTCGCCGGGCTTGAGCGGGGTGAGGCCGTAGGGGTCGCCGGGCGTCCCGTTCACCAGGAACTGCGCGCGCGCGCCGGGCTTGCCGCCGAACAGGCCC
>DASWBP010000371.1:0-8105 GCA_036390555.1 Burkholderiales bacterium | reverse complement strand
CCCAGGCGATTTCGGGATTGGTGTAGATCACCCACGGAACGGTGTTGAAGTCCACATGCGGCTTCTGGCCGGCGATGCGCTCGGCCACCGCGACGCCCTCCTCCTCGGCCTTGTGCGCGAGCATCGGCCCGCGCACCACGTCGCCGATCGCCCAGACGTTGGGCAGGTTCGTGCGGCAGTCCCCGTCGACCGCGACGAAGCCGCGCTCATCGAGCCTCAGGCCTACCTTCTCCGCCCCCAGGCCATTCGTGTTCGGGACTCGGCCGATCGAGACGATGAGGCGGTCGCACTCCAAGATCTTGCTTGAACTATCAGATGCAACATATTGAACAGAGATACCTTTCTTCTGCTTTTCGACCTTGGAGATCGTCACTCCGAGGTGGATGCCGAGCCCCTGCCTGGCAAAGGCCTTGGCCGCCTCCTTGGCGATCTGCTCGTCGGCGGCCCCGAGGAAGGCTGGCAAGGCCTCGAGGATCGTGACCTCGGCGCCAAGCCGCCGCCAGACGCTGCCGAGCTCGAGACCCACCACCCCCGCACCCACGATGCCGAGCCGCTTGGGCACCTCCGCCAGGGCGAGCGCCCCTGTGTTGCTCAGGATCAGCGCCTCGTCGAACTCGGCGCCGGGCAGCGGCCGCGGCAGCGAGCCGGTGGCGACGACGACGTGGCGCGCGACGAGCGTCTCGCCCGCCGCCGCGATCTCATAGCCCTCGGGACCCGCTTTCACGAAGCTGCCGCGAGCGTGGAAGAAGGCGATCTTGTTCTTGCGAAAGAGATACGCGATGCCGTCGTTGCTCGCCTTGACCACCGAGTCCTTGTGCCGGTGCAGCTGCGCGAGGTCGAGCTCCACGCCGGAGACCTTGACGCCGTGGCGCGCCAGCCCGTGCCGCGCATGCTCGTAGTTCTCCGAGGACTGCAGCACTGCCTTGGAGGGAATGCAGCCGACGTTGGTGCAGGTGCCGCCGAGCGCGGGCTTGCCGTCGGCGCCGCGCCAGTCGTCCACGCAGGCGGTCTTCAAGCCGAGTTGCGCGGCGCGGATGGCGCCGATGTAGCCGCCCGGCCCGCCGCCGATCACCACCACATCGAAGGACTGCGCCATGTCAGATCTCCAGGATCAGGCGTGCCGGATCCTCGAGGGACTCCTTGATCGCGACGAGGAACAGCACCGCCTCGCGCCCGTCGATGATGCGGTGGTCGTAGGACACCGCGAGATAGTTCATCGGCCGGATCACGACCTGGCCGTGCTCCACGACGGGCCGTTCCCTGGTGGCGTGCACGCCGAGGATCGCCGATTGCGGCGGGTTGATGATCGGCGTGGACAGCATCGAGCCGAACACGCCGCCATTGGAGATCGAGAAGGTGCCGCCGGCGAGGTCTTCGATCGCCAGCTTGCCGTCCTGCGCCTTCTTGCCGAAGTCGGCGATCTTCTTCTCGATCTCGGCGAAGCTCATCTGGTCGGCATCGCGCAGGATCGGCACCACCAGGCCCCTTGGGCTGCCCACCGCCACGCCGATGTCGAAGTAACCGTGGTAAACGATGTCGCTGCCGTCCACCGAGGCGTTGACGACGGGAAAGCGCTTGAGCGCATGCACCGAAGCCTTGACGAAGAAGGACATGAAGCCCAGGCGCACGCCGTGCTCCTTCTCGAAGCGCTCCTGGTACTTCTTTCTCATCTCCATCACCGGCGCCATGTTCACCTCGTTGAAGGTGGTGAGGATCGCCGCGGTGGATTGCGACTGCACGAGGCGCTCGGCAATGCGCTGGCGCAACCGCGACATCGGCACGCGCTGCTCGGGCCGCCCTTCGGTGAGGCGCGCGAGGCTGACCGGCGCGGGCGCCTGCGGCAGGGCGGATTTGGCCCCTGGCGCTGCTGCCGGAGCCGGGGCCGCCGCAGGCGCGGCTGCGTGCGCCAGCACATCCGCCTTGGTCACGCGCCCGTCGCGGCCGGTGCCGGCGATGGCGGTGGTATCGATGCCCTTCTCCATCGCCATCTTGTGCGCGGCCGGCATCACGGGCGCAGCGGCTGCGCGCGGCGCGGCCGCCGCGGGCGCGGGCGCTACCTTCGGCGCCGGAGTCGGTATTGCCGTCGAGGGGGCCCCTGCGCCCGCCCTCGCCTCGGTGTCGATGTGCGCGATGACTTCGCCCGCGACGACGGTGCTCTTTGCGCCCTTGAGGACCTTGACGATGACGCCGGCGGCAGGCGCCGGCAGCTCGAGGACGACCTTGTCGGTCTCGATGTCGATCAGGTTCTCGTCCCGCGACACCGCCTCGCCTTCCTTCTTGTGCCAGTCGAGGAGCGTCGCCTCGGCGACAGACTCCGACAACTGCGGCACCTTCACTTCCACGATCATTGCGGCTCCCGTTCAGTTTTTCCCCGGTGCCGGCTTGGCCTTTCCCGGGTTGCGAAAAACCAGCGCGTAACGCGCCGGGCAGAATCAACGGCGCTCGTCCGTCACGTCATTTGTATTTCCCAAAGGCCTGCTCGACGAGCGCCTTCTGACGCTGGTTGTGCTTCGCCATGTAGCCGCCCGCCGGCGACGCGGACGCGGGCCGGCCGGCGAAATGCAGCTTCTGGTCCTCGCGCATGTTCTCGCGCAGGTAGTGCGCCGTCTGGTACCAGGCGCCCTGGTTCTGCGGCTCCTCCTGGCACCACACGACTTCCGTGGCGCTCGGGTAGCGCCGCATCTCCGCCGCGAACTGCTTGTGCGGAAACGGATAGAGCTGCTCGACGCGGATGATCGCCACGTGGTCCTCGCGCCGCTCGCGGCGCGCGGAGAGCAGGTCGTAGTACACCTTGCCGCAGCAGGCGATGATGCGCTTGACGTCCTTCGGCTCGAGCGCGTCCACCTCGGGAATCACCGTCTGGAAGGCGCCCTTGGCGAGCTCCTTGATGGGCGAGGCCGCCTCCTTCCGCCGCAGCAGCGACTTCGGCGACATGACCACCAGCGGCTTCCTGAACGGCCGCAGCATCTGGCGCCGCAGCAGGTGGAAGATCTGCGCGGCGGTGCTCGGCACGCAGACCTGCATGTTGTGCTCGGCGCACAGCTGCAGGTAGCGCTCCAGGCGCGCCGAGCTGTGCTCGGGCCCCTGTCCTTCGTAGCCGTGCGGCAGCAGCATCACCAGGCCGCAGACGCGCCCCCACTTGGTCTCGCCAGAGGAGATGAACTGGTCGATCACCACCTGCGCGCCGTTTGCGAAGTCGCCGAACTGCGCTTCCCAGATCACCAGTGCATTGGGCTCGGCGGTGGAAAAGCCGTACTCGAAGCCGAGCACCGCCTCTTCCGAGAGCACCGAGTCGATGACCACGAAATCGCCCTGGTCCTTGCCGATGTTGGAAAGCGGGATGTAGGTGCCCTGGTCCCAGCGCTCGCGGTCCTGGTCGTGCAGCACCGCGTGGCGGTGCGCAAAGGTGCCGCGCCCCGAGTCCTGTCCCGAGAGGCGCACGTCGTAGCCGTTGGACAGCAGGCTCGCGTAGGCGAGCGTCTCCGCCATGCCCCAGTCCACCGCCTGCTTGCCCTCGGCCATCTGCCGGCGCGCCTCCAGCACGCGCGCCACGGTCGGGTGCACCTTGAAGCCCTCCGGCACCGTGGTGAGCGGCTCGGCGAGGCGCTGCAGCTCGGCGAGCGGCACGTGCGTGTCGGCGGCGTCGGTCCACTTGGAGTTGAGGAACGGCGCCCAGTCCACCGCGAACTTGCTCTTGAAGTTGGAGAGCACCGGGTTCACCGTGTGCTGCCCCGAGTCGAGCGCGTCGCGGAACTTCTTGATCATGGCCTCGGGCTGCTCGGCCGCGAGCACGCCCTGCGTCACCAGCTTGTCCGCGTAGAGCGTGCGCGTGCCCGGGTGCTGGCTGATCTTCTTGTACATCAGCGGCTGCGTGATGAACGGCTCGTCCTGCTCGTTGTGGCCGAGCTTGCGGAAGCAGACGATGTCCACCACCACGTCCTTGTGGAACTTCTGGCGGAAGTCGAGTGCCAGCTGCGTGACGAACAGCACCGCCTCCGGGTCGTCGCCGTTCACATGGAAGATGGGCGCCTCTACCATCTTCGCCACGTCGGTGCAGTAGGTGGTCGAGCGCGCGTCGCGCGGGTCCGAGGTGGTGAAGCCGATCTGGTTGTTGACGATCAGGTGCACCGTGCCGCCGGTGCCGTAGCCGCGCGTGCCGGAGAGATTGAGCGTCTCCATCACCACGCCCTGCCCCGCGAAGGCGGCATCGCCGTGCACCAGGATCGGCAGCACCTGGTCGCCGGTCTTGTCGTCGCGCCGGCGCTGGCGCGCGCGCACCGAGCCTTCGACCACCGGGTTGACGATCTCCAGGTGCGAGGGATTGAAGGCGAGCGACAGGTGCACGGGGCCGCCGGGCGTGATGATGTCCGAGGAAAAGCCGTTGTGGTACTTGACGTCGCCCATCGGCAGCTCGTGCGCGTGCTTGCCCTCGAACTCGAGGAACAGGTCCTTCGGCATCTTGCCGAGCACGTTCACCAGCACGTTCAGGCGCCCGCGGTGCGCCATGCCGATCACGATCTCCTGCACGCCGAGGCCGCCGGCGCGCTGGATCAGCTCGTCGATGGAAGGGATCAGGCTCTCGCTGCCCTCGAGCGAGAAGCGCTTCTGGCCGACGTAGCGCGTGTGCAGGTAGCGTTCCAGCTGCTCGGCCTCGGTGAGCTTCTGCAGCAGGCCCTTCTGCCGCGCCGCGTCGACCTTCGCCGTGGCACGCACCGGCTCGATGCGCTCCTGGATCCACTGCCGCTGCGCGCGGTCACTGACGAACATGTACTCGAAGCCGATGTTGCGGCAGTAGGTGTCGCGCAGCGCCTGCACCAGCTGGCGCAGCGTGCAGCGCTCGATGCCGACGAAGGAGCCGGCGTTGACCATCTGGTCGAGATCGGCCTCCGAGAGGTCGTAGTAGGCGGGCTCGAGCTCCGGCACCTGCGGACGCGGCTGGCGCTTGAGCGGGTCCACCGTCGCCCAGCGCGAGCCGGCGATGCGGTAGGCGGTCACCAGCAGCAGCGCCGCCACCTGCAGGCGCTCGGGCGCCACCGGCTCCGCGGCGAGCGTGCGCGCGCCGCCGCCCAGCTGCCCGAGCTTGGCGCGCTGCGCGAGCGACTCCACCACCGGCGCATGCGCCACGTCCTTGCCGCCATTGCCGCCGGCCCCGGGGAGCATCTGCATGCGGTCGAAGTACTCGCGCCACTCCTCGGGCACCGAGCCCGGGTCGACGAGGTACTTCTCGTAGAGTTCCTCGACGAACGGCGCGTTGCCGCCGAACAGGTACGAGTTCTGCAGGAACTGCTGCATCATGGCCAGGATCTCCGCTGCCGGGGAATCGACGGGCGAGACGTTAGATCGCCCCGCCCGGGGCAAGTTTCACCGCGAGGCGATGGGCGCCACTTCGCGCCGCTGCGCGCCCTTGTAGAGCTGGCGCGGCCGGCCGATCTTGTACTCCGGGTCGGCAATCATCTCCTGCCATTGCGCGATCCAGCCGACCGTGCGCGCCAGCGCGAAGATGCAGGTGAACATCGACACCGGGATGCCGAGCGCGCGCTGCACGATGCCGGAATAGAAGTCCACGTTCGGATAGAGCTTGCGGCTGAGGAAGTAGTCGTCCTCGAGCGCGATCTTCTCCAGCGCGATCGCCAGCTTGAACAGGCGGTCGTTGTGCAGGCCCAATTCGTTCAACACCTCGTGGCAGGTCTCGCGCATCAGCTTGGCACGCGGGTCGTGATTCTTGTAGACGCGGTGGCCGAAGCCCATCAGGCGCACGCCGGAGTTCTTGTCCTTCACCTTGGCGATGAACTCGCCGATCTTCGTGACATCGCCGATCTCTTCCAGCATCTGCAGGCAGGCTTCGTTGGCGCCGCCGTGCGCCGGACCCCACAGGCAGGCGATGCCCGCGGCGATGCAGGCAAAGGGGTTGGCGCCCGAGGAGCCCGCCAGGCGCACCGTCGAGGTGGAGGCGTTCTGCTCGTGGTCGGCGTGCAGGATGAAGATGCGGTCCAGGGCCCGCACCAGCACCGGGTTCACCACGTAATCCTCCGATGGCACCGCGAACATCATGCGCATGAAGTTCGCGGTGTAGGACAGGTCGTTCTTCGGGTACATGAACGGCTGGCCCATGTTGTACTTGTAGGCCATGGCGACGATGGTCGGCAGCTTGGCGATCAGGCGGAATGCCGACACCGTGCGGTGGTGCGGGTCGCTGATGTCGAGCGCGTCGTGGTAGAAGGCCGACAGCGCACCCACCACCCCAACCATCACCGCCATCGGGTGCGCGTCGCGGCGGAAACCCGTGAAGAAGCGGTTCAGCTGGTCGTGCACCATGGTATGGCGCATGACGATGCCGTCGAACTCCTTCTTCTGCGTCTCGCTGGGCAGCTCGCCGTTCAGCAGCAGGTAGCACACTTCGAGGAAGTCGCACTGCTGCGCGAGCTGCTCGATCGGATAGCCGCGGTACAGCAGCACGCCCGCGTCGCCGTCGATGTAGGTAATGGTCGAGCTGCAGCTCGCGGTCGACAGGAATCCCGGGTCGTAGGTGAACACGCCGCTCTTGCCGTACAGCGTGCGGATGTCCACCACATCAGGCCCGATGGTGCCGGAATGCACCGGGAACTCGAGCTTGCGGCCGTCGTGCAGGGTCAGCGTCGCTTTCTTGTCCATGCGGTCCTTCCTTGGTCAGCTCGCGCGCAACCGCGCAACGATATCCGTGAACTTCGCATCGTAGCGCTCGCTGCGGCCGCTGACGATGTCCCACAGGTCATTGTCCGGCAGGTCGAGGAGCTGGGCCAGCTCCGCGTCCGCCGGGTTGCGTTGCAGGTACCGCTCCAGCACCAGGTCCAGCTCGAGCAGGCCCCGGCGGCACTTCCACTTCAGCCGGTCGCGGGCCACGCGGTCCATCAGACCGCCCTCTTCACCATGATTTCCTTGATCTTGCCGATCGCGCGCGTCGGGTTGAGGCCCTTGGGGCAGGCGTCCACGCAGTTCATGATGGTATGGCAGCGGAACAGGCGGTACGGGTCCTCGAGGTTGTCGAGGCGCTCGCTGGTCGCCTGGTCGCGCGTGTCGGCGATGAAGCGGTAGGCCTGCAGCAGGCCCGCCGGCCCGACGAACTTGTCCGGATTCCACCAGAACGACGGGCAGGAGGTCGAGCAGCAGGCGCACAGGATGCACTCGTACAGCCCGTTCAACTCTTCGCGGTCGGCCGGCGACTGCAGTCGCTCGCGCTCCGGCGGCGGGTCGTTGTTGATGACGTAGGGCTGGATCGAGTGGTACTGCTTGAAGAACTGCGTCATGTCCACGATCAGGTCGCGGATCACCGGCAACCCGGGCAGCGGCCGCAGCGTGACGTGCTCGGGCAGGTCGGCGATCTTGGTGATGCAGGCGAGCCCGTTCCTGCCGTTGATGCTCATGGCGTCCGAGCCGCACACGCCCTCGCGGCAGGAGCGGCGGAAGGCGAGCGTGTCGTCCTGCATCTTGAGGCGCACCAGCGCATCGAGCAGCATGCGGTCGGTCGGCTCGAGCCTGACATCGTAGTCCTGCAGGTAGGGGCGCTCGTCCTTCTCGGGATCGTAACGGTAGATCGTGAACTTCATCAGTAGGTCCGCACCTTCGGCTCGAAGGTCTCCACGGTGAGGGGCTTGAGGTGCACCGGCTTGTAGGCGAGGCGGTTGCCTTCCTTGTACCAGAGCGTGTGCTTGAGCCAGTTCTTGTCGTCGCGCTCCGGGAAGTCGGCACGCGCCTGCGCGCCGCGCGACTCCTTGCGCGCCTCGGCCGACACCACCGTGGACATCGCCGACTCCACGAGGTTGTCGAGCTCCAGCGCCTCGACGCGCGCGGTGTTGAACACCTTTGACTTGTCGGCGATGAAGCTGCGCTGCGCGCGCGCGGCGATTTCCTTCATCTTCGCCACGCCCTTGACCAGGTCGTCGGGGAATCGGAACACGCCGCAATGCGCCTGCATCGTCTTGCGCAGATCATTGCCCACGTCGGCGACGCGCTCGCCCGAAGACGCGCCATCCAGGCGCGCCAGGCGCGCGCGCGACAGCTCGCCCGCGTCCTTGGGCAGGTTGCGCTGCGGCCGCGGCAGGCCGCGGATGTCCTTGATCATCTGCTCG
>DASWBP010000370.1:0-13015 GCA_036390555.1 Burkholderiales bacterium | reverse complement strand
GGCACGCCGGCCACGGCGCTGTCCGCCGGCATGATCCAGGCCGATCCGGCCACCAACGCGGTCCTCATCAATGCGCCCGATGCGATCTACAACAGCCTGCGCGCGGCGCTGGACAAGCTCGACGTGCGCAGGGCGCAGGTCTACGTCGAGGCGCTGATCGCCGAGATCACCGCCGAGAAGGCCGCCGAGTTCGGCATCCAGTGGCAGAGCCTGAGCGGCGCGGAGAGGAACGGCACGAACGCCTTCGGCGGCACCAACTTCGGCGGCCCCACCCAGAACGTCACCAGCATCGCGGCCAACCCGGCCATCGCCGGCCGCGGCCTCAACGTCGGCGTGATCAACGGCGTGGTGAACATCCCCGGCGTCGGCGAGATCCTCAACCTCAACCTGCTGATCCGGGCGCTCGAGACCGACAGCAACGCCAACATCCTGTCCACGCCGACGCTGCTGACCCTCGACAACGAGGAAGCGCGCATCATCATCGGGCAGAACGTGCCGTTCGTCACCGGCTCGTACGCGGTGACCGGCGCGGCGACCACGCCGACGCCGTTCCAGACCATCGAGCGCAAGGACGTCGGCCTCACGCTGCGGGTGAGGCCGCAGATCTCCGAGGGCGGCACCGTGCGCCTGCAGATCTACCAGGAAGTCTCCAGCGTCGTCGACACGATACTGCCCAATCCGGCAGGGGTGACCACCAACAAGCGCGCCGTCGAATCGATCGTGCTGGTGGACGACGGCCAGATCGTGGTGATCGGCGGCCTGATCCAGGACTCGGTGAAGGAGGGCGTCGAGAAGGTCCCGCTGCTCGGCGACATCCCGTTCCTCGGCGCGCTGTTCACCTACAAGACGCGCGCGCGCACCAAGACCAACCTGATGGTATTCCTGCGCCCGACGGTGCTGCGCGATGCGCAGCGCGCGGAGTCCCTCACGGGCGGGCGCTACGACTACATCCTCGGCGAGCAGCAGAAGTCGCAGGCCCCGCACAGCCCGCCGCTGCC
The DNA here is from genome assembly GCA_036390555.1 of Burkholderiales bacterium. Taxonomy (GTDB): domain Bacteria; phylum Pseudomonadota; class Gammaproteobacteria; order Burkholderiales; family SG8-39; genus JAABQT01. The sequence goes on along the minus strand of DASWBP010000370.1, from coordinate 12,017 downwards.
CGACATGGAAGCGCCGCAGCTGCCGCCGCGCGACCTGTCGATGGTCAACACGCCCAAGCCGTGATCCCGTACGCCTTCGCCAAGGCACACGGCGTGGTGGTGAGCGCGCTCGGCGCCGAGTCCGCCGAGGTCGCGGTGCGCCCGGGCGCGCACGCGGGCGCGCTGGCCGAGGTGCGCCGCGCGCTCGGCCTGAAGCTGCGCGCGCGGCGCGTCGGCGAGGCGGAATTCGACGAGCTGATCGCCGCGACCTACAACGGCGCGGCCGCCGGCGCGGCGGCGCTCGCCGACGACCTGTCGCAGGATGTCGACCTGTCGCGGCTGCTGCAGGAGATCCCGAAGGTGGCGGACCTGCTCGAGAGCCAGGACGACGCGCCGGTGATCCGGCTGATCAACGCGCTGCTCACCCAGGCCCTGCGCGACGGCGCCTCGGACATCCATTTCGAGGCGTTCGAGACGCGCTCGGTGGTGCGGCTGCGCATCGACGGCACGCTGCGCGACCTGATCGAGCCGGCGCGCGCGCTGCACGGCGCGATCGTCTCGCGCCTGAAGATCATGGCGCAGCTCGACATCGCCGAGAAGCGCTTGCCGCAGGACGGGCGCATCGCCCTGCGCGTGGCCGGCAAGCCGGTGGACGTGCGCGTGTCCACGATCCCGACCGGGCACGGCGAGCGCGTGGTGCTGCGCCTGCTCGACAAGCAGGCCGGGCGCCTGGATCTCGGGCAGCTCGGCATGGATGCGGACACGCTCGGGCACGTGGACCGGCTGATCCGTGAGCCGCACGGCATCCTGCTGGTCACCGGCCCGACGGGCTCGGGAAAGACCACCACTCTCTATGCATCGTTGTCGCGCCTCGATACCACCGCGCTCAACGTGATGACGGTGGAGGATCCGATCGAGTACGACCTCGACGGCATCAGCCAGACGCCCGTCAACCCGCGCATCGGCATGACCTTCGCGCGCGCGTTGCGCACCATCCTGCGCCAGGACCCGGACGTGATGATGATCGGCGAGATCCGCGACCTGGAGACCGCGCAGATCGCGGTGCAGGCGAGCCTCACCGGGCACCTGGTGTTCGCGACGCTGCACACCAACGACGCGGTGAGCGCGGTGACGCGGCTGGCGGACATGGGCGTGGAGCCGTTCCTGCTCGCCTCCAGCCTGATCGGCGTCGCCGCGCAGCGCCTGGTGCGGCGCCTGTGCCTGGAATGCCGCAGGCCTTTCCTGCATGAGGGCGCCACCTACTATTCCGCGGTGGGCTGTGCCGCCTGCAACCGCACCGGCTACCGCGGCCGCACCGGCATCTACGAGCTGGTCACGGTCGACGACGAGCTGCGCCGCCTGATCCACGACCGCGCCTCCGAGCAGGCGCTGCGCGCGCACGTCCTCGCCGGCGGCATGAGGTCCTTGCGCGACGACGGCATGCGCTGGGCCGCGGCCGGCGTGATCAGCCTGGAAGAGGCCGTGCGCGTGACGCGCGAGTAGCGCCATGCAGGCCTTCCACTTCCAGGCGCTCGACCCCGAGGGCCGCGCCGTCACCGGGGTGGTGCAGGCGGATTCCCCGCGCGAGGCGCGCCTGCAGCTGCGCGCGCGCGGCCTGCTGCCCTCGGCGCTCGACAAGGCCACCGCGCGCGAGCGCGCGCGCCAGCCCTGGGCGCGCGGCCTGGGCGCGGCCGACCTGAGCCTGCTCACGCGACAGCTGGCGACGCTGCTCGACTCCGGGCTGACGATGGAGCAGGCGCTGGCGGCGCTCATCGAGGAGATCGAGTCGCCCCTGACGCGCGAGGTGCTCGCGGGCGTCAAGGCCGAGATCCTGGCCGGCGCTTCGCTCGCCACCGCGCTTGGCAGCTACGCGCGCAGCTTTCCCGAGTTCTACCGCGCCCTGGTGCACGGCGGCGAGGAGTCGGGCGCGTTGCCGACCGTGCTGCAGCACCTTGCCGATTACCTGGATGCGCGCCAGGCGCTGCGCCAGAAGACCGGCCTCGCGCTGCTGTACCCGATCCTCGTCGCCGTCGTCGCGCTCGCCATCGTCACCGGGCTGCTGATGTACGTGGTGCCGCAGGTGGTGCAGGTGTTCCAGCAGTCCCGCCAGGCGCTGCCGCTGCTCACGCGCGCGCTGATCGGGCTGAGCGACTTCCTGCTCGCGGCCTGGCCCTATCTCGCCATTGCCGGCGTCGGCGGGGCGCTCGCCGCCCGCCTGGCGCTGCGCCGCGCTGCGCCCCGGCGCCGCTGGCACGGCCTGCTCCTGCGCCTGCCGTGGCTGGGTTCGCTGGTTCGCGGCGTGGACGCCTCGCGCTTCGCCAGCACGCTCGCCATTCTCGTCGCCGGCGGCGTGCCGCTGCTCGGCGCACTGGCATCCGCCGCGCAGGGCATGGGCAACGCGGTGATGCGCGAGGCAGTGGAGCGCGCCATCGGGCGCGTGCGCGAGGGCGTGAGCCTCAGCCGCGCGCTCGGCGAAACGCGCGCCTTTCCGCCGCTGCTGGTGCACCTCGTGGCGAGCGGCGAGGCGAGCGGCAAGCTCGAGCAGATGCTCGGCCGCGCCGCGCAGCTCGAGACGCAGGCGCTCGAGCGCCGCCTGGCGGTGTTCCTCACGCTGCTCGAGCCGCTGATGGTCCTGGTGATGGGCGCGGTGGTGCTGCTCATCGTGCTCGCCATCCTGGTGCCGATCATCGAGGTCAACCAGCTCGTGCGCTGAGCCCCTGCGGCGCCGGGCGGCCTAGTTGGACAGCGGCACGCTGAAGTAGAAGCCGAAGACGGCGAACGGGTTGTAGCTGCCGTACTGGGGGACGTAGATGGCATTCAGCTTGGCCGGGCCGAAGTCGTAGGTCAGGATCGGCAGCGGCGCGATGAAGAACTTGCCGTCGTTGTAGGTCGGGCTTTGCATGCCCACCAGGGCGCCGCCCAGCCGCCAGTGCCTGCCGAATTTGTACTGATAGCCCACGCCCGCGAGCTTCGCCACATTGCTCCCCGAATCCCGGTAGAACCCGGCTTCGATGAAGCTGATGCCTCGCTCGTCATCGTGCAGCGTGTAATTGAGGCCAAGCCCGAGGTTGAGCTGGTTGTCCACGCCGCTGCGGCGCACGCCATCCTGGTCCGTGTGGTACGAAAAGGCGTAGACGTGGACGTTGAGATTGAGTCATTGGTCCGGCTTGCCGGGCTCGCTCGGCGCGCCTGGCGCGGAATCGCCGCCTGCGCCCTGCGCCGCCACCATGCCCGACGCGGCCAGGGTCATGGCCGTGGCAAGAATCTGCAGCATCCTGCGAGGGAAACAGCGCATCTGCGCCCGCCTGCGATCGAGGGGCGCGAGTATGTTCCCTATCCCACCCCGCCACAATCGGCGCCTGTGTCTGTTCGTCACCGAACATATGAGAGTAGGTCGATGATGTGTAATGCGTTTCATGAAAATCCGGCCCCTGCCGAAGGTCGCCACCGGCATTGCCGGCTTCGACGACGTCAGCCGTGGCGGGCTCCCGCGCTGGCGCACTACCCTGCTCACGGGCGGCCCAGGCTCGGGCAAGACCGTGTTCGCGCTGCAGTGCCTCGTCAATGCCGCGCGCCAGCGGCGGGAAGCCGGCCTGTTCGTCGCCTTCGAGGAGGGCAACCGCCAGATCGTGGCCAATGCGGCGACCTTCGATTGGGGCCTGCCTGCCCTGATGAAGCGAAAACTGTATTTTCTCAACGCTCGCCTGGCCCCCGAGGTGGTGCACTCCGGCGAATTCGACCTGCGCGGCATGCTGGCGATGCTCAAGGCGAAAAAGGACGAGATCGGCGCCAGCTGGATCGTGTTCGACGGCATCGACGTCCTGCTGACGCTGCTGCGCGACCCGGCGGCGGAGATGCGCGAGATCTACCGCATCCGCGACTGGCTGGCGGAAAACGGGCTGACGGCCCTGATCACCGCGAAGACCGGCGACGGACTCGCGCACGGCGGCAACTACGATTTCATGCAGTTCATGGTCGACTGCGTGGTGCCGCTCACCCGGCGCCTGGAGCACGGGATTTCGGTGCACCGCCTGCAGATCGCGAAGTACCGCGGCTCGGACTTCCGGGCGGGCGAGTTCCCGGTGAGCTTCGGCGACTCGGGAATGGAAGTGGCGCCGCCCGAGCCGGCGGAAATCCTCCACCAGGCCTCGAGCGAGCGCGTCTCGGCCGGCTTCGAGCGCCTCGACACGATGCTCGGCGGCGGCCTGCTGCGCGGCAGCAGCACCCTGGTCACCGGCCTGCCGGGCACTTCGAAGACGACGCTGGCGGGCAAGTTCGCCGAGGCCGCCTGCGCGCGCGGCGAGCGCACGTTGTTCGTGAGCTTCGACGAAGGCGCGGAGCCGATCGTGCGCAACCTGGCATCGGTCGGCGTCCGCTTCAAGCCCCACCTCAAGTCAGGGCTGCTGACAATGTACTCGGCGCGCACCGAATCCACCGGCGCCGAGGACCACCTGGCGAAGCTCAAGGCGCTGATCCGCGATCTGCATCCGCGCTGCATGGTGATCGACCCGCTCTCGGCGATTGCCAAGGCCGGGGGGCTCGTGGCGGCGCGTGCCGTCGCCAGCCGCCTCATCTACCTGGTGAAGGACGCGGGCATCACCGTGTTCATCACCGCCATCAACGAAGGCGACGATCCGGCGACCGAGGCGACCGACCTGCAGGTGTCGACGATCGCGGATACCTGGATCCACCTCTCCTACCTGATCCGCGGCGGCGAGCGCAACCGCGCGCTCACCATCATCAAGTCGCGCGGCACCTGGCACTCGAACCAGGTGCGCGAGCTGACGCTCGGCGCCGACGGGCCGGCCCTCGCCGACGTCTATACGGCCGGGGGCGAGGTGCTGATGGGCACGCTGCGCTGGGAAAAGGAGGACGAGGAGCGCGGCAAGGTTCTGCAGCGTCGTTCGGCCTTCGAGCACAAGCGCCGCGAGCTGCAGGTCAGCGAGTCCGATACCCGCGCCCGCATCAAGGCCATGGAGAACGACTTGGCGCGCCAGCGTGCCGAGCTCGCGTCGTACTCGAATGAGAACGAAGCGCGCACCGTCTCTGTGAGCGAGCGCGAAAGCGAGCTGCGCCGCATCCGCAGCGCCGATCCGGACAAGCGCGGCGCCGGCAACGGTTCCGGCAACGGCAATGGGCACACGCAGAAGCAAGCGCGCGATGGGCGCTAGGCAGTCCATGCGCCTTCGACTTTATGTCGCGGACGGCGCGCCCAATTCGGTTCTCGCGGTGGCCAACCTCGCGGCCATCTGCAAGGCGCATCTGCGGTACCTCTTCAAGCTCGAGATCATCGACGTGCTCAAGTTCCCGCTGCGCGCTCTCGCCGACGGCGTCCTGGTGACGCCACACCTCGCCAAGCTGTCGCCCGCGCCGGCCGCAAAGATCGTCGGCAACCTCAACGATACCGCCAGCGTGCTGCACGCCCTGGGCATCAAGCCTTGAACCTGGCGCGAGCGTTGCGCCTGGTCAGTACCGGCCCCGAGCGCCAGGCGCTCAAGGCGGGCGAGGTCGATGCGGTCATCGATTCCGCCAGCGGCAACGTCTTTCTCCTGTCGCAGGCCAAGCGCGCGCTGTCATCGGCCGGCGGCGAAGCGGCCAACGGCCTGCTCGCCGCCCTGCCGCGCCAGACGTACTTGCGCCTGCTCACCGAAATGGAGCTGGTGCCGCTGACCCGCGGACAGGTGCTCTACCAGCCCGGCGAGCGCATCCAGCACGTCTACTTTCCGAACGACGCCGTCGTCTCCCTGTTGGCCGTGCTGGAGCTGAAGGCGCTGGAGGTCTGCCTGGTCGGCCGCGAGGGCATGGTCGGCATCCCGCTCGTGCTGGGCGCGGAACGGGCATCGGCCCGCGCCATGGTCCAGGGGACCGGTACTGCGCTGCGCATGAAAGCCGCCAGCTTCCGCGATGAACTCGAGCGGTGCGTTCCCCTGCAGCGCGAATTGCAGCGCTACGCCCACGTCAAGCTGTTGCAGGCCAGGCAGGCTGCCGGATGCAGCCGGTTTCATCGGGTCGAGGAACGCCTTGCGTACTGGCTGCTGATGGCCCACGACCGCACGACCGCGAGCGGCCTGCAGCTCACGCACGAGCTGCTTGCCGACATGCTTGGCGTGCGACGCGTCGGGGTGACCAACGCGGCGGGCGAACTGCAACGGCGCGGGCTGATCGAGTACCACCGCGGCGACATCCGCGTACGCGACCGCAAGGGTCTCGAGGCCGCCGCGTGCTCCTGCTACCGGACCGTCAAGACGCTGACCGGCTGAAGATCCACGACCACCAGCAGGTCGTCGCCGAAGCGGGCGGCACCGAGGCTCGTCATCGCCTGCCCCTCCTGCGCCGCCGACTCCAGCCGCAGGAAACATAGCGCCCGCCGATGCTCGGCCTCGGTCATGGTGACGACGTCGAGGCGCGTGACCTTGCCGAACTCGGCGCACAGATCGCCGAGCGCCGAGCGCAGCGCGACCGCGTCGCCGCAGCCGGATAGAGAGGTCAATCGGTCCCGCGATAGGCTCACGTTGCCATTGTCCGCCTCGGCCGGGACTCTGCAGTGCGCCAGCGCACATACCGCAGAGCAGCATTATGTCCGCTACCGTACCAAGCGGCCTAGAATTGGCGATGTTGCCAACCAGAGCTTCACCTGTGCGCATGCCCTTGTCCCAGATGCCGCCGGTGGGTCCGTCTCGGAACTTGTTGCTCGCCTTGCTGCCCGAGGAGAACCTGCGCGAGCTGCGGCCTGCGCTCGAATTCTGCCGCCTGCCGCTCGGGACATCGGTGTACGAATCCGGCGCGAGGCAGGGCTTCGTGCACTTCATGACGCGAGGCATCGTGTCGCTCCTGTACGTGCTGGAGGACGGCGCATCGGCCGAGATCGCCGTCGTCGGTCGCGAGGGGCTGGTCGGCATCTCGCTGTTCATGGGCGGCGAGTCCACGCCGAGCCGCGCCGTGGTGCAATGCGCGGGCGATGGCTACCGCGTCAGGGCCGGGACCTTCAAGGCGCGCTTCGAGGCTGACCATGACCTGCAGCATCTGCTGCTGCGCTACACGCAGGCGCTGATCACGCAGATGGCGCAGACGGCGGTGTGCAATCGCCACCACTCGGTGGACCAGCAGTTGTGCCGCTGGCTGCTGTTGAGCCTGGACCGGCTGGAGACGAGCGAGGTGGCGATGACCCAGGAATTGATCGCCAACATGCTCGGGGTGCGGCGCGAAGGCGTCACCGCGGCGGCCGGCAAGCTGCAGGCTGCCGGGCTGATCGACTACAGCCGCGGGCACATCCAGGTGCGCGACCGCAAGGGCCTGGAGGCGCGCGTGTGCGAGTGTTACGCGGTGGTCAAGGCGGAGTACGACCGGCTGCTGGGGCCGGCGGCCATCTCTCGTTCCGCGGCATAGCACGAGCAGGCGGCGGCTTCGAGGCCTGCGTGGTCGAGCATCCGGATATGCCCCCGGCTGTACTCGATCAGGCCCTGGCGCTGCAGGGCGGAAGCCGCTTCGGTCACCCCGACCCTGCGCACGCCGAGCATGGTGGAAAGGAATGCCTGCGTCATCTCGAAATTTCCCGTCGCCATGCGGTCGCGCGTCATGAGCAGCCACTTGGCGAGGCGCGCCTCGACGATGTGGAAGCGGTTGCAGCCGGCGGTGCGGCTGATTTGCCCGATCAGCGCGTAGGTGTAGCCGTTTAGCGCGTGCTGCAGGGACCGGCAGTCCCGCAGTGCGGCGCGGAACCTGGTCCTTTTCATCTGCAGCGCAGGCCCGGCCCCTTGCACGAGCGCGCGCACCGGCGAGCGTTGCACGTCCAGAGCGAGCGCAATGCCCACCATGCCCTCGCGGCCCACCATGCCGACTTCGAGCGCGAGGTGGTTCTCCACGACGGTGAGCAGGGACACCAGGCAGGCGCTCGGAAAGTAAACCTCCTGCATGAGCGCTCCCGGCTCATAGAGCACGTCGCCGAAGCTGAGCGCAACGGGCAGGAGGTCCGGCAGCAACTGCTGGAAGTCCTTGCGCGGCAAGGAAGCGAGGATGCTGTTCTGCGGTGCGTCCATCGGCGCGCGAATGGTGCTTGTTGGCCGCGCGTTTGTATGTTCGTTCGCATACATACGCTCGCATCGCCCCGCGCGCCGCGGGCGGCGCGGCGCTATGTACGGCCTCGCACAGAACTGCCCGGCTCGACGCGCCATGCTTCCGGCATGAGGACAAGCGGATGCCGGAGAAGCGGCCGCGCGAGCGCGCCAGGCTGCGCGACGGCCGGATGCTGCACGCAATGCGCATCATGACCGGGGCAGTGGGCGGCGAGGGTGCGCTGGAAGCCCGGCTGCGCCAGGCGCTCGACAACGAAGAGTTCGTGCTCCACTACCAGCCGAAGGTGAACCTCGCCAGCGGCAGGCTCACCGGGGCCGAGGCGCTGATCCGCTGGAACGATCCGCGAACCGGCCTGATGGCGCCGGCCCGGTTCGTTCCGCTGCTGGAGGAGAGCGGACTGATCCGGGACGTCGGGCGCTGGGCCATGCGCCAGACCATCGCCGATCACCTGCGCTGGCGCAACGCGGGCCTGGCTGCCGTGCGCATCGCGGTGAACGTGTCCGCGCTGCAGCTGCGCGATCGCAGCTTCATCGGCGAGGTCAGGCTGGCCATCGGCGGCGATGCGCGGGCGGCGGCGGGCCTGGAGCTCGAGATCACCGAAAGCCTGATCATGGAGAACGTGGAGCACAGCGCCGGGATCCTGCAGGCGATCCGCGCCATGGGCGTCAGCATCGCCATCGACGACTTCGGCACGGGCTTCTCCTCGCTCGGCTACCTCTCCAGGCTGCCGCTGGACACGCTGAAGATCGACGGCTCGTTCGTGTCCGGCATGTGCGGCAGCCCGCGGGGCCTGGCGCTGGTGTCTGCCATCATCGGCCTGGCGAATGCGCTGCAGTTCAACGTGGTGGCCGAAGGCGTCGAGACCGACGAGCAGTCGCGCCAGCTTCTCCTGCTCGGATGCGACGAGATGCAAGGGTCCCTGATCGGCATGCCGGTACCGGGCGCGGTCTTCGCGGATCGCTTCCTCGCCGCGGAGGAATCGCCGGCCGCCTGAGCCGCGCCGGCACCCTGCGCATGGCCACCCACGTCCTGCTGATCACGACCAATCCCGGGGACGAGCGCACGGTCCGCGACGCGCTCGCCGGCGAGCACGAGTCGCCGTTTCACGTCCGATGCATCAACCGGCTGCCGGATGACCTCGGATGGCTGCGCGAAGGCGCCACCAGCGTGGTGCTGCTCGATCTCCTGCAACCCGACGTGCGGGGCATCGGCGCGCTGAACCGCCTGCTGGCGACGGCGCCGCGGGTCCCCATCCTGGTGTTTGGCGACGCGGGCGACGCCGAACTGGCGACGCAGGCGTTGCAGCGCGGGGCGCTGGACTTCCTGCCGAGGAGCCACCTGGACGACTACTCGCTGCCGCGCGCGCTGCGCAACGTCATCGAGCGCAACGCGGCCGCGGAAATGCTGTTCCTGGAAAGGGAGCGCGCCCAGGTCACGCTCGACTCCATCGGCGACGCAGTGGTCAGCACCGACGCGGCGGGCAAGGTGACGTACCTCAACTCGATCGCGGAGCAGCTCACCGGCTGGTCGCGCGAGGAAGCGGGCGGGCGGCCGCTCGGCGAAGTGCTCCGCGTCGTGGACGGCACGACGCGCGCGCCGTCCGCCCGCAATCCGATGCAGCTCGCCATGGAGCAGAACAAGCCCGTCGGCCTGGCGGCGAACAGCGTGCTGGTGCGGCGCGACGGGGCGGAAACCGCCATCGAGGATTCCGCCGCCCCCATTCGCGGCCGCGACGGCGGCGTGATCGGCGCCGTGATGGTGTTCCGTGACGTCAGCGCGTCACGCAAGGTCATGGCCAGGATGTCGCATCTGGCGCAGCACGACCATCTCACCGATCTGCCGAACTCCGTTCTGTTCAACGACCGCATCACCCAGGCCATCGCGCTGGCGCGCCGCCACGACAAGCAGCTTGCCGTGCTGTTCATGGATCTGGACCGCTTCAAGGACGTCAACGACACGCTGGGACACGACGCCGGCGACAAGCTGCTGCAGTCGGTGGCGCGGCGCCTGACGGCCTGCGTGCGCGGCTCGGACTCGGTGTGCCGCAAGGGCGGCGACGAATTCGTGGTGCTGCTCGCCGAGATCACGCACGCGGAGCATGCCGCGCGCAGCGCCGCGAAGCTCATCGCGGCCGTTACGGCGGCGCACCCGATCGAAGGGCGCGCGCTGGACGTGACGGCGAGCATCGGCATCGGCATCTATCCGCGGGACGGCGCGGATGGCGAAGCGCTGCTCAAGGCCGCCGACGCGGCGATGTACCAGGCGAAGGCCGCCGGGCGCAATCAATACCGGTTCTTGCAGCAGGCGCCGAGTCCCGGCACCAGCATGCCGAGCGCCGCGCCCCAGCATGCCCTGCCGTAGTGCTGTGCTAGGTGACGCACGGAGCGCGAAATGCCGGGAGCGGGATGATCTGAAAGTTGCCATGCCGATTCCGCAACGAAGCAGCTCGAACACCGCCGCCGCCCATCACCCGACGCAGAACCGGCTGCGGTCGCAAGTGCTAAAGCAGGAGTTCAACCTCGCCGGGCCCATGCTGCGCCTGCGGCTGCGCTACACCCAGGCGCTGATCGCCAAGATGCCCGGCGTGCGCCGCGAAGGGGTGACCGGCGCGGCCGGGAAACTGCAGCGCCCCGCACTGATCCGCTACAGCCGCGGCCGCATCGACGTGGGGAACCGGTCGGGCCTGGAAAAGGCGGTTTGCGAGTGCTACCGGGTGGTCAAGCTGGAGTTCGAGCGCCTGCTCCCGGACGTTCCGCGAGCCGATGCCTTCCGCGTCGTCAGGCAATCGGTCGTCTAGCCCGTTTCGCTGCGGGCCGGCGCGGCGTGGAGCGGGTGAAGGGAATCGAACCCTCGTATGCAGCTTGGGAAGCTGCCGTTCTGCCATTGAACTACACCCGCGGGCTGAGCGCGAGTGTATCATTACTCCTTATGATTCAAGTGATTGTGAACGGAGCGGCGCAGCGCTTCGAACATCCGCTCGCCGTGGCCGACCTGATCTCGCAGCTGGCGCTCGCAGGCAAGCGCATCGCCGTCGAGAAGAACGGCGAGATCGTGCCGAGAAGCGCGCACGGCTCCACGGTGGTGGCGGACGGCGACCGGCTGGAAATCGTGGTGGCGGTGGGGGGCGGATGAGCGACGCCTTCGTCATCGCCGGCAAGACCTATGCCTCGCGCTTATTGATCGGCACGGGCAAGTACAAGGACTTCGCGCAAACGCGCGCTGCGGTGGAAGCCTCGGGCGCGCAGCTCGTGACGGTCGCGATCCGGCGCACCAACATCGGCCAGAACGCGAACGAGCCGAGCCTGCTCGACGCGCTGCCGCCTTCGAAATTCACCTACCTGCCGAATACCGCGGGCTGCTACAGCGCGGAGGACGCGGTGCGCACGCTGCGCCTGGCGCGCGAGCTGCTCGATGGCCACGACCTCGTCAAGCTCGAAGTGCTGGGCGACCCGCATACTCTCTACCCCAACATGCCGGAGACGCTCAACGCTGCCGGGCAGCTGGTGAAGGACGGCTTCAAGGTGATGGTCTACTGCTCCGACGACCCGATCCAGGCGAAGATGCTGCAGGACCTGGGCTGCGTCGCCATCATGCCGCTCGCCTCGCTCATCGGCTCGGGCATGGGCATCCTCAACCCGTGGAACGTGCAGCTGGTGATCAACGCGGTGCAGCTGCCCGTGATCGTGGACGCGGGCGTGGGCACCGCCTCGGACGCCGCGATCGCCATGGAGCTGGGCTGCGACGGCGTGCTGATGAACACGGCAGTGGCCGCGGCCAGGGACCCGGTGGCGATGGCGCGCGCCATGAAGAAGGCCGTGGAGGCCGGCCGCGAGGCGTTCCTCGCCGGCCGCATGCCGAAGAAGCTCTACAGCGCCGCACCCTCCTCGCCCACCGAAGGCCGGATCGAGCCTTCCCGCACGAAAGCCGCGTGAGGCGCACGGTCCGCAGTTACGTGCTCCGCCAGG
>DASWBP010000369.1:0-2804 GCA_036390555.1 Burkholderiales bacterium | reverse complement strand
AGTGGCGACCCCGCCGGGATTCAACCTGTCAGCGCGGCCCGTCGTGCCTTCACGCCGGCGGGCAGGGCTTCGCCTTGCGAGGCTTGGCGAGGAACGCGGCGATCTGCCCGGCGATCCCCTTGAATTCCTCGTCCTTGCCGTAGTCGGCGACGAATTTCTCGAGTAGCGCCCGGCCATCGGACCGCTCCTGTTCCAGACGCCGGCACTCGCGCGCGGCTGCCTCGCGCGCTTCCTGCTCGGCGCGCTGGCGGGCAAGGGCTTCTGCGGCCAGCCTCTCCTGGCGCTCGCGCTCTTCCTGGGCCTTGCGTGCCGCCTCGGCTTCCAGCCGGCGGCGCTCGGCGGCGAGCCGCTCCTCCTCCGCAAGCCGCGCCTTCCGGGCGGCCTCTTCCCGCGCTAGCTGCTCGGCGCGCTCACGCTCGAGGCGCTCGCGCTCGGCGCGCTCCGCGGCTTCCCTCCGGGCCTTGGCCTGCCGCTCCTCTTCCGCGATCCTGGCGCGGCGCTCGGCCTCCGTGGCCTCACGGCACATCAGGTTGGCGTCGGTCTCGATCATTCTGCTGCAGTCCTGCTCGCTCACCTTGCGGCTGGGATCCATCGGCGGCGCGTAGGCTTCCTGCGGACTGGTACTGCAGCCGGCCGCGAGCAGGAGGAGGACGACGGCTATGATCTTGTTCATGGCTCTCCCTTCACGTTCGGTGGACGCCGCAGCGCCCGCACTGCATGAATTGCGGCTCCTGCGGTTCGCTGCACGCCGGACAGCGCGAAGGCGCGCCATGTCCACCGCTCGGAGCGAAGGATACCTTTAGCGCGTTCGGCGTGCAGGACGAGCACCGGGTAGCGCCTAGCACTTTGAGCCAGACATTGGCGCGGTTGATGAAGAATGGCGGGCTGTGGCACCTTGGACCTTGCGGCACACTGCCAGCAATCGGAGGGGAGCAACAGGCAACACTTGGCAGCGACGAGCAACGCTCGTTTCCCTCTGAGCGATTGCTGTTGGTTATCGCGGCTTGCTACCGGAACTTGGCGCCCCTTGGCCTCCTCATCCCTTGGTCGTTGGTTCGATTCCAGCCCGGACCACTCCCACTTCCGCCGCTGCCCGGGCCATGCGGCGGTCCTCCCTGCGCGACAGTTGCCCGGCAGCGTCAGCCTGCTGACCGCCGTGGTCAGGTACCTGCCGAGCCTGGTCAGCCCGGGCGCGCCGCGTGAAAGTTGGTAAGCCGCCGGGCAAGGAGATAAGGATTCGGTTAGAGTCCGCGCCGTCAGTCTGGCAAGAGGGGCGGAGCCATGCACCCGCAGCAACGTGGTTTCACGCTGATCGAACTGATGATCGTCGTGGCGATCATCGGCCTGCTTGCGGCCATCGCCCTGCCTGCCTATCGCGACTACACCATCCGCGCGAAGATGACGGAAGTCGTCCTGGCGGCGAGTGCCTGCCGGGTCACAGTTTCCGAGGTCTACATCAGCAGCACCACCTCGCCTGGCGCGGACGCCTGGGGCTGCGAGTTCAACCGCTCGCGCTACGTGCAGACCATCAACACCGACGTGAACGGCGTGGTGACGGCGACCGCGCAGAATATCGCGCCGGACGTGAACGGCAAGGCCATCACCATGATTCCGCTCATCGGCGGCGTCGCCGCCAACGCCGCCACGATGATGGGCCAGCCGGTGAACGGGTGGCTCTGCGGGCCGGCAGCGGTCAACGGGGTGAGCATCAACTTTCTGCCCGGCGCCTGCCGCGGATCCTGAGCGGCACCGGCAACGCCTGCTGCGCTTGACCCGGGGCGCGGGGCGCCCGCATGATCCGCCATGGGCTCCCGGGATGGCGCGGCTGACGATCAGTCGCTCATCGAGGCGCGGTTCGCCGCGCAGCGGATCGCCTTCGGACCGATCATCTTCCAGTGCACGCGGGTGCTGCGCGACCTCGGCATCCTGGAGGTCTTGCGCACGAGCCGCGGCGGGCTGACGCTTGCAGAGATCCGTGCTCGCGTCGACGTGCCGCCCTATGGCGTGCTCGTCCTGCTGGAAGGCGGGCTCGCGGCGGGCGTGGTGCGCGCCGAAGGCGAGCGGTTCGTGCTCACCAACACGGGTGCCTGCATCCTGCGCGACGAGCTGACGCGCATCAACATGGATTTCGTGCATCACGGCTGCTACCAGGCTTTCAGTTACCTGGAGGACGCGATCCGCGAGGGCAGGCCTGCCGGCCTGCACAAGGTGTTTGGCGATTGGGACACCATCTATCCGGCGCTGAGCGTACTGCCGCAGGCCGCGCGCGACAGCTGGTTCGCCTGGAACCATTACTACTCGGACGCGGCGTTTCCCCAGGCGCTGCGGATCGTGTTCGAGCGCGCGCATCGCACGCTGCTCGACGTGGGCGGCAATACCGGGAAGTGGGCGATCCAGTGTGCGCGGTATTCGCCACAGGTCGCGGTCACGATCCTCGACCTGCCCGGCCAGGCGGCCGTCGCCGCCCGCAACGTCGCGGCGCAAGGACTGCAGGAGCGCATTGCGATCCAATCCTGCGACCTGCTGGACCACTCGCAAGCGCTGCCGGCGGGCTTCGATGCCATCTGGATGAGCCAGTTCCTGGTGTGCTTCGCCGAAGCCGACGTGCGCAGCCTGCTCGCGCGCGCCGCTGCGGCCATGGCGCCGGAGAGCCGCCTGTATATCCTGGATACGTTCTGGGACCGGCAGGACCACGAGGTCTCGACTTACTGCCTGCAGGCCTCGTCGCTCTACTTCACCTGCCTCGCCAACGGCTGCAGCCGCATGTACAAGGCGTCAGACATCGCGGCGATGGTCGAGTCCGC
>DASWBP010000368.1:0-2946 GCA_036390555.1 Burkholderiales bacterium | reverse complement strand
CGCGCGGCGGCATGATCACCAAGGTGCTCGCCGCCAAACGTGCCGCGCGCAGCGGCGCGCATACGGTCATCGCGGCCGGGCGCGAGCCCGACGTGCTGGTGCGCCTGGCGCGCGGCGAGCGCATCGGCACGCTGCTGCGCGCGCAGACCACGCCGCTCGCCGCGCGCAAGCAGTGGCTCGCCGACCACGTGACGGTCGGCGGCCGCCTGACGCTCGATGCCGGCGCGGCGCGCGCGCTGCAGCGCGACGGCAAGAGCCTGCTGCCCGTCGGCGTCACGGCGGTGAATGGCGAGTTCGAGCGCGGCGCGGTGGTCGCCTGCGTGGAGCCAGGCGGGCGTGAGATCGCGCGCGGCCTGGTGAACTATTCGGCGGCGGAAGCGCGCCTCATCATGCGCAAGGCCTCAAGCGAGATCGAGGCGGCGCTCGGCTACGTGGACGAGCCCGAGCTCATCCACCGCGACAACCTGGTGCTGCTCTAGCCCGGGGCGGCCAGCGGCGACGGCTCAGTAGCCGCGCGCCGGGACGGCGATGCGGTCCGGATGGCCGCCGCGCTTGAGCGCGTTGACGCCTTCCGCATTGCTGCGGATCGCGAGCCTTCGCGGGCAAAAGAACTCTTCCCAGAGCACGTAGTGCCAGCGTTGCACGCTGCGCGCCTCGATGCGCCGCCAGGCGCCCGGGTGCACCGACCAGCTGCGGTCCGGCCGGGCGGTCGCGTAGGTCTTCACCTCGCTTGCGGCGCAACGGATGCCCTCGTACGTGACGGTCTCGGCGCCGAGCGGGCTGCGCACCATCAGGGTGTAACGCACCACGCCGTCACTGCCCGGGGCGATTGACGCCGCGTCCACGAAGAACCGGTAGTCCGAGGCGGAACTGACGAAGAACGGCAGCAGCGCACCGGCGCCCGGCGGGGGCGGGGGCGGCACCTCCGCCTCGCGCCAGTCGCGCTTCTCCCGCTCGGTCTCCCAGTCGCTCTTGCCCGTGTTGCCGGGTTGCATGCCCTGATGCTGCTGTTGGGCCGCAGCGGGCAGCAGCGCCAGCGCCAGCAGCAGAGGGGCGACGCGCCTCAGGCGAGATCCGCGGCGAGCGCGGCGCGCACCGCCGGCGCCACCGTCACGCGTGCCTGGTACTGGGGGTGATCTACGCCGATCGACAGGCCCGCGCCACCGGCCAGCGCCGCGCGCGCCGCACCGTCAAACTCGAAGCGCAGGAAGTGCACCGCGCTGGTCTTCTCCGCGTTCTCGCGCTCCAGATCCTCGTCGGCGATGGCGTAGACGCGCGCGCCCTCGCCCACCTGCACCCACACCCGGTCCTCGATGCCCTTGAGCTGTGCGAGGGCGCGCCGGCGCTCCTCGACGTCCGGGTACTCGACCATCATGGTGGCCTTCAGGTTGCTGCCGTCGGGCACCAGCGGGTTGTAGGCCTCGAGCTCGTCCTGGATGCCGGCATCCTCGAAGATGCGCTCGATGCGCAGCATCTCCTGGATCTGGTAGCGGATCGTCAGCTCGTCTTCGAAGATCAGCGTGACGTGGTCGCCCAGGGCCACGGTGCGCAGCTTCTTGTGCTCGATGACACGCGCGCGAAACGCATGGCGTTCGCGCGCGTAGGCCTCGAGCGACAGCAGGCTGCCGCGCTCGATTCTCGGCATGCTCAGTCCGACAGCGCGTCCAGCGCCTTCTGGAAGCGGTTGGCGTGGCTGCACTCGGGGTTGGCGAGCGTCTCGAACCAGTCCGCGATTTCCGTGAAGCCCTCGGCGCGCGCGTCCTTCGCCATGCCGGGGTACATGTCGGTGTACTCGTGGGTCTCGCCGGCGACGGCCGACTTCAGGTTGTCGCGCGTGCGGCCTATCGGCAGGTTGGTGGCGGGATCGCCCACCTGCTCCATGTACTCCAGGTGCCCGTGCGCGTGCCCGGTCTCGCCCTCGGCGGTGGAGCGGAACAGCGCGGCCACATCGTTCTGGCCCTCGACGTCGGCTTTCGATGCGAAATACAGGTAGCGACGGTTGGCCTGCGATTCGCCGGCGAACGCGTCCTTCAGGTGCTGGTGGGTCTTGGTGCCTTTGAGCGGTTTCATCACTGCCTCCTTGTGCATGCACTTGCCTTGATTGGCGCGGCCAAGTTACGCCCGCGCCACCCATTAATCAAATCGATTTTCGCAATTCCTTCAATTGACCGCCGCTATCTGCGGCCCGCCGCTCAGCGCCCCAGCGCGGCCTCGATCTCGGCGAAGGTGCGCGCGACCTCGCCCGCCTGCGGCAGCAGCAGCCCCAGCTGGCGCGCGAGCTGCGACACGGAGAAGATGCCGCGCACCGTCGCGCGGCGCGGCCCGGGTCCGGCCGCCGCCTCCTCCACCACCAGCGCATGCTGACGGCCTGCGCGGCGCAGCGTCTCGAGCACGTGGCCGACGCGCGCTCCCTCGACGTCGCGCAGCGCAATCACCTCGACCGACTCGGCTGGCGTCATGAGGTCGCCCGCGGTGAGCTCGTCGCGCTTCATGCCGCGCTCGACTGCAACGCGCAGCGCCTTCTCGCCCAGCACGTCCGTGGCGGTGAGCACGCCGACGACGGTGTCGCGCACGTCCACCACCAGCAGCAGCCGCACGCCGCGCGAGATCATGAACTGATTGGCGCCCTCGAGCGGCGCCTGCGGCCGGATGGTGGCCGGGCTGACGCGCGCGAGGTCGGTCATCACCTCGAGCGCGGGCGACTCGAGCGTCACGCGCGCGGGCTGCGGCTGCTGCGGGCGCCGGAAGTCGGCGCCGGGGCCCAGCTCGCGCAGCGGCAATTCCTGGTAGTCCCTGTCCATGCCGTCTCCCGCGCCGCGCGCTGCGCTAGCGAAGCGTCGCCTCCGTGCGCCGGGCGCGCCGGTCGGCGCCAAGATAGCGGTGCAACTCGGGGAGCGCCTGCTGGTAGACCCCGCGCTTGAACTCGATCACCGTCTCGAGCGGCAC
>DASWBP010000367.1:0-2826 GCA_036390555.1 Burkholderiales bacterium | reverse complement strand
ATCAAGGCGCTGCTGCGCGTCCCCGGGATCGGCGCGCGCGTGGACCCGGGAGCGGTCTGGGACTACCTTGCGTATCGCTACGTACCCGGCCCGGCGACGCTGTTCTGCGGCATTCGCAAGCTGGCGCCCGGAACCACCGCGGTCTGGGAGCACGGCAAGCTCACCGAGGCGCGCTACTGGTCCGCGCCCGATCGCAGGGCCAATGGCGCGCAGCAGGCGCCGGCCGATGCGGTCGCAGCGTTCCTCGAGCGCCTGGACGAGGCGGTGCGGCTGCAGATGGTCAGCGACGTGCCGTTCGGCGCGTTCCTCTCGGGCGGGCTCGACTCCTCGACGATCGTGGGCCTCATGCGGCGCCACAGCGCGCAGGTCAGCACCTTCTCGGTCGGCTTCGGCGAGGCCGGCTACAGCGAACTGGGCTACGCGTCGCAGGTGGCGCGGCATTTCGGCACCGCCCACCATGAGATCACGGTGACGCAGCGCGACATCGTCGAGCGCCTGCCCGCGCTGGTCGGCTTTCGCGATGCCCCGGTGTCCGAGCCTTCCGACATCCCGATCCACATGCTGGCCTGCGCCGCCAGCCGCAGCGTGAAGATGGTGCTGACGGGGGAGGGCAGCGACGAGATCCTCGGCGGCTACCCGAAGCACGTGGCCGAGCGCTTCGCCGGATGCTATCAATGGCTGCCGGGCGGCATGCGCCATCGCCTGGTCGCGCCGCTGGTGCGCGCGCTGCCCTACAGGTTCCGCCGCGTCAAGACGGCGCTCGCCAACCTCGACATCGAGGACTGGCGCGAGCGCTATGTGCGCTGGTTCGGGGCGCTCAGCGCCACGGAGCGCGATCGACTGTCGCTGCGGCGATTGCCGCGCGCCGCGCGCGCCGATGCGGCGCCGTTCGACGCCGACCCGCGCTGCAGCTCGCTGCGGCGCATGCTCTACTTCGACCAGACCAGCTGGCTGCCCGACAATCTTCTCGAGCGCGGCGACCGCATGACCATGGCCGCCTCGATCGAAGCGCGCATGCCGTTCCTGGACCACGAACTGGCCGCCTACGTCTCCTCGCTGCCGGACCGCTACCGCGTGCGGGGATGGAGCACCAAGTGGATCCTCCGGCAGGCGGCCCGCCAGCTGCTTCCGGAAAGCATCCTGACGCGGCCGAAGGTGGGATTCCGCGTGCCGGTGGGCGAATGGTTTCGCGGCCCGCTGCGCGGATTCCTCGCGCATCACCTGCAGGGCCCCGACTCCATGACCCGCGCCTACTACGACCCCGGCGTCCTGGACGGCGTGATCGCCGAGCACTGGAGCGGCAGGCAAAACAGCGAGAAGCTGCTGTGGTCGCTGCTCAACCTGGAACTCTGGCATCGACACTATGCGCAAGCATGAGCTGACGGAGTCCGGCGGCCTCGACCTGGCCGCGGCGGCGACGGGCATTGGCGGCGGCTCGCTGCGCTGGCGCATCAACCGGCTGCGCTGCATGACGCCGGCAGAAATTCCCCATCGCCTTCTGCGCGCGCTGTCGGCCGATGCGCAAAGCATCGGCTCGATGTTTGGCGCGCAGGCGGTACCGGCGGCCGACCTGAGCGCCAGGCCAAAGCCCTGGATTGACGGCAGCGCCAAGGTCGATGCCGCGCTGTACACGGCAGCGGCCGAGCGCGTGGCCTCGGGCAGGCTGGACGTGTTCGCCTTGCGCGACATCGACGTCGGCTCGCCCCCGCGCTGGAACCAGGACCCGAAAACGGGCGTGGTGGCGCCGCCCGGCTTCGGCAAGCTGCTCGACTATCGCGACCCGCGCCTGGTCGGGGACATCAAGTATCTCTGGGAACCCAACCGGCACCTGCATCTGGTCACGCTGGCGCAGGCGTTCGCGCTGGGCGGCGATGCCCGGTACCTGAGGGTCATCGGGCAGCATGTCGAGTCGTGGCTGGACGCGTGCCCCTACCGCATGGGGCCTAACTGGTCGAGCGCGCTCGAAGCGGCGATCCGCCTGATCAACTGGTCCGCCGCGTGGCAACTCATCGGCGGCGTGCGCTCGCCGCTGTTCGGCGATGCGCGCGGCGCGCGCCTGCGGCAACGCTGGCTCGATTCGGTGTATCAGCACGCGCAGTTCGTGCGCGGGTACTTTTCGCGCCACTCGTCGGCGAACAACCACCTCATCGGCGAAGCCGCCGGCCTGTTCGTCGCGGCCCTGACCTGGCCGCATTGGCCGCAGACCGGGCGCTGGCTGTCGAAGGCGAAGGCGATTCTCGAGGCCGAGACGCAGCAGCAGGTTGCGCCCGACGGCGTCGATCTCGAGCAGGCGGTGTCCTACCAGCAGTTCGTTCTCGATTTCCTGTTGCTGTGCCTGCTTGCCGGCAGGCACAGCGGCACTTGGTTCTCGGTCGCCTTCGAAGCGCGCGTCGAGGCGATGCTCGAGTACCTCGCCTCGATCATGGACGCGCAGGGCAACGTGCCGATGTTCGGCGATGCCGACGACGGCCAGGTGCTGCGTCTGGCGCAGGGCGCGGGCTTCTGTCCCTACCGGTCGCTGCTGGCGACCGGGGCGATCATGTTCCGCAGCGGCGAGTTCAAGCGCAAGGCCGGTGCGCTCGACGACAAGACGCGCTGGCTGCTGGGCGGGCAGGCCGATGCGCTGTTCGCAGCGCAAAGCGTCGCCACGGCCAGATTGCCGCCGCGCCGCAGCTTTCCCGTCGGCGGCTACTACATCCTGGGCTGCGATTTCGAAACCGACGCCGAGGTGCGTCTGACCGTGGATGCGGGGCCGCTGGGACTGAAGAGCATCGCCGCGCATGGCCATGCGGACGCGCTGTCCTTCACGTTGTCGGTCGGCGGACT
>DASWBP010000366.1:0-1699 GCA_036390555.1 Burkholderiales bacterium | reverse complement strand
GCCGCCGCCCGCCTGGCACCAGGGCAAGCCGGCGGCGATGGCCGACTCCAAGCTCGCGCCGCTCGCCGGCCGCATGACCGAGACGCCGGCTTCCGAGATCCCGGTGGACAAGATCAAGCTGCCGAAGGGCTTTACCGCCGAGATCTGGGCATCGGGGATTCCCGGCGCGCGCGCCATGGCGCGCGGCCCCAACGGCAAGATCTACCTCGGCACGCGCATCATCGGCCGCGTCTACGAGGTGACGGATGACGGCCAGCGCCGCACCAGCCGCGTTGTAGTGGACAAGCTTACGCAGCCCGCGGGCGTGGCGATGAATGGCGACTCGCTGTACGTGTTCGCTATCGACAAGGTGCTGCGCTACGACGGCATCGAGAAGAACCCGAATGTGCAGCCGGTGGACATGACCGCTGCGTTCAACCTGCCACCCGAGCAGCATCACAACTGGAAGTACGTGGCCTTCGGCCCGGACGGCAAGCTCTACGTGCCCTTTGGGGCGCCGTGCAACATCTGCGAGCCGGCGAAGGAGTATGCGCAGATCCGCCGCTACAACGCGGATGGCTCGGGCATGGAGGTCATCGCCACGGGCGTGCGCAACACGCAGGGCTTCACCTGGCATCCGAAGACCGGCCAGCTCTGGTTCACCGACCACGGCCGCGACTGGATGGGCGACAACGGTCCGGACGACGAGCTCAATGTCCTGACGAAGGAAGGCCAGTACTTCGGCTACCCGTACTGCCACGCCAAGGGCGTGCTCGACGTGGACTTCAAGAAGGCGGACGGCTGCAAGGGCGTGACGCTGCCGGTCGCCAACATGGGCCCGCACGCCGCGGTGATGGGCGTGATCTTCTACACGGGCAGCATGTTCCCGAAGGAGTACCAGAACACGATGTTCATCGCGCGCAAGGGCTCCTGGAACCGCAGCGTGAAGCTCGGCTTCGACGTGGTGAACGTGCGCGCCTCTGCCGACGGCAAGAAGGCGAGCATGAAGCCCTTCATGACCGGCTTCCTCGAGGACCCGAAGGCGGCCAAGTTCTGGGGACGGCCGGCGTACCTGCTGCAGATGCCCGACGGCGCGCTGCTCGTCTCGGATGAGCAGCTGGGCGCGATCTACCGCATCAGCTACAAGAAATAGTGTCTCGCTCCACAGGGCGGTGGGCCTTCGGGCTCACCGCCCTTTTGTTTGCGCTGACCGGCGCGCTCGCGCAGACGGTCCCCGAGCGCCTGAAACTGTGCAACGCCTGCCACGGCGAAGGCGGCAACTCGCTCATCCCCGGCACGCCTTCGCTTGCCGGCCAGCCCGCGCTGTTCGTGGAGAACCAGCTGGTGCTGATCCGCGAAGGCGTGCGCAAGGTGCTGCCGGTGATGGAAGACGCCGTGCGCGGCGTGAAGGACGCCGAGATCCGCGAAATCTCACGCTATTACGCGGCGCAGAAACCGGTCGCGCAGCCAGGCAAGCCCGATCCCGCGCAGATGAAGCAGGGCGCAGCGCTATCGAAGAAGCTGCATTGCCGCAGCTGCCACCAGGACGACTATCGCGGCCGCGAGCAGATGCCGCGCCTTGCCGCGCAGCGCGAGGAGTACCTCGAGTCTGCGATGAACGCGTACCGCAACTACACGCGCACCGGGGGCGACACACTGATGGCCGCCTCCCTGTACGGCACGACCGATGCCGACATCAAGGCGCTCGCGCACTACCTCG
>DASWBP010000365.1:0-15880 GCA_036390555.1 Burkholderiales bacterium | reverse complement strand
TGCAGCGGCAGGGGCATGTCGCCCACCTCGTCGAGGAACAGCGTGCCGCCGTCGGCGAGCTTGAACTTGCCGTCGCGCCCCTTGCGGTCGGCGCCGGTGTAGGCGCCGGGTGCCACGCCGAAGAACTCGGCTTCGAGCAGGGTGTCGGGCACCGCGGCGAGGTTCACGCTGATGAACGGCTTGTCCGCGCGCCCCGAGGCGCCATGGATCGCGTGCGCGAGGAGTTCCTTGCCGGTGCCGGTCTCGCCGAGCAGCAGGACGTTCGACTGCGTCTGCGCGGCGCGCCGCGCCTGGCGCTTCACTTCCAGCGCCGCGGGCGAGGAGCCGATGAAGCTCGCCAGCGTGTACTTGGCGCGGCGCTGCGCGGCGAGCTCGCGCTTGGCTTCGTCGAGGTCGCGCTGCAGGCGCGCGAACTTGGCGATCAGCGGTTGCAGCGTCGTCTCCGGGTGGTCGAAGAGCACCATGCCGAGCGCGCCGATCACTTCGCCCTTGTCGTCGCGCAGCGGGATGCGGCTCACGACGAAGGTGCCCGCCTTGTTGGTGAGCAGGTCGATCAGGATCGGCTTGCCGGTCTCGATCACGTGGCGCATGAGCGTGTTCGGCACCACTTCCTCGACCGGGCGCCCGACGAACTCCTCTGGCCCCTTGAAGCCGAGCGCGGGCAGGAATTTCCGGTAGCTGTCGTTGATCCAGACCACGCGCCCGGCGCGGTCTACCAGCATCATGCCTTCGCTGATCGACGAGAACAGGTCGAACATCGAGCGCGCCGCGAGCTTGCGGATGCTCGCCGCGTCGCGGGGCAGATTCCTACTCACGCGGCTGCGGCTTCGGGCGCCGGCCCACGGTGACGGTCAGCTCGAGCGTCTGCGCCTGGCGCCGGACCTTCAGCTTCGCGCTCGAGCCCGGCTGCAGACCGGCGACCTGGTTGAGCATGCCCTGCGGATCCGCGACCGGCGCATCGTTCACCGCGGTGAGCACGTCGCCCGGCTTCACGCCCGCCCTGTCGGAGGGACCGCCGCGCAGCACGCCCGCGATCAGCACGCCGCGCGTGTCCCCGAGCTTGAAGGACTCGGCGAGCGCGGGCGTGATCTGCTGCAGCTCCACGCCGATCCAGCCGCGCGTCACCGAGCCGCTGCGGATGATCTGGTCCATCACCATGCGCGCGGTCGACGCGGGAATGGCAAAGCCCACGCCCGAGGAGCTGCCGGTACGCGAGTAGATCGCGGTATTGATGCCGATGAGGTTGCCGCGCGCATCCACCAGCGCGCCGCCCGAGTTGCCCGGGTTGATCGCCGCGTCGGTCTGGATGAAGTTCTCGAAGGTGCTGATGCCGAGGCCTGCGCGCCCCAGCGCCGAGACGATCCCGGAGGTCACCGTCTGCCCGAAGCCGAACGGGTTGCCGATGGCGAGCACCGTGTCGCCCACGCGCAACTGGTCGGACTGGCCAAAGGTGATGGCAGGAAGCTTCTCGGCATTGACGCGCAGCACCGCGAGGTCGGTCTCAGGGTCGTTGCCAACGACTTTGGCGAGCAGCTTCTTGCCATCCGGCAGCGCCACCTCGATTTCGTCGGCCGCCTCGACGACGTGGTGATTGGTGAGGATGTAGCCCGCGGGGCTGACGATGACGCCCGAGCCAAGGTTGGTGGCGCGCTGCGCCTCGTCGCTGAACTGCTCGCCGAAGAAGCGCCGGAACAGCGGATCGTTGAGCAGCGGGCTGCGCGGCATTTCCTTCGAGGTGAAGATGTTGACCACCGACGGCGCGGCGCGCGCCACCGCGTCGTGCAGCGACTCCCCGCGCGCCGCGGGCGCGGCCGGCGGCGCGCCTGCGGCCTGCACCGGCACGACTGAGACGCCTTGCGCTTGCGGCGCGAGGCGCTCGGGCAGCCATTCGGGCTTGAGCGTCATGACGACGAACAGCACCGCGAGGCAGAGGGTCGCGGTCTGCGCGAAAACGAGCCAGAGGCGGTGCAGCATGGGCGGGAAGCGGGCTAGCGCAAGGCTAGCATAAAGTCCTGAATATTTAACCGCTTACAGCGCAAATCGTGGACATTCCCCGGCTCGCTCTATAGAATGGCGCCTCCTTCGCACTCTCCATTCTTTCCAGCCTCGAATCAACCCCATGAGCGATAGCCAGAAAATCGACACGACGCGCCGCAATCTCGTCGTCGCCACCACGGTCGCGGGCGGTGCCGCGGCGGTCGGCGCGGCCGTTCCCTTCGTCGCCAGCATGATGCCCTCGGAGCGCGCCAAGGCGGCCGGCGCGCCCGTCGAAGTGGATATCTCGTCGATCGCGCCAGGCGAAATGAGAGTCTTCGAATGGCGCGGCAAGCCGGTGTGGGTGATCCGCCGCACGCAGGAGATGCTGGATTCGCTGAAGAAGGTCGCCGGCGGTCTCACCGACCCGGCTTCCAAGTCCTCCACGCAGCCCGAGTACGCGAAGAACGAGAACCGCTCGCTCAAGCCCGACGTGATGGTGATGGAAGGCGTGTGCACGCACCTGGGCTGCTCGCCGCAGATGAAACCGGCGGACGCCAAGGCCGAGATGGGCGAGCAGTGGGAGGGCGGGTTCTACTGCGCCTGCCACGGCTCCAAATTCGACCTCGCCGGCCGCGTGTTCCGCGGCGCGCCTGCGCCCACCAACCTCGTGGTGCCTCCCTATACGTTCCTCTCCGACAGCAAACTGCTGATCGGCGACGACAAGAAAGGGGCGTAAGCGATGGCCTCCCGCCTGATGGCGCTGTGGGACTGGTTCGATTCGAGGATGCCCTCGGTCGCCGAGGAGTGGCGCAAGCACGCCGCCGAGTACTACGCGCCGAAGAACTTCAACTTCTGGTACTACTTCGGCGTGCTGTCGATGCTGGTGCTGGTCATCCAGATCGTCTCCGGCATCTTCCTCACGATGAACTACAAGCCCGATGCCGGGCTCGCCTTCGGCTCCGTCGAGTTCATCATGCGCGACGTGCCCGGCGGCTGGCTGATCCGCTACATCCACTCCACCGGCGCCTCGGCGTTCTTCGTCGTCGTCTACCTGCACATGTTCCGCGCGCTGCTCTACGGCTCGTACAAGGAGCCGCGCGAGCTGATCTGGATCTTCGGTGTGCTGATCTACCTCACGCTGATGGCGGAAGCCTTCCTGGGATACCTCCTGCCCTGGGGCCAGATGTCCTACTGGGGCGCGCAGGTGATCGTGAACCTGTTCGCCACCATCCCGCTGATCGGCCCGGACCTTGCACTGTGGATTCGCGGCGATTACGTGATTTCGGACGCGACGCTGAACCGCTTTTTCGCGCTGCACGTGATCGCGATTCCGCTGGTGCTGCTGGGCCTCGTGGTGGCGCACATCCTCGCGCTGCACGACGTCGGCTCGAACAACCCCGACGGCGTGGAGATCAAGAAGAACAAGGGCCCGAACGGCAAGCCGGTGGATGGCATCCCCTTCCACCCGTACTACACGGTGAAGGACACCGTCGGCTCGATCGTGTTCCTCGCCATCTTCTGCATCGTCATGTTCTTCATGCCGGAGCTGGGCGGCTACTTCCTCGAGCACAACAACTTCATCCCCGCCGATCCGCTGAAGACGCCCGAGCACATCGCACCGCTCTGGTACTTCACGCCGTATTACTCGATCCTGCGTGCGGTGCCGCCGCTGTTCAACTCGCAGTTCCCGGGGGTGCTGGCGATGGGCGTCGCGGTGCTGATCCTGTTCTTCCTGCCGTGGCTCGACCGCGCGCCGGTGAAGTCGATCCGCTACCGCGGGGCCTACTGGAAGATCGCGCTCGTCGTCTTCGTCATTTCCTTCTTCATCCTCGGCTACCTCGGCGTCAAGCCGACGACCGTCTGGGGCCAGTTCGGCTTCGACGCGTTCTTCCTCGACACCAAGGACCGCGCGACCTGGGTGGCGCGCCTGTGCACGCTGCTCTACTTCGCCTTCTTCATCCTGATGCCCTGGTACACGGCGCGGGACAAGGTGAAGCCCGTGCCCGACCGGGTGACGATGTGAGGGCCGCCACCGTGAGAAAGCTCCTCGCCGCACTCTTCTTCTGCGCCCCCGCGGCGCTGTTCGCCGCGGCAGCCGGCGATCCGCTCGACCATGCGCCGATCGACCCGCGCGATGTCGTCAGCCTGCAGTCGGGCGCGCGCACCTACGCCAACTACTGCCTGGGCTGCCACGGCCTGCAGTACATGCGCTACAACCGGCTCGCCGCCGACCTCGGGCTCACCGAGGCGCAGATCCGCGACAACCTCATGTTCACCGCCGACAAGGTCGGCGAGACCATGAAGGTCGCCATGTCGGCGAAGGACGGTAAGGCCTGGTTCGGCGTGCCGCCGCCCGACCTGTCGGTGATCTCGCGCTCGCGCGGCGCGGACTGGCTCTACACCTACCTGCGCACGTTCTACCGCGACCCGAAGTCGGCGCACGGCTGGAACAACAAGGTGTTCCCGAACGCCGCCATGCCGCACGCGCTGTGGAAGCTGCAGGCCGAGAGCAGCACCGTGCAGTACGACGCCACCGTGCGCGACCTCGTCAACTTCCTCGTCTACGTCGGCGAGCCCGCGGCGCAGTCGCGCAAGAACATCGGCATCGTCGTGCTGTTCGTCCTCGGCCTGCTGTTCATCCTCGCCTACGCGATGAAGAAGGCCTTCTGGAAGGACGTACGCTAGCCCTTCGCACCGCCAACACTGAAGCCGGGCGGGCCGTTCCGCCCGGCTTTTTCATCAGGACTCCCGCCTCATGATGCAACTCTATTCCGGCACCACGGACCCCTTCAGCCACCGCTGCCGCTTCGTGCTCTACGAGAAGGGCATGGACTTCCAGGTCATCGACGTGGACATGTACAACAAGCCGGAAGACATCGCGGTGATGAACCCGTACAACAAGCTGCCGGTGCTGGTCGAGCGCGACCTCATCCTGTAC
This sequence comes from Burkholderiales bacterium, assembly GCA_036390555.1. Lineage (GTDB taxonomy): Bacteria > Pseudomonadota > Gammaproteobacteria > Burkholderiales > SG8-39 > JAABQT01. The sequence continues at coordinate 10,965 of DASWBP010000365.1, read as the reverse complement.
GAGTCCAACATCATCAACGAGTACATCGACGAGCGCTTCCCGCACCCGCAGCTGATGCCCGCCGACCCGGTGATGCGCGCGCGCGCGCGCCTGATGCTGTTCAACATGGAGGCCGAGCTCTTCAGCCAGGTCGAGGTCATGGAGTCGGGCAAGGAAAAGCCCATGGAGAAGGCGCGCCAGCTGATCACCGACCGGCTGATCGAGCTCTCGCCGCTCTTCACCAAGACCAAGCACATGCTGGGCGACGACTTCACGATGCTGGACGTGGCGATCGCGCCGTTGCTCTGGCGCCTGGACCACTACGGCATCAAGCTCGGCAAGACCGCCGCACCGCTGATGAAGTACGCCGAGCGCATCTTCTCGCGGCCGGCGTTCATCGAGGCGCTCACGCCGTCCGAAAAGGTCATGCGCAAGTGACGTGCAGGGGGGCCGGGCCCCTTCCGGCAGAATCCATCGGCGCCTTCCCGGTCCCCCCGCACCCCCCGAGACTCTCGCCCTACATGGAGCCATGAGCACTTCGGAAATCGCCACCAAGCCGTACCTGCTGCGCGCGCTCTACGAGTGGTGCGTGGACAACGGCTACACGCCGCACGTGGCGGTGAAGGTGGACTCGAAGACCCAGGTGCCCTCGGAGTACGTGAAGAACGGCGAGATCACGCTCAACGTCTCGCCCTCGGCGGTGCACAAGCTGCAGATGGGCAACGAGGTGATCGAGTTCTCCGCGCGCTTCGCAGGCGTCGCGCGCCAGATCTCGGTGCCGGTGGCCAACGTCTACGCCATCTACGCGCGCGAGACCGGCCACGGCATGACCTTCGACGTGGACGCCGCCAAGCCCGCCACACAGGCGGTGGCCGAGGCCGAGCCCGCGGCGCCGAAGGAGCCGCCCGTGGCGCTGCCCGCGCCCACAGCCATGACCGCCGAGCCGCCCAAGAAGCCCGGCGGCGGCAAGCCCACACTTCGGCGCATCAAATAGAATCGGGGTCAGACCCAAAGGCGGACAGAACCTGGGTCTGACCCCGATTTTCGGGCCGGCTTAGCTCAGTTGGTAGAGCAGCGGTTTTGTAAACCGTTGGTCGGCGGTTCGATTCCGTCAGCCGGCACCATTTCCCACCCTTGGCACGACCTGCTCGCTCGGCACGGCGGGCGGGTGCGCGGGCAGCGGCGCGGGCTTGGAGAGCGGCCGCGGCTTCACGACCGGAGGCGACAGCATGAAGGTGCGCTCGTCCGCCGCCTTCTGGCGTTCGTAGGCGCGCGGTGCGGGCGGCGGATCGGGCTTCACGTCGAGCAACTGCTGGCCAGAGACGTTTTCGAGTCGCTGCCGCTCGTTCAGATGCCGGTTGTCGCCGGGTGCGGGCTGTAGCTGCTCCTGCGACTGCCTGAGCTGCAGCGCGAAGCCCGCCGACTGCTGGTCGCGCTGCATGAGGGCGCGCTGGACCTCCTGCTCCTGGGCGAGCGCGCCTGCCTGCACCAGCATTGGGAGCAGCACGTGCAGCACTGTCGTGACGCGAAAGCGACGCATGCACATTAGGCGGTGCGAAAGCGACCAAGTTCGCGCCGGCATTGGCATGCGTCAGCGCCCCGGAGTGGCGGCAGCCTGGAGCCTGAGCTGGAAACTGCAGCGGTTCTGTGAGTAGGAGGCGCAGACACCCGTGAGGAACGTTGCCAGCGCAGGAGGCTGCTGTGCGTCGTGCTCCAACATGCCCGAGAGCGTGAACCCGCCCTGCACAGTGAGGGTGCCGCTACCGCTCAGCCTCAGCGGCCCCTCAAGCGTCCCGAGCTCGATATCCAGCTTCTCGCCGCCACCGCGCAGTCGAGCGACGTGGGACCCGAGATCGAGCCCGGGCGCCCGTGCGAGACGAACGCGGCGCCACTCGATCTCCGCCTGTCCCAGGATCGAGGAGGCGTCGATGCGCTGGCTCTCGGACCGGATGCGCAGAGTGCCGCCGGGGCTCAGCGATTCGAGAGCCGGCACGAAGGTTGCGAGGACATTGGCAGGAATCGACACGTCGAGGCCGCGGATCGCAGTGGCCGTTGGCGAAAGCTCCACGCGCGCGGTGCGCGCGTTGTCGCCGAGGGACATGTCGGCGGCAAGGCGTCCGGTGAAGAGCGCGGGCCAGGCGGTCCTCCAGCGCAGCTGCCCGAGCTCGATCGTTGGACCGGTTCGCGGCACCGCATGCAGGCGCCCGCTTCCGGTCCACAGGCTGCCGGCCGGCGCGCGCAGTTGCAGCTTCTGCGCAGACGCGCGCTCAACCGCACGCGCGACCCAGGACGCGGGAGCGGTGGCCACGAGCGCCGCAACGTAGATGACGGCGCCAGCTATGCCGTAGAACGCGATCCGGCGGGAGGTCATGGCGGGTTCGAGCCGGCTGCCGGTGCGGCCCCTGCAAAGCTCGCATCGACTCGCACGAGGCCCGGCTGTTCCAGCGCATTCATCCTGATCACGGCCACGCGTACGCCGTGCTGCCGCTGCAGGCTCTCGACCCACGCCAGCCAGGCGCCGAACGGCACCGACGACGCCTGCACGCGCACTCTTCCGTCGGGGAGCGCGTCGATGCGCTCCAGGGCGCTGCCGAACGGCGACTGTGCCGCGGAGGCGCGCAGCAGTGTCGCGAGATCCGACTGGCGGGGCGCAGCAGCAAGCTCCTTGCGCAGCGCCACGATCTCAGTCCGCTCGCGCCGCATGTCCTCGAGCTGCGCTCGCAGCTGCGGCAGCGAGGCGGCGAGCGACTTTCGCGCAGCCAGCCCGGGCTCCCAAAGGAACCCGTAGAGCGCCGCCGCCAACGCCAACGCGCCGGCTGCGAGCACCCAGGCGCGCTCCCGCGCAGAGGCTTCGCGCCACCTCGCCAGCAGAGTCGCGAGGATCTTCACGTTCCCGCCTTCAGCTGCAGCCGCACGTTGACCGTCGCCGCGCCGGGCGCTTCATCCAGCCGCAACTCGTAGCCTTGGGGCACGGGTTTCGCACGCAGCTCCTTGGCGAGCGCAGCAGGCGCCAGCCCCAAGGAGTGCCGCAGCGTAGCGGACAGGGCGCCATTTTCGAACGCCACGCTTTCGACGCGGTGGCGCACCGGATCCCGGATGTCCTCGGCGAAGACGCGCAGCATCACGAGGAAATCGCCACGGCCGGCGTAGCCCGCCTGCTGCCGCAGCTCCGCAAGCGAGCGCGCCATCTGCAGCGGCGGGTCCACAAGGACCGCGCTTGCGCCGAATGTCTCGCGGAAGGTGGCACGCATCTCCTCGACGAGCAGCCGGCGCTCGCGCGCCTTCGCGCCCCAGTCGATCGCGATGGCCAGCGAGCTGAGCACGAGCAGCGCGGCCGCCATGGTCGCGGCGGGCCGCAAGCGCTGCAGCCATGGCGCAGCCCTGCGGCGCACCGCGAACTCGCCCTGCAGGATCTCGATCCCGGGGGGCGCGTGGTCGCCGGCCCAATGCCAGGGTGGGCCATCCTCCACCGGGACGCCAAGGGCGGCGGACCAGGCGTGAAGATCGGGAAGTTCGGATCCGCGATCGGGCCGCACCACGATCGCTTGCGGCTCAGCGCCTGCAGCTCGTGCCTGCTCGAGCGCAAGCTGCAACGCCGCCGGGACTGAATCGGCATCCGCAAGATCCAGTGTGATCGCCTCGTTTGCGCCGGTGCGGGCAAAGCCGTCCCGGTCTCGCGACACCACCGTCCATGTGCGTGGCGCGAGCGCCGGCAACAGGCTTTCCGGGTACGCGGTTTCCGGGGCGAGACCGGCGTCCGCGAGCTTTGCGAGCAGCGATTGCAGCCATTGCCGGTCCACTATCGCGAGACAAAGCGTGTCGCTTGCAGGCCCGGGAGCGGCGGCCACATGCAGCTGCTCCGGGTCCGGCAAGGCGAGCTCCTCGGCGAGGTAGCGCAGCGCCGAGCCTATGCGCTTGCGCTGCGAGGCCGGAGCGGCAACCTGGTCGAGCGAGACCAGGTCGCTTGCCAACGCGACATCGCACGGGCCCTTGACCGGCGGCTGGGCGAGATTGCCGGCGCCGGCGGCAAGCGCCTCGCCGTTCTTGCCGAGCGTCACCCATTCGAATGCGCCCGAGGCCGGCGTGTCGCGCGTGACGCGGATGCGGCAAGCTGTCATCGCATGCGCTGCCAGAGGATGGTGGGCATCGCGGTCTGCTCGCGCTGCAGGAGCGCTTCCATGCGCACATCGGCCCTGCCAACGGTGGCGCGGCCCTGCACGAGGAAGAACTGGCTGTCGACGGACAGTTCGCCTTCCTCCCACTGAAAGGCGCGCTTGGGCAGCCGCTTCCTGAACTCCTCGAGATTGGGGAAGGGCGACCCTGCGCGGCTGCCCGTCAGCGCCTGGGCTTCCGCGAGCGTGAGACCGGCGATGGCCGCGACGAGGACTTCCGGCGGCGCGAGATTGACGTTCACCGGCGTGCGGCGCGGCAGCGCCGTGGTGAACCTGCGCAGCTGTGCGAGCACATACTCGTCCACGCCTCGTACCCGCAGCAACTCGCCAATTTCCACGACCGGTTGATTCGCCGCGCGGTAGGGACGCGTAAGGCGCAGGTAGTGCTCGTCCTCCGCGCCTGATTGCCCCAGCGACTCGCTGTCGGCGTCGATCCAATCCGCAACGGCCTCGGCGATGCCGGCGTCGAGGTCGATCGCCTGCAAGAGGCGCTTGAACGCCGCGATGTCTCGCGCGCTGGCCTTGCCGTCGAGCGCCAGGTTGTTGACGTTGAACAGGCCCTGCTGGTCGCTGATCTGGCCGGCCACCGTGCCTTGCTCGATCTCCGTGCGCGGCAGGCCGCTCGCCCACAGCTCGCCGGCATGGTCCACTTTCGAGCCGCGCGCATCCGCGAGGAGCAGCGAGCGCGCCCACTGCGCGCCGCCCTTGAGGACCCAGGCCGCTTGTTCGTAGTCGCGCGACGTGGTCAGCTGCCGCAGGGCGAGATCCTGCTGCTGCAGCAGCGACGCCGCGGCCGCCGCCGCCATGGCCACGATCAACATGGCGACGATGATCGCCGCGCCGTCCTGGTGGCGGAGCGACGTCATCGCAAGGGCAGGATCCGCGTGATCTCGCCGCCGTCGGCGAGGACGAGGCGCACCGAGACTGCGCGCGGCAGCGCACCGACGGCCCGGCTTGCCGGCCAGGCGGAGTCCCAGCGGCCATCGATGTCGAGCGCCTGCCACTTCAATGCGGTGACGCCCTTCAGCAGTTCGTACGCGGCGGGCGAAGTCTCCGGTGCCGCGTCCAGGTCCGGCCACACGAGGTATTCGAGCGTCCCGCCGCGCAGGCGATAGCCCACGCGTCGCGGCGCGCTCTGCGTCGCGGCGCCCTCGCCGATGCCAAGGCGCGTGACCACCAGCTGCATGTCGTCGCCGTCGGCAGCGGCGCCAGCGCTCCCCATCGCCGAGCCAGCGCCAGCTTGGATGGAGCCGGCGGCGGCGCTGAGCACGAGGGCCGGGCTCGTGCGATCCGCCGCGTCGCGCGTCGTGCGCCCCACCGCCATCGTCAGGTCCTCGCTCAACTGGGAAAAGAGTAGGGCGACGTCGCTCCAGCGCCGGGTCTCGGCCTGCAGGCGCGCCTCCGAATCGAGCACCGAGTTCAGGCCGCGGTAGCCGAGCGCGCCCACCACCGCCAGCACGGAGATGGCGACGAGCAGCTCGAGCAGCGTAAAGCCGCGTGCGCCGAGTGCCGTGAAGCCGCGGTTGCGCACGTCAGAACTCCCTCGAGAGCACGCCGACGAGGCGGCGCAGCTCGTGAGTCGGGTCGGCTGCGTCGCTCACCTGGATCTCCACGCGGCGCAAGCCCGGATGCGGCGTGGTGAAGACCTCGGCGCGCCAGCGGAAATCCACGCCCGCCTGGCGTTCGGTGCCTTCGCTGACACCGGTGCCCGGCCAGGCGCGCCGCGCGACGAGCTCGCCGAGGCGGTTCTCCGCGACCAGGCCCGCGAGCACGCGCTGCTTGTGCTCCATGGCGGAGTCGGTGGAGAGCGCGACCGATCGGCCCGCCGCCGCCAGGGCAACGGCGAGGATGGCGAGCGCGACCAGGACTTCAACCAGCGTGAAGCCGCGGTCTCTCGGTCTCGGTGCGGGCATCCTCGCCTGCCTCCGCAGGTGCCAGGGAAACGCGGCCGAGCGGGCCGCCGCGCAGCGTGAAGCTCGCATTCGCGGACGCGATCGTCGCGGCGATCGTGCCGACCAGCCCGTAGGGCGACAACATCACGCGCTCGCCGTCCCGGAGCGGGCGCGACTCGACCGCCACGTCGCGCAGCGTCACGCCTTCAGGCAGCGTTCTGCGGCGGTAAGCGCTGTCCGCGTCGAACTCCTTCCACTCGCCGTCTTCCGCCCTGCGATAGAACGCGTAGCCTTCCGGCACCGGCGACCACGCGATGCCTTGCCCGCCCGCTCGCGCCTCGGCAAGCGCAAGCTCGAGGAGCGTCGCGAGCCTGCGCGCCTCATTGCGCGCGCGAGTGGCGTCGCTCGGCGACGCCGACAGCACCAGGATCGCCGAAGCCGCGGCGATGATCGCGACCACCACCAGCACCTCGATCAGCGTGAACCCCGATTGCTGCGAGCGCAGCGAGAGACGCACTACAGGCTCCAGGAGCCGACGTCCGCGTCGAAGCCTTCGCCGCCCGCGATCCCGTCCGCGCCGAAGCTGAAGACGTCGATTTCGCCGCGCAGGCCCGGATTGAGGTACTGATACGGATTGCCCCAGGGATCCTTCGGCATGCGCTCGAGGTATCCCCCCGTCTTCCAGTTCGGCGCAAGCGGCGGCACGCTCGGCGGCTTGACCAGCGCGGCGAGGCCCTGCTCGGTGGACGGGTAGCGCAGGTTGTCCAGGCGGTAGAGCTTCAGCGCCTGTACGATGGTACGGATGTCCTGCTGCGCGGCGATCACCCGGGCTTCGTCGGGGCGGCTCATGACGCGCGGCACGATCAATGCCGCGAGGATGGCGAGGATCACCACCACCACCATGATCTCGATCAGCGTGAAACCGCGCACGCCGGCGCCGAGGCCGCCTTGCGGGTGTCGGAGCATCACGACAGGCGCGCACCTCGTCACATGAACGGGCGATCCTGCAGGGTTTGCGTAGCGCATGGATGGCGGGTTTCGGGCGATTCCTACGGTGTACTATACCTTGAGCGTTGTGCCACCTGTCTCGCGATGCATGCAACCGCAATGAACCGCCTGACCCACTGGATCCTGCACGAGGCCTGGATCGTCGTGCTCGAGCTCGCGCTCGTCGCGGCGCTTGCGGTGAGCCTTGCGTACTGGACGTGGGCCGCGATCGCGCCGGCGAGCGTGGGCGTGCCGTTGAGCCCAGCAGCGCTTGCTGACGATCGCACGGGGCAGGTCGCGCACCGCAACCTGTTCGGGGTCGCATCCAGCGCGCCAGCCGCTCCAGCGCGCAGCGCGGGTGGCGGGCTAACCGTACTGGGCATCTTCTCGGGCAAGCGATCGGGGGAGGGTCGAGCGATCATCGCGCGGCAGGGAAGCCGGCCGGTCACGGTCGCCACGGGGGAATCGATCGCGGACGGACTCGCGTTGCAGGAGGTGCATCCGGACTACATCATCGTCCTGCGCAACGGCGTACCGGAGCGCCTCGAACTGGAGCGCCGGGTGCAGCGCATTGCGCCGCCTGCAGGCGCCGTACCCGCCCAGGTGCGCCCCTGATGCGGCACGCGCTGCTTGCCCTGCTGTGCGCGGGGTTTCTGCAGGCTGCGATTGCGCAGCAGGCGCAGGAGCCCGTCACGCTCAATTTCGTCAACGCCGATATCGAATCGGTCGCCGCCGCGGTCGGCAAGATCACCAACCGCAATTTCCTCATCGATCCGCGCGTCAAGGGAACCGTCAACCTGGTATCGGCGCGCCCGGTTCCCGCGTCGGCCGTCTACGGCATCTTTCTCTCTGCGCTCAGGCTGCAGGGATTCACGGCGGTGGAGAGCGGCGGCGTTACGAAGATCCTGCCGGAGGCTGACGCCAAGCTTCATGTTGGCACCGCAGGCTCGCGCGGCGCGGCCGGCGGCGATCGCCTCGAGACGCAGGTGTACACGCTCAAGTTCACGTCGGCGAACCAGCTGATGCCGGTGTTGCGCCCGATCATCAGCCCGAACAACACCATTGCCGCGTTTCCCAGCGCCAACGCGCTGGTGATCACGGACTACGGCGCCAATCTGCGCCGCATCGAGCGCATCATCGAGGCGATCGACAAGCCCGGCGGCGGCGAGCCGATGGTGATTCCGCTGCGCTATGCCGCGGCCGCGGATGTGATCCAGGCGCTGAACCGCGTCCTGTCCGACAGCATCGTCGCGACCGCCGGGCAAGCGGGCGCGATCGAGCCCTCGCTGCGCGTGTATCTTGCGTCGGATCCGCGCACCAACAGCATCGTGGTGCGCACCGAGAACCCGGCGCGCGCATCGCTGGTGCAGTCGATGGTGCAGCAGCTGGACGTGCGCACGGGCACGGCCGCCAACGTCCACGTCATCTACCTGAAGAACGCCGAGGCAGTGCGAGTCGCACAGACACTGCGCGGCATTCTGGCCGGCGAGTCCTCCCCCGCGCCGGCGCCCGCGCAGGCGGCGGGCGGGCAGGCGGCTGCAGCGCAGCCCGCGGGGGCGCAGGGTGGCGGCATGGTGCAGGCGGACTCCGCCTCGAACGCGCTGCTGATCTCGGCGCCCGACGCCATTTTCGCCCACATCAGGGCGATCGTGGAGCAGCTCGAGGTGCGCCGCGCGCAGGTCTACGTCGAGGGCCTGATCGTGGAGATCTCGGCCGAGAAGGCAGCCGAGTTCGGCATCCAGTGGCAGTCGTTCGGTGACGTGAGCAACCCGCAGAGCCGGGTGTCGGGCGGCACCAACTTCAGCGGCACGGGCACGGGTGCCAACATCATCGATGCGTCCGTCAACATCGGCTCGCTCGGCACCGGCCTCAACGTAGGCGTGGTGAAAGGGCAGGTCACGATCCCGGGCATCGGCACGGTGACGAACATCGCTGCGCTCGCGCGCGCGCTCGAGACGGACGCCAACGCCAACGTGCTCTCTACGCCGAACATTCTCACGCTGGATAACGAGGAGGCGCGCATCAGCGTCGGCCAGAACGTGCCCTTCATCACGGGCCAGTATGCGCAGACCGGCAGCTCGACCACCGCGACGCCCTTCCAGACCATCGAACGGCGCGACGTGGGCCTCACCCTGCGCGTCAAGCCGCAGATCTCCGAAGGCGGCACGGTGCGGCTGCAGATCTTCCAGGAAGTCTCGAGCGTCCAGGATCAGACGAATCCCGCCGGCATCATCACCAACAAGCGCTCCATCGAGTCCACGGTGCTGGTGGATGACGGCCAGATCATCGCGCTGGGCGGGCTGGTGCGGGATGCCACGAGCGTCGGCGTGGAGAAAGTGCCGTTGCTTGGCGACATTCCCTTCCTCGGCTACCTGTTTCGCTACGACACGCGCAAGACGTCGAAGGCCAACCTGATGGTATTCCTGCGGCCGGTCGTGCTGCGCGACAGCGCCGCCTACGGCGGATTCACCGCCGAGCGCTACCGGCAGATGCTCGGCGAGCAGGACAAGCTCAAGCCGCCGGCCCATCTCGTGCTTCCGGACTATCCCGGGCCGCAGCTGCCGCCGGTCGATCCGAGCAAGCCATAGGCGCTCTGCATATGGGCGCAAAGCGACCGAACGCCGCCTAGCATGGACGCCGTCCGCGAGGCTTCGGCCCGCCTGGTTCCTTACCAGTTTGCGAAGACGCATGGCGCGCTACTGCTCGAGCTTTCAGCGGAGCAGGCGTCTGTTTGCCTGCGGCAGGGCGCCCGCCCGCAGGCGCTCTCCGAGCTGCGGCGAGTCCTGGGGGTGCCGGTGCGGGTGACGAGCGTCGAGCCGGCCGAGGTCTTCGAGCGACGCCTCGCGGATGTCTACACGCGCGCGAACCAGTCCGCGGCCTTCGTCGCGGACAACCTCGAGCACGACATGGATCTCTCGCGCCTGGTGCGCGAGATGCCGAAGGTCGAGGACCTGCTCGAGTCGGAGAACGACGCGCCGATCATCCGCATGATCAACGTGCTCCTCACGCAAGCGCTGCGCCAGCGCGCCTCCGACATCCACATCGAGCCCTACGAGGGCCGCTCGGTGGTGAGGTTCCGGGTGGACGGCACGCTGCAGAACGTCGTGGAGCCGCACCGCGCGTTGCATGCGGCGATGCTCTCGCGCATCAAGGTGATGGCAAATCTCGATATCGCCGAGAAGCGCCTGCCGCAGGACGGCCGCATCTCGCTGCGCCTGGCCGGCCGTCAGGTGGACGTGCGCGTCGCCACCCTGCCGACGAGCTACGGCGAGCGCGCCGTGCTGCGCCTTCTCGACAAGGAGGACGGGCGCCTCGAGCTGCCGAGCCTCGGCATGGCGCCGACGACGCTAGCGAGGGTCGACGAGCTCATCCACCAGCCGCACGGCATCGTGCTGGTGACAGGGCCGACCGGCTCCGGCAAGACGACGACACTGTATGCAGCGCTCTCGCGCATCGACTCCCTCGGCCTCAACATCATGACCGTCGAGGATCCCATCGAGTACGACCTCGACGGCATCAGCCAGACCCAGGTCAACACCAGGATCGAGATGAGCTTCGCGCGGGCGCTGAGGACCATCCTGCGCCAGGATCCGGACGTGGTCATGATCGGCGAGATCCGCGACCTCGAGACCGCGCAGATCGCGGTTCAGGCGAGCCTCACCGGGCATCTTGTATTCGCCACGCTGCACACCAACGACGCGGTGAGCGCGGTCACGCGACTCGTCGATATGGGCGTGGAGCCTTTCCTGCTCGCCTCCAGCCTGATCGGGGTGGTGGCGCAGCGCCTGGTGCGCCGCCTGTGCCTGGAATGCCGCAAACCCTTCGCCGCCGACGCGGCACAACTGCGGGCACTGGGCCTCGCACCGACCGATGGAACCCTGTATTCGGCACAAGGCTGCGCTGCCTGCAATCGCTCGGGCTATCGCGGCCGTACC
>DASWBP010000364.1:0-3314 GCA_036390555.1 Burkholderiales bacterium | reverse complement strand
GACGACCGCGACGTGCGCGAGTCGATGGGCGAGTACCTCGAGGGCCACGGCTACGAGGTGACCCTGGCGGAGAACGGCGAAGCCATGCGCAAGGCGCTGGCCGCTTCGGTGCCCGACGTGGTGCTGCTCGACCTGAAGCTTCCGGGCGAGGATGGCCTGTCGCTTGCGCGCTGGCTGCGCGAGCACCATGACCTCGCCATCATCATGGTCACCGCCGCGGGAGAGGTGGTGGACCGGGTGGTGGGACTGGAAGTCGGCGCAGATGACTACATCGGCAAGCCCTTCGACCCGCGCGAGCTGCGCGCACGCCTGAAAAGCGTGCTTCGGCGCACGCGCGGAGAGCCGAAGGCGGCGAAGGCCGCGTCGGGCGGCCGGCGCGTAAAGATTGGCCGCTGCACGCTGGACCTGGACACCCACCAGCTGCTCGACAAGGATGGCGAGGAGCTGCCGCTCACCAGCATGGAGTTCGACCTGCTGCGCGTCTTCGCCGAGCGGCCCAACCAGGTGCTGTCGCGCGACCAGCTGCTCACGCATACGCGCAACCGCGAGTGGGAGCCCTTCGACCGCTCGATCGACATCCGCATCGCGCGCCTGCGCAAGAAGATCGAGGCCGACCCCGAGAAGCCGCGCCTCATCAAGACGGTGCGCGGCGCGGGCTACATCTTCATTCCCGGGGACAAGTAGGGGCCGTCAGGGCCGGCCGCGCTGGCCCAGAGCCCCTTCGCCCGCCAGTGCCGGGGCGCTGTGTAACCGGACTGTTTCAATCGTAGCCGCCGGGTAACAGCCCGGCGCGCGCGTGGCGTCCCCGCTAGACTGCCGCCCCATGCACTCAGAGAAGGGCTTGATCGAGGCGCTGCGCCAGGCGGCGCTCGCCGTTTCCACCGCGGAAGGCGAGCGCGTGTTCGACGACCTGGTGGGCGCGCTCGCGCGCATCCTCGGCGTCGAATTTGCGCTCATCTCGGTGTACGTCGAGCCCGAGCGCAAGCTGCTGCGCACGCTGGCCACCTGGTTCAACGGCAGGCCCGCGCGCAGCATCGAGTACCCGCTCGCCGGCACGCCCTGCGAGTTCGCCATCGGCCGCACCTTCGGCTACTTCCCGAGCGGCGTGGCGCAGAAGTTCCCGCACGACCGCGTGCTCGCCGACCACGGCGTCGAAAGCTATGCCGCCACCACGCTGCACGACGTGCACGGGGCGCCGATCGGCGCGCTCACCGTCATGTCGTGCTCGGCGATGCGCGACCCGGAGCTGGTCGAGGCGATGCTGAAGATCTTCGGTGCGCGCATCGGCGCCGAGATCGAGCGGCGGCGCTCGGAGGCGAGCTACCGGGCGGTGTTCGAGTCGGCGGAGACCTGCCTGTTCCTGCTCGACCACGACAGCGGCGCCATCATCGATGCCAACCCCAAGGCCTGCGCGGTCTACGGCTACAGCGCAGAGGAATTGCGCCGCCTGGCGCCCGCGGCGCTCGGCTCGGGCGTGCCGCCCTACACGGGCGAGGACGCCTTGCGCCTCATCGCGCGCGCGCGCACGGGCGAAGTGGTGCGCGGCGAGTGGCACCGGCGCAACAAGGACGGCAGCCTGCACTGGGACGAGATCACGCTGAAGAAGGCAGAGCTCGCGGGCAAGCCGCTCATCATGGCGGCCACGCGCGAGATCACCGAGCGCAAGGCGGCGGAGGAGGCGCTGCGCGCCAGCGAGGAGCAGTACCGCGCCATCTTCAACGCCAGCGCCGACGCGCTGGTGCTGCGCGACGCCGACTTTCGCATCGTGGACGTCAACCCGGCCTACGAGGCCGCGGTGGGCCTGAAGCGCGAGCAGGTGGTGGGCAAGGACACGGTCACGGTGCGCTTCCTCGGCAAGGACGACGCGCTGCGCGCGCTTCACCGGCGCGTGCTGGGCGGCGAGCGCGAGCGGATCGAGGCCGAGGGGCGCGCGCGCGACGGCTCGCGCGCCACCATCGAGATGCTGGCCATTCCCATGCAGTACCGCGGCGCGCCGCATGTGCTCTATGTCGGGCGCAATATCACCGAGCGCCGGCAGGCCGAGGAGGCGCTGCGCGCCAGCGAGGAGCAGTACCGCGCGATCTTCGACGCCACTTCCGACGGCCTCAACCTGCGGGACGCCGATTACCGCATCGTCGACGCCAACCCGGCTTTCGCGCGCATGACCGGCTACAGCCGCGAGGAGATCATCGGCACCGACATGGTGACCACCCTCAGCCTGCGCGACGCGCATTTCGCGCGCGATCTGCACCGCCGTGCCCTCGGCGGCGAGGCGGTGCGCGTCGAGGGCAAGGCGATGCGCAAGGATGGCTCGCTGCTCGACTGCGAGGTGCACGGCGTGCCGATGAGCTACGGCGGCAAGCCGCACGTGCTCTACATCGGCCGCGACATCACGGCGCGCAAGGCCGCGGAGGAGGCCCTGCGCGGCAGCGAGGAGCAGTACCGCGCGATCTTTGCCGCCAGCGCCGACGCGCTGGTGCTGCGCGACGCCGACTTTCGCATCGTCGACGTCAACCCGGCCTACGAGGCGATGAGCGGCAAGCGCCGCGCCGAGGTGGTGGGCCAGACGGCGCTCACGGTGAGCGCCGCCGACGTCTCGGAGGAGCGCGTCAAGCTGCATGCCGTGGCGCTCGCGGGCAAGCCGGTGCACTTCGAGACCGACGGCCGGCGTCCCGACGGCGCGCCCTTCGTGCTCGAGGTGCGCGGCGTGCCGATGAGCTACGGCGGCAAGCCGCACGTGCTCTACATCGGCCGCGACATCACCGAGGGCAAGCTCGCCGAGCGCGCACTGCGCGCGAGCGAGGAGCAGTACCGCGCCATCTTCAACGCTACTACCGATGCTCTGGTGCTGCGCGACGCCGAATTCCGCATCGTCGACGTCAACACCGCCTACGAAGCGATGAGCGGACGCCGGCGCGAGCAGGTGATCGGCCTGCGCGACCTCACGCTGACGCGCAACTCGGCGGTCTCGGCGCACCGCCCCGAGCTGCACCGCGAGGCGATCGCCGGCCGCCCGATCTTCTTCGAGGCCGAGGGCGCGCGGCCCGATGGCACGCCCTTCGTGCTCGAGGTGCGCGGCGTGCCGATGAGCTACGGCGGCAGGCCGCACGTGCTGTACATGGGCCGCGATGCCACCGAGACCAAGCTCGCCGAGCGCGCGCTGCGCGCGAGCGAGGAGCAGTACCGCTCGATCTTCAACGCCGCCACCGACTCGATGGTGCTGCGCGACGCCCAGTTCCGCATCGTCGACGTCAATCCGGCCTACGAGGCGATGAGCGGGCGCAGCCGCGCCGAGGTGCTCGGCAGCCGCGAGG
>DASWBP010000363.1:0-5784 GCA_036390555.1 Burkholderiales bacterium | reverse complement strand
ACATCCAGTAGCGTACCCGGGTCGGTCCCGCCAAGTGCGCGTGGTGGCCCGCTTCGACAAGGATTTCCGCGAGCCCCTGATCCGAGGCCAGCAAGCTGAACATGCCACGCAGCTCGGCAGTGACCGCATGCGAAGTGCTGAGTCGCACCGCCTTGGTGTTCTGGCGCATCTGCAGGGCGAGGAAGATCAGCGTGGCGATGACGCCAAAGGAAGCGACGAGATCCCACAAGGCGCCGGGTTCCGCGATCGACATGGGCGTTCTCCCTTCCCCTCCGGGGCCTTGGCTAACCGGCTGCCGCCAGGCAGGCGAGGTCGATGGCCTTCATGCCGATTTCGCCGCCGAGCAGCCCGGCTTTGCGATCGAGCGCCGTGAAACGCGTGGCTACGAACTGACTGCGCGCGGAGAAATGAAAAGGCCCCAGCATTCGCTGGGGCCTTTTGTAGAATTGGCGCGCCCGGCAGGATTTGAACCCACGACCCCTTGGTTCGTAGCCAAGTACTCTATCCAACTGAGCTACGGGCGCGAGTCGGTGATTATAGCAAAGGACTCAACAACATGAACTTCATTCTGTCCGTCGACCTGCGCATCAAGCCCGAGAACGTCGAGAAATTCATGGCCGGGCTGCTCGCCAACGCGCGCGAGGCGCGCAAGGAACCCGGTTGCCGGCAGTTCGAGGCGCTGGTGGACACGACCGACGCCACGAAGGTGATGTTGTTCGAGGTCTACGACGACGAAAAGGCGTTCGAGGCGCACCAGCAGACGCCACACTTCAAGAAATACCTCGCCGAAGCGGTGCCGCTGCTCGCCGACCGGCAGCGCCACGTCCTGAAGCGCGCGCTGTAGCTCAGAACCCCCAGTAGTCCAGGCCCTCGGGCAGCGGCTCGCCCTGCGCGAGCGACACGAGCTTCGAGTACTGCCCGTCGGCATACAGGAGCGGCCGCCCCTTCTTGCCGAAGAGCACCTGCTCCACCTGGCCGAGGAAGATCGTGTGCGAGCCGTGCGCCAGCTTCTTCACCACGCGGCAGTCGAAGGACACCAGCGCATCCAGCAGCACTGGCGAACCGGTGGCGAGCTTGGACCATTCGCGCGACTTGAAGCGCCCCTCTCCCGATTGCGCGCCGCTGAAGAGGTTGGAGAGGTCGGAGTCCTCTGCGCGCAGCACGTTCACGCAGAACGCCTTGCTGCGCGTCACGGCGCCGTGCGTCGCCGAAGACTTGTTGAGGCAGACGAGCACCGTGGGCGGCTCCGCCGTGGCCGAGCAAACGGCGGTGGCGGTCATGCCGTAGCGATGTCCGCCGTGCGCCGCCGCGATGACGTTCACCGCGTGCGCGAGGCTGCGCATGCCGAGCTTGTACTGCTCCGCGTTGACCGGTGCCATGGCGCACGCGATTATTGCACGCGCCCTTCACGCGCCCCTTTACGGAGCATGGCATGACTGAGCACGGATTCCTGTACCAGGCCCTCGTCTATCTCGCCGCCGGCTCGATCGCCGTGCCGCTGTTCAAGAGGCTGGGCCTCGGCTCGGTGCTGGGCTTTCTCGCCGCCGGCATGGCGATCGGGCCCTGGGGCCTGCAGCTCGTCTCGGAGCCCGAGGCGATCCGCGGCTTTGCGGAGTTCGGCGTCGTGCTGCTGCTGTTCCTCGTGGGGCTCGAGCTCAACCCGCGGCGCCTCTGGCAGATGCGCCGGCCGATCTTCGGCATGGGCACGGTGCAGGTCGTCGCCACTGCCACCGCCGTGGCGGCGATCGGCTGGGCGCTCGGCGCAGGCGCCAAGGTAGCGCTCGTGGCCGGCATGGCCTTCGCCATGTCCTCCACCGCCATCGCACTCGCCACGCTGCAGGAAAAGCGCCTGCTCGCCACGCCGGGCGGCCAGGCGAGCTTCTCGGTGCTGCTGTTCCAGGACCTCGCCGTGATCCCGCTGCTGCTCGCGCTCGGCCTGCTCGCGCCCGAGCAGTCGCGCGGCAGCCTGGACTGGATCGCGGTCGCACGCGGCGTGGGGCTGATCGCATTGCTGATCGCCGCGGGGCGCACCCTGCTGCGGCCGCTGCTGCGCATCACCGCCGGCGCGGGGCAGCGCGAGGTCTTCATCGGTTTCGCCCTGCTGCTGGTGCTGGCCAACGCGCTGCTGATGGAAGCCGCCGGCCTGTCCATGGCGCTTGGCGCCTTCCTCGCGGGCGTGATGCTCGCAGACTCGGAATACCGCCACGAGCTGGAGCTCGACCTCGAGCCCTTCAAGGGGCTGCTGCTCGGGCTGTTCTTCATTGCCGTGGGCATGTCGGTGGACCTCGGGCTCTTCGTGCGCGCCCCGCTCCTCGTGCTCGGGCTCGCGCTCGGCGTGGTGGCGCTCAAGGCGGCGCTGCTCTACCCGATCGCGCGCCTGTTCGGCTTCTGCGGGCGCGCGGACGCCCTGCTCTTCGCGCTCGGCCTGTCGCAGGTCGGCGAGTTCGCCTTCGTGATGCTTGCTGCGGCCAGCACCATCCTGCCGCGCGAGACGCTCGACGTGCTCAACGCCGCCGTCGCCGTCTCGATGCTCACCACGCCGCTCCTGATGCTCCTCTACGAGCGGCGCCTCGCGCCGCGGCTCGCCATGGGAGCGCCGCGCGAGGCCGACGTGGTCGCCGAGGGAAACCCGGTGATCGTGGCCGGCTTCGGCCGCTTCGGCCAGGTGGTGACGCGCGTGCTGAACGGCCTGCGCATCCGCGCCACGCTCATCGACCACGACCCGAACCAGATCGAGCTGGTGCGCCGCTTCGGCACCAAGGCCTATTACGGCGACGCCACGCGCCTCGACGTGCTGGAGAAGGCCGGCATCGCGCAGGCGCGCCTGCTCGTCGTCGCGCTCGATGACTATCAGGCCGCGCTGGGCCTGGTGCGCGCCGTGCGCGTGCGCTACCCGCAGCTCAAGCTCATCGTGCGCGCGCACAGCCGCAGCGACGCCTTCGAGTACGCCGACATGGGCGTGCCCGCGGTGCGCGAGACCTTCGGCTCGGCGCTCGACGCGGCCGAAGGCGCCCTGCGCGCCCTCGACTTCGGGCCGATGGCGGCGCGGCGCGCGGTGACGCGGTTCCGGCGCCACGACGAGGAAACGCTCGCCGAGCAGGCGCCGCACCGCGGCGAGGTCAAGACGCTGATCGCCCTGCAACAGCAGGGCCGCGAGGACCTCGTGCGCCTGCTGACGAGCGAGAACCTCGCCGCCGAGCCCGGGCCCGACGAGCGCGCCGGGCGGGCGCCGGCAAACGCTAGCGCCGGTTGACGAGCGCGATGCCCGCGCCGACGAGCAGCGCCGCGCCGGCGAAAGCGGGCGTGAGCGGCTCGCCGAGGATCGCCACGCCGAACAGCACGCCGAAGAGCGGTGAGAGGAACGAAAATACCGCCAGGCGCGCGGCGAGGTAGCGCGTGAGAAGCCAGAACCACACCAGGTAGCTCGCGAACGCGACGATCACGCCCTGGTAGGCGAGGCTCGCCAGCGCGAGCGGGCTGAGCGCCACCACGCCCTTCTCGCCCATCAGCCAGGAGGCGGCGAGCAGCATCGGCGCCGACACCGCCAACTGGTAGAAAAGCGTCTTCGCCGCGCTCGCGCGCGCAAGGCATGTCGCGCGGATCAGCACGGTGGTCGCCGCCCAGAGCAGCGCCGCGATCATGCCGAAGACGTCGCCGAGCCAGGTGCCGCTTGCCGCGGCGAAGGCTTCGCCGAAGGCCAGCGCGATGCCGGCGAAAGCGACGAGCACGCCGGCCCACTGCGTGCGCGAGAGCTTCTCGCCAGGCACCAGCCAGTGCAGCCCGAGCGCGGTGAGCACCGGCGCGAGGTAGATGAACACCACCATGCGCGAGGCGGCGGTGTACTCGAGCCCGCCGTAGATGAAGATGAACTCGCCGCCGAACAGCAGCCCCGCGCCCAGCCCCGCCGCGAGCGTGCCGTCGCGCGCGAAGAGCGCCGTCCCGCGCCATTGCGCCCATGCGAGGAGCAGCGCGGCGGCGATCAGCGAGCGCAGCGCCGCCTGCATGACGAGCGACACGTCCGGCGCGGTGAGCTTGATCGCCACCTGCTGGAAGCCCCAGAGCCCCGTGAGGGCCACCATGAGCAGGAAAGCCTTTGAATCCAGGGGCTTGCGCTCATTCATGGGTTATTGACACTCCCTATCGGATTGATTCTTACAACTCATTGGATCAATCGGAGCGCGGCCCCTACAGTGATGGTCATCTTCAATCACTTCTGAGGAGTCAATAGATGTTTACGAACCGCGAAGGACAGAGGGTACCGCAGGTCGCGTTCCGCACGCGCGTCAACGGCGAGTGGCAGACCGTGACCACGGACGAGGTCTTCAAGGGCAAGACGGTGGTGGTGTTCTCGCTGCCGGGCGCCTTCACCCCGACCTGCTCTTCCACGCACCTGCCGCGCTACAACGAGCTCGCGCCCGCGTTCCGCGCCAACGGCGTGGACGCGATCGTCTGCATCTCGGTCAACGACGCCTTCGTCATGAACGAGTGGGCGAAAGAGCAGGAATCCGCCAACGTCACGCTCCTCCCGGACGGCAACGGCGAGTTCACCGAGAAGATGGGCATGCTGGTGGACAAGGCCGACCTCGGCTTTGGCAAGCGCTCGTGGCGCTACTCGATGCTGGTGAAGGACGGCGTGGTCGCAAAGATGTTCATCGAGCCGCAGAAGCCCGGCGACCCGTTCGAAGTGTCGGACGCCGACACCATGCTCGCGTTCATCAACCCGAAGGCGAAGAAGCCCGACCAGGTGGCGATCCTGACGCGCGAGGGCTGCGGCTACTGCGCCAAGGCCAAGGCGCTGCTCACCGAGCTCGGCTACGACTACGCCGAGATCCCGCTGGACCACAAGGTCCGCACCCGGGTGGTCGGCGCCATCGCCGGCGCGCAGACCGTGCCGCAGATCTTCATCAACGGCCAGCGCATCGGCGGCTGGGAAGAGCTCGAGCAATGGGCGCGCAAGGCGGCGTAATGACCACTGCGTCCGTGGACGTGGCGGTCATCGGGGCCGGCACCGCCGGCCTCGCCGCCTGGCGCGCGGCAAACGCCGCCGGCACGCGCGCCCTGCTCGTCGAGCAGGGTCCCGGCGGCACGACCTGCGCGCGCGTGGGCTGCATGCCCTCCAAGCTGCTCATCGCCGCGGCGGAAGCCGCGCACGGCGTCGAGCGCTGGCAGGAATTCGGCCTGCGGCTGGACGGATCCCTGCTTGTCGATGGCCGTGCGGTCATGGCGCGCGTGCGCCGCGAGCGCGACCGCTTCGTCGGCTTCGTGCTCGAGGGCATCGAGGCGATCCCCGAGGCGGATCGCCTGCGCGGTCACGCGCGCTTCGACGGCGACCGCGCGCTCGTCGTCGGCGGCGCGCAGCGGGTGACCTTCGAGCGCGCGGTGATCGCCACCGGCTCCACGCCGGCGATCCCGCCTTTCCTGCGCGCGCTCGGCGACCGGCTGGTCGTCAACGACGACGTCTTCGACTGGGACGACCTGCCGCGCTCGGTCGCCGTCTTCGGCCCCGGCGTCATCGGCCTCGAGCTCGGCCAGGCGCTCGCGCGCCTCGGCGTGCGCGTGCTGATGTTCGGCCGCGACGGCCACGTCGGGCCGTTCAGCGACCCGGCGATCCGCGAGTACGCGAGCCTCGCGTTCCAGCGCGAATTGGAACTCGATCCGGACGCGCGCGTGCGCTCGGTCGAGCGCGAGGGCGAAGGGGTACGCCTGCGCTATCGCGGTCCCGGCGGCGCCGAGGAAACGACGGTGGTCGACTACGTGATCGCGGCGACCGGGCGCGCGCCGAAC
>DASWBP010000362.1:0-5570 GCA_036390555.1 Burkholderiales bacterium | reverse complement strand
GGGCGCACTCCTCAGCGGCAGGCCGGTCGCGTGCGTCTACCACCGCCCGGAGAGCATGGCCTCGACCACCAAGCGGCACCCGGCACGCATCCGCGCGCGCTTCGGCTGCGACGCCCAAGGCCTGCTCACGGCGGTCGAAGTGGACGCGCTGTTCGACACCGGTGCCTACGCGAGCTGGGGGCCCACGGTGGCGACGCGCGTCCCGATCCATGCGAGCGGGCCCTACGCAGTCCGAAATGTGCGGACGCGCGGGCGCGCCTATTTCACGCATTGCCACCCGTCGGGCGCCTTCCGCGGCTTCGGCGTGCCGCAAGGCGCCATCGCGCACGAAGCGATGATGGACGAGCTGGCGGACAAGCTCGGCATGGACCGGCTCGAGTTCCGCCGCCTGAACGCGCTCAAGGCGGGCGACACGACGGCGACGGGCCAGCGCCTCGAGCATTCGGCGGGTCTCGGCGAATGCCTGGACCGCCTGCGGCCCCACTGGCGGCGCCTGCGCGCGGACGCCGAGGCGTTCAACGCGAAGGCGAAGACGCACGGCAGCCCGCTGCGGCGCGGCGTGGGCGTAGGCTGCATGTGGTACGGCATCGGCAACACGGCGCTCGCCAATCCTTCGACCCTGCGCATCGTGCTCTCCTCGCGCGGCCGCATCGTGTTCTACAACGGCGCGGTGGACATCGGCCAGGGCTCCAACACGACGCTGACGCAGGTGGCGGCGGACGCGCTAGGCCTGCCCATGGCGCGCTTCGAGCTGGTGATGGGCGACACCGATCGCACGGCGGACGCCGGCAAGACCTCCGCCTCTCGCCAGGCGTTCATCTCGGGAAAGGCGGCCGAGCTCGCCGGGCTCGACTTGCGCCGGCGCATCTTCGCCGCCGCCGGCGCCCCGCCCGAAGCGTATCTGGACCGCGGCTTCCGGCTGCAGCTCGACCGCCACTTCGTCGTGTTCCGCAAAGGCGGCATCACGCACCGGCTCGACCTCTCGCGCCTGCCGCGCGATCCCAACGGCGACGTGCTTGCGGGCGAAGGGCGCTTCGATCCGCCCACCACGACGCTCGACCCCAACGGCCAGGGCGCGCCCTATGCGACCTATGCGTTCGCGGCGCAAGTTGCGCAGGTGGAGGTGGACGAAGCGCTCGGCACCGTGAAAGTGCTGCGCGTCGTCGCGGCCCACGACGTGGGCAAGGCCTTGAACCCGATCCAGGTGGAGGGACAGATCCAGGGAGGCGCCCTTCAGGGCCTGGGCCTCGCGCTGATGGAAGAATACCTGCCGGGCAAGACCGAGAATCTCCACGACTACCTGATCCCCACCATCGGCGATGCGCCAGCGATGGATTGCATTCTCGTAGAGGACCCGGAGCCGCTCGGACCCTCGGGTGCCAAGGGCGTGGGCGAGCCGGGACTCATCCCGACCGCGCCAGCGATCCTCGGCGCGATCGACCATGCCACCGGCGTGCGCATGCGCCAGGTGCCCGTCCTGCCCCACCGACTGAAAGCCGCGCTCGATGCGAGACCCGGAAGACGCCCCTGAAAGCACCGCGCCGCTGACCGGCGACGTGATCCGTTGCGACGCCTGCCCGGTGCTGTGCCGCATCCGCAAGGGCCAGAGCGGCGCCTGCGACCGGTACGCCAACGAGGACGGCAAGCTGGTACGGCTCGATCCGCTGCTCGTCCTCGAACGCGGCAGCGCCGCGGTGCCCTTCCTGCAATCGGGCAAGCCCTGGGACGGCAAGCTCGTCGCGCCCTTCGTCACGGGCGTCGGCGCGACCACCACCTACCCCGACTACAAGCCCGCGCCCTTCATCGTCTCCTCGCAGGCCGAAGGCGTGGACATGGTCACCGTAGTGACCGAGGGCATCTTCAGCTACTGCGGCCTGAAGGTGAAGATCGACACCGACCGCTTTCTCGGCCCCGAGCTGGCCGCGGTGCGCGTGGACGGCGAGCAGATCGGCCATGTCACGACCGCGGAGTACGGCTCGCAGATGCTCTCGCTCGGCGGCGTGCGCCACCTCACGGGTGGCTCCAAGAAGGAAGGCAACGTCACCTGCGACGCGCTGCTCAAGCTCTCCAACAAGGAGGCGGTGGAGGTCGCGATCGACGGCGGCTCCACGGTGGTCTTGCAGGCGGGCGCCGCGCCCATCGTGAATGGCGCGCGCGAGGAGCGCATGCGCGTGGGATGCGGCTCCGCGACCATCGGCATCTTTGCAAAGCAGTGGCACGGGCACTGCGACGAGGTGATCGTGGTGGACGACCACATCACCGGGGTGCTGACCGAGCACCAGGCGGGGCGCTTCCTCGACATGCGGCCCGCGGGCGTGCGCGTGCGCGGGCGCCGCTCCACGCCGGGGCGCTACTTCAAGGTGGCGGAGCCGGGCCTGGGCTGGGGCGGAACCGACATCACCGACCCGCTCGCGATCATCGAGAAGGTGGACCCCAAGACCGCCTGGCCGGGCATGCGGCTGCTGATGGTCTCCACGACCGGCGAGGATGCCGAGTGGTTCGTGCTGGATGAGAACCTCAAGCCACAGAAGGCGCCGATGCCACCGGCGGTGCGCACGGTGGTGGAGCGCATCGCGGAGAACTGCGAGCCTGCCTTATGCAGCGTGCTGTTCATGGGCGGCGCGGGCGGCAGCCTGCGCGCGGGCGTGACCGAGAATCCCGTGCGCCTGACACGCTCGGTGCGCGACGTGCTGACGCGCGTCACCTGCGGCGGCGCACCCACTTACGTCTGGCCCGGCGGCGGCATCACGGTGATGGTCGATGTGCTCGCCATGCCGGACAAGTCCTTCGGCTACGTGCCTACGCCCGCGCTCGTGCTGCCGATCGAGTTCACCCTGCGCCTTGCGCATTACGCCGAGATCGGCGGTCACATGGACCGCGTCGTGCCGCTCAAGACCGCGCTGGAGAGCACGCGATGGCGCGCCGTTTGAGCGACGGCCGGCTGCACCTGCAGCACGGGCCGATCGATCTCGTGATCCTCGGCTCGGAGGCGGAGTACGCGCGCGCGCAGGCGCGCTTTGCCACCGTGCTGGAGGAGCTTGTCGCCGAGTTGCCGCTCCTGCGCGCGCCGGTCGGCGAGGCCTCCCCGCTTGCGCGCGGCCGCGTCGCGCGCCGCATGGTGGCTGCAGTCTGGCCGCATCGCGCCGTGTTCGTTACGCCGATGGCGGCGGTCGCGGGCGCCGTGGCCGACGAGATCCTCGAAGCGATGCAGCCGGCCGGCAAGGCCTATGTCAACGATGGCGGCGACATCGCGGTGCACCTGCCGCCGGGGGAGTCGTTTGACGCGGGCATCGTGAACAACCCGCTGAAGCCCGCGCTAGACGCGACGCTGCGGCTCGAGGAGTCCTGCGGTATCGCCACCTCGGGCTGGCGCGGGCGATCGCAATCGCTTGGCATCGCAGACGCCGTCACCATCGTCGCGCGCAACGCGGCTGAGGCCGACGCGGCCGCCACGCTGGTCGCCAATGCCGTAAACGCGCAGCACCCGGCCATCGTGCGGCGCCCGGCGCGAGCGGTGAAGGAAGACAGCGATCTCGGCGAGCTGCCGGTGACGGTGGAGGTCGGTCCCCTCCCCTCAGCCACCGTGCGTGCGGCGCTCGCCGGCGGCGCGCGCGCCGCCCGCGCCCTGCAGGCGCGCGGGCTGGTGCGCGCCGCCTATCTTGCGCTGCAAGGTCAGACCATGTCCGTGTTGCCTGAAGTACACTTTCCATCACAGCGGAGGTCACCATGATGAATCGCAGATCGTTCCTGATCGCGGCCGGAGGATTCGCATTGCTGGGACCCAATGCCTGGGCGGCCCCCAAGCTCAAGACCAGCGGCCGCGACGTTCTGGTCGTCGTGGACGTGCAGAACTGCTTCATTCCCGGCGGCTCGCTCGCCGTGAAGGACGGCGACCAGATCGTTCCCCTCATCAACCGCATCGCCAAGCAATTCCAGCACGTGGTGATCACGCAGGATTGGCATACCGCCGACCACGTCTCTTTCGCTTCGCAGCATTCGGGCAAGAAGCCCTTCGAGACCGTGCAGCTCGACTACGGCACGCAGGTGCTTTGGCCCGACCACTGCGTGCAGGGCACCGAGGGCGCCGCGCTGCACAAGGACCTGAGCATCCCGCACGCGGAGCTCATCATCCGCAAGGGCTACCGCAAGGGCGTGGACAGCTACTCCGCCTTTCTCGAAGCCGACAAGAAGACGCAGACGGGCCTGGGCGGCTACCTCAAGCAGCGCGGCCTGAAGCGCGTCTACCTTGTCGGGCTGGCCACCGACTTCTGCGTAGCCTGGAGCGCGCTCGATGCGCGCAAGCAGGGCTTCGAGGCGCTGGTGATCGAGGATGCTTGCCGCGGCATCGACGTGCAGGGCTCGCTCGCCAAAGCCTGGGCCGACATGAAGGCCGCCGGGGTCAAGCGCATACAATCCACGGACCTTATCTAAGGGAGCAGAGATGAAAATCCAGCAGTCTTTGGTGGCGGTGGTTGCGGCGCTTGCCGCGTTCGGTGCCCAGGCGCAGACCATCCGCGTCGGCGAGCTGAACAGCTACAAGACGTTCCCTGCGTTCCTCGAGCCCTACAAGAAGGGCTGGGAGCTGGCGCTCGAAGAGATCAACAAGGCGGGCGGCGTGAAAGGCCGCAAGATCGAGGTGATCTCGCGCGACGACAACGGCAACCCGGGCGACGCGGTGCGCGTAGCCGAGGAGCTGCTCTCGCGCGAGAACGCGAGCGTGTTGATGGGCACCTTCGCCTCGCACATCGGCCTGGCGGTCGCCAACCTCGCCAACCAGCGGAAAGTGCTGTTCGTAGCAGCCGAGCCGCTCACCGACAAGATCGTCTGGGAAAACGGCAACCGCTACACGTTCCGGCTGCGGGCGTCGACCTACATGCAGACGGCGATGCTCGCGCCCGAGGCGGCGAAGCTCGGGAAGAAGCGCTGGGCGATCGTCTACCCCAATTACGAGTACGGCCAGTCGGCGACCGCCGCATTCAAGAAGCAGATGATCTCGCTGCAGGCGGGAGGCATCGAATTCGTCGAGCAGGCGGTGCCCCTCGGCAAGATCGACGCCGGACCCGTCGTGCAGGCGCTGCTCGACGCCAAGCCGGACGCGGTCTTCTCGTCGCTGTTCGGCGCGGACCTCGCGCGGTTCGTGCGCGAGGGCGAATTGCGCGGCCTGTTCAAGGGCCGCCCGGTGTTCAACCTGCTCGGTGGCGAACCCGAGTATCTGGACCCGCTGAAGGACGAGGCGCCGGTCGGCTGGTGGGTCACGGGCTACCCGTGGTACGCGATCGACACGCCCGAGCACAAGCGCTTCCGCGCGGCGTACCAGGCGAAATTCAACGACTATCCGCGGCTGGGCTCCGTGGTCGGCTACAGCACCGTGTACGCGGCCGCGGCGGCCATACGCAAGGCGGGCTCGACCGATACCGAGAAACTCATCGCCGCGATGCGCGGCCTCGCATTCGAATCGCCGTTCGGCAAGGTCAGCTTCCGCGCGCTCGACCATCAGTCGACGATGGGCGCCTACGTCGGACGCACGGCCGTCAAGGACGGCAAGGGCGTGATGGTCGACTGGCGCTACG
>DASWBP010000361.1:0-1789 GCA_036390555.1 Burkholderiales bacterium | reverse complement strand
TCGTCGATGAACACCGCCTCGCCCGGGGCGATGTCGCGCAGCAGCTTGAAGCCGAGCGCATCCACCGCCACCGACTCCGAGGCCACGATGTACTCGGTGCCCCGCTCCGTCTCGCTGTAGCCGATCACCGCCGGGCGGATGCCGTAGGGATCGCGGAAGGCGAGCACGCCGTACCCGGCGATCATGGCGATCACCGAGTAAGCGCCGCGCACGCGGCGATGCACGTTGGCCACCGCGCGGAAAATGGTCTGCGGCTCCAGGCGCAGCTTGACCGAGGCTTTCTCGAGCTCGTGCGCCAGCACGTTGAGCAGCACTTCGGAGTCGGAGTTGGTGTTGATGTGCCGCAGGTCCTGGCGGAACATCTCTTCCTTGAGCTGGTCGGCGTTGGTCAGGTTGCCGTTGTGCCCGAGCACGATGCCGAACGGCGAGTTGACGTAGAACGGCTGCGACTCCGCGGAATTCGCGGCGGAGCCGGCAGTCGGGTAGCGGCAGTGCGCGATGCCGATGTCGCCGGGCAGCGAGCGCATGTTGCGCGTGCGGAACACGTCGCGCACCATGCCGCCGCCCTTGTGCATGTGGAAGCTCTTGCGCTCGGAGGTGACGATCCCCGCCGCGTCCTGGCCGCGGTGCTGCAGGAGGAGCAGCCCGTCGTAGAGCAGCTGGTTGACGGGCGAGCGCGCTACGATGCCGAGGATCCCGCACATGGGAGCCGCCTCGCGGAGTCGTTAAGGGTCAATGATACCGCAAGCGGTTGGCGAAGGACTTCGGCAGCCAGGGCCGCAGCGCCAGCGCCCCTTTGGAGAGCGGCTCTGCGCTGACCGAGTTGCGCCAGACCGGCTGCCGCGGCAGCGCGGTCAGACCCGCGACGAGCGCAAAGGCGAGCAGGATCACCAGCGCGCGGGCCAGGCCGAAGACGCCCCCCAGCGTGCGGTCGAGCGGCCCCAGGCCCGCGACCTTCATCACCTTGGTCAGCAGGTTGCCGACGATCGTGCACGCGATGAGCACCACGATGAACACAACGATGAAGCTCACCAGCACGCGCACTTCCGGCGCCATGCTCGCCGGCAACAGGTCGCCCATGGCCCCCGCGAACATGTTGGCGGCGAGGAACGCCAGCACCCACGAGGCCACCGACACCACCTCGTGCACCAGGCCGCGCCAGACGCCCCACAGAATCGAGGCCGCCAGCACCACCAGCACCGCGTAGTCGAGCCAGGTCATGTCATGACCTCGTCGCGATATTGCCGGGCTTGAAGCCCAGCTTCTCGAGCTGCTTCAGCGCCTTCTCTGCAGCTTCGCGGCTCGCGTACGGGCCCGCGCGCACGCGCGTCACCTTGCCCTTTTCCGTCGCCACCGGCTCGGTGAAGTAGGCGACCTTCGCCCCCTTCAGCTTGGCGATGACGCCGGCCGGATCGGCGTAGGCGCCGACCGGCACGTAGAACTGCGGTGCGTTGGCGAGCGCCGCCTCCGCGCGCGCACGCTCGGCCGAGGAGCTCGCCGTCGCGGGCTTCGCAGGCGCCGCTTTTTCTACGGGCTTCTCCCCTGCCTTGGGCGTCGCGGGCACTGCGGGCGCGCTCGACGGCGCGGGCTTCTCCGCCTGCGGCGCGGCCGACGGCTTTTCCGCCTTTGCCGGCGGTGCCGGGGGCTTGGGCGCGTTCTTGGGCACGAACGGCTTCTCGTCCTCGCCGGGGATGCGCACGCTCACCGGCGGCGCCTGGCGCGGCTGCGGGTCGAAGATCCAGGGCAGCACGATCACGGCGAGCAGTACCAGGGCGATGGCGCCCACCAG
>DASWBP010000360.1:0-9326 GCA_036390555.1 Burkholderiales bacterium | reverse complement strand
ACCCGAAGAAGACCCGCAAGGTCGTGAAGAAGCCGCTCCCGCAGAAGTTCTCGCGGGGGAACGTCCCGCTCATCAACGCAGCCGGAGCCGGCGGCTCCGCCGATGCCGGCGCCGACGCGTACGCCGAGTTCACCTCCTTCACGCCCCCGGATTGCCCTACGACGAGCTGCGGGCGGATCTCACCACGCTGCCGAACAACACTGCCGTCAAGTCCGACCGCGTGGCCAACCGGGCAAATTTCGCCGGCGTGTGTCCCGCGACCACGACCACGGTCAAGGGCAAGACGACGACCACGATCCTCAACCTGCAGAAGCGCGACGTGATCGCCATCCTGGCGAACGACCTGCTAAGCAATCCGGGTGCGGGCGTGATCGTCGCTCAGCCGGCTGCCGCCAACCAGCATGTCGGCGGCCCGCTGAATGCGAGCGGCGGATCGCTCGTCTACAACTCGCGTAACACCGCCATCCCGGTCTCGGTAATCGATGGCAACGCGCTCGGCGGCCACGCCGGCCCGCTGCACGATCCGACGGCCATGCTGCTGGTGGATGCGCGCGACGTGGAGCCGGTCAACGCCGGCGATCGTGCATGCAGCAACACAAATGCCGGCCTCGGCGTGGGCAACGCTCGGTGCAGGATCAAGCTGAAGACCGACCGCAAGGTCGAGCCGCTGGTCATCCGTGCCAACGCGAATGACTGCGTGCAGGTGACGGTGTACAACCGGCTGCCGGCGCTCGCGCCCGACCTGCCGACGCTTGGCAACCTCATCGGGGCCGTCAAGCGCGACCGCAACGGCCTGCAGGGCTCGATCCCGTTCGACAACAACCTGATCCGGCCCTCGAGCTACGTCGGCATCGCGCCGCAACTGGTGGCGGTCGACGTGCGCGAGCAGCTCGGCCTGAACGTCGGCGTGAACGTCACGCAGACGGTGACGCCTGTCGACGCGACCGGCAAGAGCGGCAAGGAGACCTTCACCTGGTACATGGGCGACCTGACGCACACGCCCAATGCCGACGGGAGCGTCAACCTGGCGGCGACCGGGGTGGAGTTCGGCGGCTCGGGACTGGCGCCGGCGGACCGCGTGAAGCAGGGCCAGAAGTCGCTGGTCGGCGGCCTGGTGGTGGCACCGCAGGGTGCGACCGTCACCGAGGACGCCAACTCGCGGGCCCAGGCGACGGTGACGGCAAACGGCAAGAGCTTCCGCGACTTCATGCTGGTCATGACCAAGCACGTCAGCATGTACTACGGCGACGGCGCCGCGGTCGAGCACATGAACGGCGAGGGCGTCGGCATCCCAGAAGATTCGCAGGAAGCAAGCGGGATGGCGCTCAACTACGGCATCGAGCCGCTGTGGTTCCGCCTCGGCATCGCGCCCAACGCGCCCTTCGGCGGCGCGGGCTGCGGTGGCGGCGCGGGCTGCTACGGCAGCGTCGACAACGCCGAGGCCGCCTACAGCAACAGCCTCACGGGCGGGCAGGATCCGGTGACGCCGATCTTCACCGCGAAGGCGGGCCAGGAAGTGCGCCTGCACTCGGCCGTCCCGCACGGGACCTCGCGCGGCACGACGCTGGCGATCCACGGCCACGTCTGGCAACGCGACCCGTATGTGTGCGCGGGCGAGTCGCGCAACGGGCTGACCGGTGCCTGCAACATGACCGGGGTCGGGTCGCGCTCGATCGGCGACAACCCGATGGGCTTTGCGCAAGGGGCGCAGGAGAGCAACACGCCGCTGTCGCACTTCACCTACCGCCTGCCGAGCGCCGGCGGCGGGAACGGCGTGACGGGCGACTACCTGTTCCGGGACATGGGTTCGTTCGGCAATGCGAGCGGCCTGTGGGGCCTGCTGAGGGTGGACCCGGCGGCGCCGTAACGGGCGGGTGCGGCGCCGCGGTTCGCCGCGGCGCCGGTGGAGGAGGCGCGCAAGGGTGCGGCGAGAGCCGCGCCCTTGTTCGCTTCTGGCGGCGCAATGTCAGCAAAGGCAAGGAGAGCGATGTGGTGATGCCGATCTACCGCTGGACCGCTGCCGCGGCGATGCTGCTTGGCGTGGCCGCCGCGCCGACGCGCGCCGCCGAGGATGGCGCCGCGCGCTACGTGAGGGACGGGCTGGTCATCGAGTTCGCTGCGCACGAAGGGCAGGGGAAGGCCGCGAAACTGACCGAGGGCCAGCTCGCCGAGCTGCGCTTCAGCATCCGGGAGGAGGCCACCGGCAAGCCGGTGCGCGGGCTCGCGCCCGGCGCCTGGCTCGACATCGGCGAGCGCATCCAGGGCCAGCCCGGCGCCGAGCAGAAGTCCTGCAAGGAGAAGATCGCGCTCTACCTGCGCGGCATCGTCGGCATCCGCCCGATGGTGGACCTGAACAGCTACTACGTCGTGGTCATGAACCGCGACGCCTCGCTCTCGGTGGTCGATCCCACCGTGTCGATGGCCGGCCGCACGAGCACGCTGGCGCGCGTGCCCCTCGCCAGGCCGGGCGCGGATTTCGCGCGCAGCCTCGATGACCGCCGCATCTTCGTCACCATGCCCGCCGCGGGGCAGGTCGCGGTCATCGAGGCCGACTCCTTCAAGCTGCTTGCCAACGTGCGCGCCGGCGAGGCGCCGACGCGCGCCGTCGTGCAGCCCGACGGCCGCTACCTGTGGGTCGGCAACAACGCCGCCGACGCGGGCAAGAGCGGCGTGACGGTGATCGACACGGAGACGCTGAAGCCGGTGGCGAGCATCGCCACCGGGGCGGGGCACCACGAGATCGCGCTCTCCGACGACAGCCGCTGGGCGTTCGTCACGAACCGCGGCGCAGGCAGCGTGAGCGTGATCGACGTGCGCACGCTCCAGCGCGTGCGCGACCTGCCGCTCGGCGGCCAGCCCATCTCGCTCGCGTTCTCTTCGCTGTCCAAGATGCTCTACGTCGCCGATGCCAAGCAGGGCGTGGTGCACGTGGTGCGCCCCGGCGACTTCGCCGCCGTGCAGCGCATCCCCGCCAGGCCCGGCCTCGGGCCGATGCGCTTTACGCCCGACGGGCGCTGGGCGCTGGTCGCCAACACGGGCGAAGACCGCGTGCTCGTCATCGATCCCTCGAGCAACCGGGTGCAGCACGACATCCCCGTGCAGGGGCAGCCCTACCAGATCGTCTTCACGCGCGCCTTCGCCTACGTGCGCTCGCTCGGCAGCGAGCGGGTGAGCCAGATCAACCTCTCGAGCCT
The DNA here is from genome assembly GCA_036390555.1 of Burkholderiales bacterium. Taxonomy (GTDB): domain Bacteria; phylum Pseudomonadota; class Gammaproteobacteria; order Burkholderiales; family SG8-39; genus JAABQT01. The sequence continues at coordinate 6,132 of DASWBP010000360.1, read as the reverse complement.
CGGCGCCGGAAAGAAGCCGACCGTGCAGAGCTTCGCGGCGGGCTCGGTGCCGCCCAAGGCTGCGGGCGAGCTGGTCATCGCCGACTCCATCGCCGCGGTGCCCGGGGAGGCCGGCGTGATGGTGGTCAATCCCGCGGACAACACCACCTACTTCTACATGGAGGGCATGAACGCCGCGGCGAGCAACTACCAGAGCTACGGCTCGCACGCGCGCGCGGTCACCGTGGTGGACCGCAGCCTGCGCGAGGTCGAGCCCGGCGTGTACGCCGGGCGCGCCCGGATCCCGGCGGCCGGCCGCTACGACGTGGCGTTCTCGCTCGACTCGCCGCGGCTGATGCACTGCTTCTCCGCCGAGGCTGCCGCCGACCCGAAGCTCGCCGATGCGCGCAAGGGCGTGAAGCTCGAGTTTCTCGTCGAATCGCGCGAAGTGAAGGCGGGCGAGGCGGCGCAGGTGCGCTTTCGCATATTCGACGGCACGAGCGGCGCGCCGCGGACCGGCCTTGCGGACGTGCGCGTGATGTCGCTGCTCGCGCCGGGACGCAACCGCAGGGAGGTGGCGGCGCGCGAGGTCGGCGACGGCGTCTACGAGGCGCAGGTGGCGATCGGCGAGGCCGGCGCCTACTATGTCTACGTGGCTTCCGCGGGGCTGCAACAGGGCTTCAGCGACCTGCCGTATCTTTCGCTGCTCGCGCAGGGGCGGAGCGCCGCGCGATGAGCCCGCGCCAGTTCGCGCTGTGCGGGGCCGCGGCGCTGAGCCTCGCGCTCGCCGCGCCGTGCGCGGCGCACGACAAGGGCGCCCACGACGGCCACGGCGCGGCCGCCGTCAAGCCTGCGGCCGGCGTGCGGCTGCGCCTCGCGGACACGCCGCTGGTGGACCAGGATGGGCGCGAGGTGCGGCTGAGGTCCGAGCTGCTCGGCAAGCGCGTCGCCGTGGTGAACTTCGTGTACACGACCTGCACGACGGTCTGCCCGGTCGCCTCCGCGACGCTCGCGCAGCTGCAGCGCCGCCTCGGCGATCGCGCGGGCGAGCGCGTGCTGCTCGTTTCCATCACCGTGGACCCGCTGCGCGATACGCCCGCCAGGCTCAGGGAGTACGCGGCGCGCCACGAGGCGGGACCCGGCTGGCGCTGGCTCACCGGGCGCAAGGCGGACGTGGATGCCGCGCTGAAGGCCTTCGGCGCCTACACGCCCAACCCGGAGGATCACCCCAACATGACGCTGGTCGGCGACGCGGAAAGCGGGCAATGGACGCGCCTGTACGGCTTCACCGGGGTGGACGAGCTGCTCGCGCAGGTCGAGCGCGCGCTCGGCGTGCCGGTGGCGCGCCGCTCGCACTGATGCCGGGCTGCGCAGCGCGGCTCGCGCCGGCGCTCGCCGCGCTGGCGCTGCTGGCGTCGATGCCGTGCGCGGCGTCTGCCCAGCCGGCGCCGGCTGCGCAGGAGGCGGACGACTTGCAGGTAGCGCTGGGGCGGCGCATTTATCTCGAGGGCCGCAACGAACGCGGCGAGCAGGTCCGCGCGCTCGTCGGCTCCCATGGAACCGCGCTTGCGGGGGCAGCCGTCGCCTGCGGCAACTGCCACGGGGCCGACGGCCGCGGCCGGCCCGAGGGCGGCGTGCAGCCGCCGGACATCACCTGGGAGGAACTCAGCAAGCCCTACGGACACGTGCGCGCCGGAGGCCGCCGGCACGGGCCCTACGACGAGCGCAGCTTCGCGCGCGCGGTGACCGAAGGCCTCGACCCGGCAGGCCAGCGCGTGGACACGGCGATGCCGCGCTTCTCGCTGTCCGCAAGCGAGGCTGCAGCGCTCGCGGCTTACCTCAGGCGGCTCTCGACGGAGCGCGACCCGGGCGTCAGCGACGCGGCCGTGCGGCTAGGCACCATCCTGCCCTCCGACGGGCCTGGCGCGGCGGCCGGGGCCGCGATGCGCGCCGTGCTGCGGGCGCTGGCCGCGCAGGTGAACGAGGCCGGTGGCATCCACGGCCGGCGCATCGAGCTCGCCGTGGCGTCGGACCTCGCGCAGGCCGAGGAGCGCTTCGAGGCGCAGCCGGTCTTCGCGCTGGTGAGCCCGTACGCCGTCGGCGTCGAGGAACCGCTTGCGCAATTCGCGGTTTCGCGCCGGCTCGCAGTGGTCGCGCCGTTCACCCTCGCGACGCCGGCGGAGGCGCCTGCGGGCGTGTTCTTCCTGTATGCCGGCGAAGCGGACCTGGCGCGCGTGCTGCTCGACTTTGCCGGCCGCGCCGCCGACCTGACGACGCAGCGCCTGGCGGCGTTCGTCGCCGACGCGGACGGCCGCGTGGCGCGCGCGCTGCGCGGTGAATGCGCGCAGCGCAAGTGCGCGGCGCTCGAGTTCCTGCCGCCCTCGGCCGCCGCCGACCCGGGCGCGGCGGCGCGCCTGATGCATGCGGGCGTGCAGGGCGTGGTATTCGACGGGGGCGAGCGCGAGCTCGGCGCGCTCATCGGCGCGGCGGCGCGCCTCGGCTGGCGGCCGGCGATCTACGCGCCGGGGCCGCGCGCCGCCCGCGCAATGTACGCCGCACCCGCCGCCTTCGACGGGCAGCTGTTCGTCGCCTATCCGGCGCGCGGTGAGCTGCTCTCCGGGAGCGCCGGCGCCGCCGATTTCGAGCGCCTGCGCGCAAGCCGCGATCTGGGCAGCAGCCACACGGCTGCGCAGGGCTTCGCCTACGCCGCGCTGTCGATCGCGATCGAGGGCTTGCGCCGTGCGGGACGCGAGTTGAGCCGCGACCGCTTCGCGCGCGCGCTCGAGACCCTGCACCGTTTCGACGCCGGCCCAACGCCGCCGGTAAGCTACGGCCCGGGCCGGCGCGTTGGCACGATGGGCGGCTACGTGGTCGCGGTGGATCCCCAGCGCGGCTTCCGCCCGGTTTCGGACTGGATTGCGCTCGAGCCGCGCTGAGCGCAGGGCATCATGGGAGAAATGAGCATGAGCGGTTACAGGAAACGCATCGCGCTGGCGCTGCTGGCGCTCGCTCCAGGCTGGGCGCTGCCCCTGCAGTCGCCCGCGCACGAGTCCGCGCGCGACGCGGGCTCGCCCAAGGCGGCGATCGAGCCGGTGCAGGGCGCCGCCGCGAAGGCCGGCACGCGCGATGCGCGCGCGTACTTCACCGACCTCGAGCTGCTCACGCAGGACGGGCGCAAGGTGCGTTTCTATTCCGACATGCTGGAGGGGCGCACGGTGCTGATCAACGTCATCTACACCAGCTGCAAGGACGCCTGCCCGCTGATCACGCAGCACCTGAAGCAGGTGCGCGCCCTGGTCGGCGAGCGCTTCGGCCGCGAGGTGCACTTCGTCACGCTGACCTCCGACCCCGAACGCGACTCGCCCGCCGCGCTGAAGGCCTTTGCGCAGGACCAGAGCGTGGACCTGAGCGGCTGGACGTTCCTCACCGGGCGCAAGCAGAACGTGGACCACATTCTCAGGAAGCTCGGCCAGTTCTCGCAGAACGTCGAGGAGCACTCGACGCTGCTGATCGCCGGCAACGTGCCCGCCAAGCGCTGGAGCAAGATCCGGCCCGATTCGCCGCCGCTCGCCATCGCCGAGCGGCTGAAGCTGCTCGCCGACGCCGGCGCGCCCGTGCCAGCGCCGGCGCGCTGAAGGCAGGAGCGGGAGTCCGGCGGCGATGCGGTGGCTGGGTGGCCTGTGCGGCGCCCTCCTGTGCCTGGCGCTGGCGAGCGCCGGCGCGGCGGCGCAAGTGGTGGCGGCGCGCGTCAACGGCGCCGACATCACCGCGCAGGCGCTCGAGCGCGGCTTCGAGCAGGAGCTGCGCGCGCGCAGGCTGAACGTGGCGCGCATGCAGCGGCCCGAGCAGATGCGCGGCATCAGGCGCGAGGTGCTCGACCGGCTGATCGCCGAGGAGCTGCTCTGGCAGCTGGCGCGCCGCGACGGCCGCACGGCCGACGACGCGGAGGTGGCGCGCGCCCTCGAGCAGACGATGGCGCAGTTCAAGACGCGCGCGGCGTTCGAGCGCAGCATCTCGCGCGACGGCTTCGATGAGGCGACCTACCGCGAGCATGTGCGGCGGCTGCTGTCGGCGGACCGTGCGGCGCAGGCGCTGGTCGAGGGCAAGCTCGTGGTGACCGACGAGGAGGTCGCAGGCTTCTACCAGGCCAACATTGCGCAGTTCCGGAGGCCGGAGCAGCTGCGCCTGCGGGTGATCCGCATCGGCGTGCCGCCGCCCGGCGGCGCCCCCGAGCTCGCGGGAGCTCGGGCGCGCATCGAGGAGCTGCGCGCGCGCCTTGTGGCGGGCGAGGACTTCGACGCCCTCGCGCGGCGCTTTTCCGAGCATCCGACGCGCCCCTGGGGCGGCGCGCTCGACCCGGTGGCGCGCGGGCAGCTCGAGGCGCCGCTCGAGGAAACGGCCTTCCGCCTGCAGCCGGGCGAGGTCTCTGCGGTGCTCGAGGCCGGCGCCGGGCTGCACCTGCTGCGCCTGGAGGAGCGCCTGCCGGCGCAGAGCGTGACGCTCGAGGAAGTGCGCGGCCGCATCCGCGAGCAGTTGCGCGAGCGCCGCGGCCGCGAGGTGCTGGAGCGAGAGGTCGCCGCGCTGCGAGCGGCGAGCAAGGTGGAGATCCTGCTGCCGCTGTAGAAAAAGAAAGCCCCGGGGGCACCGGGGCTCACCACGGGGCGGCATCGGTCTATTTCTCCGGCGCCGCCTTCCCTCCGAACTCGTTCTTTTTGCAGCCGGCCGGCTGCCTCAGTCCTACTGCCGGGCCTTCACGTACCACGCTGCAATGACCTCCGTATCCAGTGTGGTCGCAGCGTTGGACGCGGGCGCGGCGTTGGACGCCGGCGCAGAACCGCTCTGCACGGCAGCGTCTCCGCCGGAGCCGCACGATACGCACCCCATGGCGATCACTATCCCCGCCACGCCCAACCAGATGTTTGGAAATTTCATCGTCTTTCTCCTCGCTGCACTTGCGTCACCGCACCGGGTTTCCTCATGAACGACTTACGATGCTTCGATGAGGACGGGCGGGGGACGACGTCACTGGCACTGGAGCGGAGCAATGGCACCCTGGGCCGAATTCAGGTCGCCCTGGAGCTGATCCCCCTTCGACACGGAAATCTTTGCCTTCGGGCTATCCGCGGTGAGCATGAGCAGGACCAACGCGGTCTCGTAATCACGCAGTTTCTGGTCTGCATCACAGGGCTTGCCCTGCGCCATCTTGAAGGCGGCGGCGACGACCTTGCCGACCAGTCCGTCCCTGTCCTGCACCTTCAGGAAGTCGCTCGGGGGAACGCTTCCAACTGTGGAACCTTCCGTGTCGGCGCACAGCGTCACCAGTACCGGAAGCGTTCCGGCAGGCATCTAACTGCACGTTGCGACAGGTTGCGCGGCCCTGGCGACGGAAGCACTGAGCATCACGCCCGCGAATGCCGCCAGCATTGTTACCACTCTCATCGTCTTCACTGCCTTGGTGCCTCTCATGTCCATCTCCTAGTTGGATGTGCTGTCATACCCCTACGACGTCTGGGCCAATTCTGTACTGGCCAGAGCCTCGAGCGCCATGACAAATGTCTTTTCGCTCATGTAGATAGCCTACCGACGTGCAGAACTCCCGCTGTAATGATCTGTTCTGCTGAAGGCTTTATTTGGGATTGTTTTCCCAATATCTCACGAAAACAGCCTGAGAACGACCAGAAGGCGGCGAAACGGCTGCGACATAGTGTCGCGGGCTTGCCGCAGCGCGCAAAGCTCCGCTCGCTCGAGGTAACTCTCTGAATTACCAGCTTAACGGTGGCGGATGCGCTCTGCGAGGATCCGCCCGTCGGCGCCAACCGACCCGCGCAGTTCCACGACTCCTGCCACCGCGCGCGCCCGGCCGCGACCCTTCCACTCGAAGCGCAGGTCATCCAGCTGGTTCTCACCGCGCAGCGTGCCGCCCAGCCGGACCTTCGCGCCCGCGGGCACGACGGCGGCCTTGCCCGCGGCATCGCGCGCACCCTGCGCGACCCAACGCTCGACAAGTGCAATTTCCTCCGCGCTCAGGTAGGGCGGACCATCGAAGGGCATGCGTGGCAACGACTGCCCGCTTATGCGGCGCACCAGTTCGCTCGCCGCGGGCTGGCCGGGTACGACGCGGGCGCGATCGGCGCTTGCGAGCGTGTTCGCATA
>DASWBP010000359.1:0-1663 GCA_036390555.1 Burkholderiales bacterium | reverse complement strand
GTGCTTGACGATCTCGACCGCGGCGTAGGCGCCCAGCGCGTAGAACGCGCCGTGCGCGAGGTTCACCACGCCGCCGACGCTGAAGATCAGCGACAGGCCGAGCGCGATGAGCAGGTAGTAGCCCCCGAGCACGAGGCCGTTCACCACCTGCTCGAGGAGGAGGAACAGTTGCATCGTCAGTTCACGCCGGCCGCGAAAAACGGCGCGGCGGCGCCCGCCGCGGCGGGCAGGGGCGCCCGGCCGTTCCGCGGCGCGCCGCCGTGCGCGTTCCCAGCCTCACCCGGCCCGCGCGCTCAGAACACGCAGGCGTTCGCTTCCTTGGGCGGGTTGATGACTTCCAGCGGCTGGTTGGCCGCGGGCACCGCGTCGCCGAACTTGAGGAAGTCCCACTTGTCCTTCGCCTGGCCCTTGGGCTTGACGGTGAACGGAAAGGCTTCCTGGATCAGCTGGTGGTCCCAGGAGCGGAAGTAGCCCTTCCTCGCCTTGAGCAGGTCGAACTCCGCCTGGCTCTCGAAGTACTTGATGAGCTGCTCGGTGTCGGTGCCCTTGGTCGCGTTGATCGCCTGCGCCATGATCTTGAGCGACACGTACTCGATCCAGGCGTGGTTCTCCGGCGGCTTGCCGTACTTCTTGGTGAACGCTGCGACGAAGGCCTTGGATCCCGGGGTGTTGAGCTCGTGGTGCCAGACGGTGGGCCAGATGCCGGCGAGGTTGCCCTCGCCCGCCGCCCAGGCGTCCGCGGTGTTCAGGTTGAAGCCGGCGATCTGGTAGGGCAGGCCGAACTCGGCGTACTGCTTGACGAAGTTCGTCACCTGGTTGCCGCCCAGGTTGGTCGCCACCAGGTCCGGCTTCGCCTGGCGGATCTTCAGCAGGAACGGGCTGAAGTCGGTGGTGTCGGTCGCCGTGAGATCGTCGCCCACGATCGTGCCGCCGTTGGCCGCGATGAAGGCCTTCGCCGCCTTGGCGAGGTCGTGGCCGAACAGGTAGTCGGAGGTCAGCGCGTAGATGCGCTTGCCCTTGATGTAGCCCTCGCGCGCGAGCGCCTGCCCGGCGGCGTTCACCATCACCGTCACGGGGATGTCCACGTGGAAGGTGTAGCGGTTGCAGTTCTTGCCGCGCAGCACGTCCGAGCGCGCGCCGATCTGCAGGAACAGCTTCTTGTTGCGCGCCGCCACCTGCATGATGGCCTGCGCGGAGGCGGAATTGATCTCGCCCATCAGGAACTCGACGCGGTCCTGCTCGAGCATCCGCTGCGACTTGGTGGTGGCGGTGGCGGGATTGACCGAGTCTTCCGACATCACGTCGAGCTTGCGTCCCATCACGCCGCCGGCCGCGTTGATCTCCTCGGTGGCCATCTGGATGCCCATCACGGCGTACTGGCCGAGCGCGCCGAGAAAGCCGGTGAGCGGCGTGAGGTGCCCGATCTTGATCGCGGCGGATTGCGCCTTGACGATCGCCGGGAAGCCGAGCGCGAGCGCACCCGCGCCTCCCGCCTTGAGGATGTCCCTTCTGCTGGTCATGTCTTGCTCCCTCCCTTGGTGAGCGGTTCATCGTCCGCCGGCGTCGTGATCACGAGGAACACGAGCCCGGCGGTTCCGGTATTGGTGAAGCTGTGGGGCACGCCCGGCGGCAGGTAGACGTAGTCGTGCGGGCGCATGAGGTG
>DASWBP010000358.1:0-2270 GCA_036390555.1 Burkholderiales bacterium | reverse complement strand
GCGTCCGCCACGTCGCCGAAGTGCAGCGCCTTGGCGATGCAGGAATTGACGCAGGCCGGCGTCGCCTCCGGGTCCACGCCGGGCTTCAGGCCCTTTGCCAGGCCCGCGTCGATGCGCTCTACGCAGAACGTGCACTTGGTGGCGACGTTCGGGCGCTTGGCGTCCTCGGCGCTCTTGTAGCGTGCCTGGTAGGGGCAGGCGACCGCGCAGTAGGCGCAGCCGATGCACAGGTCGTAGTCGATGGTGACGATGCCGTCGGCGCGCTTGCGCGTCGCGGTGCTCGGGCAGACGTGCATGCAGGGCGGGTCGTCGCAGTGCATGCAGCCCACCGGTACGAAGGCGCGGCGCACGTCCGGGTAATCGCCGACCTCCATGTCGAGCACGCGGCGCCACTGCACGCCGACCGGCGTGTCGTTGGCCTGCTTGCAGGCGGCGGTGCAGGTCTGGCACCCCACGCAGCGCCGCAAGTCGGCAACCATCGCCCACTTCGTCATGCGGCCTTCTTCACCGACACGCGAACGATGTCCGCGCTCGAGCCCGTCGCATCGGTCAACTCGAGCGACATCGGCACGAGCTTGTTCATCGAGGGCATGCCGAAGTCCTTCGCCACCGGCGTCGCCCAGTGGCCGAACTGGCCAAGGAGCAGCAGCGTGTCCGGGCGGATGCCCTGGCGCAGCACCGCGCGGGCGCGCACCGAGCGCTGCGGCGTGGCGATCTCGAGCCAGTCGCCTTCCGCGATCTTGAGCTCCTTCGCGCGGCCGGCGTTGATGATGACGCCCGAGTGGCCGGCGATGTTGTCGGCGACTTCCTTGATGAACTGCATGCCGACGTTGCCGCCCCAGGCGTACTGCATCGAGCGCGAGGTGAGCAGCCAGAAGGGATACGCCTCGAGCGTGCCGCCCATGGCGATGAGCGCGCGCTCCCACTCGCCGGGGAAGTCCTTCCACGCAGGCAGCGCCTGGTATTCGGCGAGCTGCTTGTCCCACCAGGTCATGCCGTGCTCGTGCAGGCGCCGGCCGAGCTCGGTGCCGACGCGCAGCAGCCGCTCCTGGTAGGGCATCTCGAAACGCAGGCCTTTGACGGCGAGCGTCGGGTAGAGGTACCAGGCGGTGCGCGGGAAGGGCTTGGTCGCAAGGCCGTGCTCCTTCCACCACGCAAGGCCATTCGCCTCCTTGCCATCGGTAAGCTCGAAGCTCGCCGCCTTGCAGGCGGCGTCCCAGATCTCCTCGGCGGAGTGCGGCCGCAACGTGTCGAGCGCGAAGTCCTTCAGCGGCACGCCGAGCGTGCCGCGGTTGATGGCGGCGTTGTATTTCTCGAGCAGGCCGGTGCGCTGCGCGAGCGCGGTGGCGATGTCGGTGAAGTCGCGCGCCTCGCCGCGCGGCGCGATCGCCGGCTGGCGCAGGGCGAAACCCTCGCGGTCCCAGAACTGCTCGATGAACTTCGTGCCGCCGATGCGGATGAGCTGCAGGCTCTCCAGGTCCACCGCATCCGGCAGCAGGATGTCGGCGAAGTGGTTGGTCTCGTCGCGCGTGAAGGCGAAGGCGACCACGAACGGGAAGCGCGCCATGCGCTCCTCGAGCGCAGTGGTGTCCCAGAACGAGATCGCCGGGTTGGTGCGGTAGAGGAACCACACCTCGGGCAGCGTCACGCGCGGCAGGCCCGGCGGCGTCTGGTCGAGGAACATCCAGGAGAAATGCGTCGGCCCGAGCGCCTGGCTCCAGGCGTTGTCGCCCGCGAGCGGCACCATCGAGCGGTAGGCGTTGCGGATGTTGGGCTGCGCGTTCCAGTGCGCCTTGTCGGTGGGGTTGAACGGATAGCCCATCAGGCCGTCGGGCCCCGCGCGCACGCTGCGGTGCCGTTGCGACAGCGGGCTGTTGAGGCGCACCGTGGTGCCGAGGATGCCGCCAGGCGTCTCCAGCGCGCCCACCAGCGCGGCGAGCAGCGTTCGCGCCCAGCAGCACTCGAAGCCGCCCCAGCCGTTGGTGACCGTCTTGCCCAAGCTCACCGCGACCGGGCGGAAGGGCAGGGTCTTGCCTTCGATTTCGATCGTCTGCCCTACGCACGCGGCGTCGAGGTATTCGTTCGCGATGCGCCGGATGCGCGCGGCGGGGACGTCGCACACGCCCTCGGCCCACTCGGGCGTGTACTGCTTCATGTGCGCGAGGAGCTTCGCGAACGCGGTCTCGCCCTCGAGCGAGCCTTCGGCGAGCACTTCGCCGTCGGCGCCGGTTTCCAGGGCAATGTGCGTCTCCTTCGCTTCGAGCGAGGCG
>DASWBP010000357.1:0-9531 GCA_036390555.1 Burkholderiales bacterium | reverse complement strand
GGTGGCCACGGTGATCGAGGGCTGCGTGGGTTGCGGCCTGTGCGGCGAGAACGCGCACGCCGCGACGCTGTGTCCCTCCTTCTACCGCGCCGAGGTGATCCAGAACCCGACGCTGCTCGACCGCGCGCTGCGCGGCCTGCGGTCACTCGTGATACCTGCATGACATCGCTACCCGAGAGATCCATCACGGTGCTGGTCGCCGCCCTCGGCGGCGAGGGCGGCGGCATGATGGCTGACTGGCTGATGCACGCGGCGACTGCCTGCGGCTATCCCGCGCAAGCGACCTCGATCCCGGGCGTGGCGCAGCGCACGGGCGCCACCACCTACTACCTGGAGATCTACCCGGCGAAGCGCGAGCTGCTGGGCGGACGCGAGCCCGTCATGTCGCTGACGCCCAGTCCCGGAAACGTGGACGTGATGGTGGCCTCCGAGCTGCTGGAGGCGGGGCGCGCCATGCAGAACGGCTACGTGAGCCCGGAGCGCACCACGCTCATCGCCTCGACGCACCGCATCTACGCCACGGTGGAGAAGATGCAGATGGCCGACGGGCGCTTCGACAGCGAGCGCGTGCTCGAGGCGGCGAAGCAGCTCGCCAGGCGCAGCGTGCTCTTCGACATGCGCGAGCTCGCGCAGCAAAGCGGCACCGTGATCAACGCAGTGCTGTTCGGCGCGATGGCGGGCTCGGGCGCGCTGCCGCTGCCGCGCGAGGCCTGCGAGGCGGCGGTGCGCAGCTCCGGCAAAGGCGCGGAGGCGAGCCTGCGCGGCTTCACTGCCGGTTACGAGATCGCCGCGGGCCAGCGCGCGGCGCCGGTCCCCGCGCCGCGCCCGCTGCCTCCCGGGACGCGCGACATCCTCGAGCTGGGCGCAGCGCGCCTGCGCGACTACCAGGGCGATGCCTACGCCCGGCTTTACCTGGAGCGCGTCGCCACGCTCGGCGACGCAGACCCTCAGCTCGTCGGCGAAGCCGGCCGCCAGCTCGCGTTGTGGATGAGCTACGAGGACATCATCCGCGTCGCTGATCTGAAGACGCGCGCCGCGCGCTTTGCGCGCGTGCGCAGGGAAGTGGGCGCGAAGGACGACGAGCCGGTGGTGGTCATCGACTACCTCAAGCCCGGCCTGGAGGAGCTCGCCTCGCTCCTGCCGCCCGCCCTCGGCCGGCGCCTCCTCGCCTGGGCCGAGCGCCGCGGCAAGCTCGACGCCTACAACGTCGGCATGCACCTGAAGACCTCGGGGGTGTTCGGCTTCCTGCTGGTGCGCGCGCTCGCCTGGCTCAAGCCCTGGCGGCCGCGCAGCCTGCGCTACGCCGAGGAGCAGGCGCTCATCGAGCGCTGGCTCGCCGCGGTGCGTGACGCGGCGCCGCGCGGCACCGCGCTGACGCTCGAGATCGTCGCCTGCGCGGGCCTGCTCAAGGGCTACGGCGAGACGCACCGGCGCGGCCGCGCCAACTTCCTCGCGATCCTCGACGCGCTGGTGGAGAACCCGCCCACCGCCGATCCCTCCGCCCAGGCCGCGGCGATCCGCAAGGCGCGCGAGGCGGCGCTCGCCGACCCGGAGCAGAAGGCGCTGGAGAAGTCGCTCGGCCGTCCCGTCACCTGGCTGCGCCCCGAAAAGACCCGCTAGAATTGCGCCCCTTGTGACCGACGCCGCCTTCCTCAGCCGCGAGTACAACAACCGGCAGCTGTTCCCGGACCATGCGCAGCATTTCGCGCGCTGGGCGGAAAGCTCGGCGCGGGCGCGCGGCACCATGACCTGCTTCCTCGACCGCGCCTACGGCGGCTCGCCCGCGGAGACGCTCGACATCTTTCCCTCGCGCAAGGGCGACGGCAGCGCGCTGGTCTTCATCCACGGCGGCTACTGGCGCTCGCTGGACAAGAAGGATTTCTCCTACCTGGCGCCGGCCTGGGTGGACGCGGGCGTGTCGCTGGTGGTGGTGAACTACGCGCTGTGCCCTGCCGTGACGATCGAGCGCATCGTGCAGCAGATGCTCGCGGCCTCCGCCTGGCTCTACCGCCACGCGGGCGACTACGGCATGGACGAGGACCGGCTCTTCGTCAGCGGCCACTCGGCCGGCGGCCACCTCGCGGCGATGATGCTCGCGGCGCTCTGGCCGGTGTACGACCGCGCGCTGCCGAAGGACCTTTACAAGGGCGCGCTTGCGGTCAGCGGCGTCTACGACCTGCGCCCGCTCGTGCAGGTGGACTGGCTGCAGGGCGACCTGCGCCTGGACGACGCTGCCGCGCTCAAGGTCTCGCCCGCATTCCTGCCGCCCGCGACGCGCGCGCCGCTGACGCTCGCCGTGGGCGGGCTGGAGAGCTCCGAGTTCAAGCGGCAGAACGCCCTCCTCGCGCAACGCTGGAAAGCCGTCCTCGCGCGCGACGTGCCGATGCCGGGCAAGGACCACTTCACGGTGGTCGACGGGCTCGCCGACCGGGCGAGCCCGCTATTCACGGCCACGCGCCGCATGATGGGACTGGAGCCATGAAGGAATTCCTCTCGCCCGGCCGCTACGTCGACAGCGACCATCCCGAGGTCGTCGCCTTCGCGCGCAAGCACGTCAAGGGCGCCACCGACGTCGAGCGCGCGGTGTCGCTGTACTACGCGGTGCGCGACGGCGTGCGCTACAACCCGTTCCTCGATTTCTCGAAGGACGACACCTTCCGCGGCAGCGCCTGCCTGGCGAAGGGCGAGGGCTTCTGCGTCGGCAAGGCGGCGCTGCTCGCCGCTTGCGCGCGCGCCGTGGGCATCCCGGCGCGCGTGGGCTTCGCCGACGTGAAGAACCACCTCACCACGCCGCGCCTCGCCGAGCACATGGGCGGCACCGACCTGTTCGTCTACCACGGCTTCACCGAGCTCTGGCTCGAGGGCAAGTGGGTGAAGGCGACGCCCGCCTTCAACCTCGAGCTGTGCAGGAAGTTCCGCGTGAAGCCGCTCGAGTTCGACGGCCGCCACGACTCGATCTTCCACCCCTTCGACGCCGATGACCGGCGGCACATGGAGTACGTGCGCGACCGGGGCACCTACGCCGACGTGCCGGTGGAGCAGATCCAGCGCGTGTTCCGCGAGGTCTACCCGAACCTTTACAGGCTCGGCAAGGACGCGCTCAAGGAAGACTTCGCGCCGAGTACCTAGGAGCAGGGGGCGCTGCGTCGCCCCTAGGGTGCGGGAGCCGCGGCTCCCGCGTCATTCGGCGCCCCCCCGCACCCCCCGGGGAGACGGCGCCGCGGCACGCGCCTAGGCGTTGCCCCAGACTTCGCGCGCGGTGTCCACCACCAGGCGGATCTTCGCCGCCTGCGCTTCGACAGCGAGCACGTTGCCGTGCACCGTGCTGGAAAAGCCGCATTGCGGCGACAGGCACAGCTGCTCGAGCGGCACGTACTTCGCGGCCTCCTCGATGCGCTTCTTCAGCTCGTCCCTGGACTCGAGGCTCCCCAGCTTGGTGGTGACCAGGCCCAGCACCACGATCTTGCCCTTGGGCACGAAGCGCAAGGGGCGGAAGTCACCCGAGCGCGCGTCGTCGTACTCGAGGAAATAGCAGTCCACCCCAAGCTCGTTGAACAGCACCTCGGCCACCGGCTCGTAGCCGCCCTCGGCGGCCCAGGCGCTCTGGAAGTTGCCGCGGCACAGGTGCACGCCCACCGTCATGTCCTTGGGCTTGCCGGCGATCGCCGCGTTGATCAGGCGCGCATAGCGCTTGGGCAGCTCGTTCGGGTCGTCGCCGCGCTGCTTCGCGCCCTCGCGCATCTTCGGGTCGCAGAGGTACGCGAGGTTGGTGTCGTCGAGCTGCAGGTAGCGGCAGCCGGCCTCCGCCAGCTGCCGGATCTCGTCCCGATAGCAGCGCGCCACGTCCTCGTAGAAGCCTTCCATGTCGGGATAGGCGTCGCGGCTGATGGCGCCGCGCCCGCCGCGGAAATGCAGCATGGTGGGCGACGGGATCGTCACCTTCGGCGTGCGCCGGGTCACCGACTTGAGGAACTTGAAGTCCTCGAGCTGGATGGGCTTCACGTGCTTCAGTCTCTTGGTCACGTGCATCACGGGCGGCGCGAAGTCCACGTCGCCCGCGGCGCCGTGGAACTTCACCTGGATGCCGCCCTTGACCTCCACGCCCTCCAGCTGCTCGAGGAAGTCCACGTGGAAGTAGGTGCGGCGGAACTCGCCGTCGGTGACGCCCTGCAGGCCCCAGTCTTCCTGCAGCTTGACGATGTCGCGGATCGCCTTGTCCTCGACCGCGCGCAGCTGCGCGCGGCTGATGGCGTTCTTCTTGAAGAACTGGTCGCGCGCCTCGAGGAGCTCTTTCGGGCGCAGGAAGCTGCCGACGTGGTCGGCGCGGAAGGGCGGCTGGGTGCGGTTCGTCATGGTGCAACGAGGATAGCGCAATCCGCGCACGCCGAGCGGCGCGGTTCGCCGTGGGACGGCTCCCACGCGGGGCGTGCGCCTGTAGACTGCGCGCGATGCGCGCCCTGCTCGAGGAGAGCTTCCGCGCGGCGGTGGCCGCCGCCGATCCCCTGGTCATCCTGCCCGCGCACCTGCCGCGGCCGCCCCGCGGGCGCACCTTCGTCGCCGCGGCCGGCAAGGCCGCCGCTTCGATGGCGCTTGCCGTGGAGCGCCATTGGCCGCGCGCCGCGCCGCTCGCGGGCCTCGCCATCACGCGCTACGCGCACGGCCTGCCCACCGGGCGCATCCGCGTCATCGAGGCGGGCCACCCGGTGCCCGACGCGGCGGGCGAAGGCGCCGCGCGCGAGCTTCTCGAGCAGGTGCGCAAGCTGGGGCCGGACGACCTGCTGCTTGCCCTCGTGTCGGGCGGCGGCTCGAGCCTGCTGTCGCTTCCGGCGCCGGGGGTGCCGATGGAGGGCTTGAAGGCGATGACGCGCGAGCTCCTGCGCTGCGGCGCGCCGATCCAGGAGATGAACACGGTGCGCAAGCACCTGTCTGCGATCCAGGGGGGGCGCCTGGCCGCCGCCTGCCGCGCGCCAGTGCTCGCGCTCGTAGTGTCGGACGTCACCGGCGACGATCCGACGCACATCGCCTCCGGCCCCTGCGCACCCGATCCCACCACGGTCGCCGACGCGCAGGCGGTGCTGCGCAAGTACGGCATCGCCGCGCCGGGCCCCTTCTCCGAGACGCCCAAGCCCGGGGATGCGCTCTTCGCACGCGTGGAGAACCGCGTCATCGCGACGGCGCGGCGCTCGCTCGAGGCCGGAGCAGCGGTGTTCGCCGCGCGCGGCTACGCGCCCTCAATCCTCGGCGACGACATCACGGGCGAGGCGCGCGACGTGGCGCGCGCCATGGCGGCGCAGGCGCGCGCGGCGCGGCGCCCGGGCGTGCTGATTTCCGGCGGCGAATGCACGGTGACCGTGCGCGGCGCCGCGGGCCGCGGCGGGCGTTGCGCGGAGTTCCTGCTCGCGCTCGCAATTGCCCTCGAGGGCGCGCCCGGGGTGCATGCGATCGCGGCGGACACGGACGGCATCGACGGCTCGGAAGACAATGCCGGCGCGGTGATGTCGCCGGATACGCTCGCGCGCGCAGCGGCAAGGCACATCGACGCCCGTGCCATGCTCGAAGCCAACGACAGCTACGGGTTCTTCTCGGCGCTGGGCGACCTGGTGGTCACGGGCCCCACGCGCACCAACGTCAACGACTACCGCGCGATCCTGCTCGCCTAGGAAGTCGCGGGCGGGCCCTTTGGATTGTCCGGCCCGCCGTCGCCGGCGGCGTCCTCCTTCGGCGGATCGTTCCTGGGCTTGCCCTGGCGAATCACCCACACGATGGCGGCCACCGTCAGGCCGACATTGAGGACGATGCCGACGATCCAGAACCAGCTCATCCGCGCCAGCTGCGGCCCAGGATCCGTTCCACGCGTCGCGGCCCGCTGGTGCGGCTCTGTCAGCGCCCGCCGGTGAGCGGAATGACGGCGCCGATCATGTAGGCCGCTTCGCCCGACATTAGCCACAGGATCGCCTCGGCGCACTCCTCGGTGGTGCCGATGCGGCCCATCGGCACCTGCGGCAAGACCTTCTGCAGGCGATCCGCCATGCCGACCTCGGCATGGATCTCGGTGTCGATGAGGCCAGGCATCACCGCGTTGACGCGGATTCCCTCGGGGGCGAGCTCCTTCGCCAAGCCCAGCGTCAGCGTATTGATCGCGCCCTTGGCGGCCGCGTAGGGCAGCCACTGATTGGCGCCGCCGAGGACCGCGGCGACCGAGGATACGTTGACGATCACGCCGCCTGCTCCGCCGCGCGACTTCGCCATGCGCTTCGCGGCCTCCTGGGCGCAAAGGAACGAGCCGGTGACATTCACGTCGAGCACGCGGCGCACGGTCGCCCCGTCGAAGTCCTGGAGCTTGCCCGCCTTGAGGACGATGCCGGCGTTGTTCACCAGGGCGCTGACCCGGCCGAGCTCCTGGTCCGTGCGCTCGAAGATCCTGCGCACGTCGGCCTCGCGCGAGACGTCGCCCTGCACGGCGAGCGCCTTGCCGCCGCCTGCGCGGATGGCAGCGACGACCGCCTCCGCCCGCTCGGCCCTGCCGACGTAGTTGACGCACACTGCCCAGCCGCGGCGCGCGGCGAGCTGCGCCGTCGCGGCACCAATGCCGCGTCCGGAGCCGGTAATGATGACGACGCCTGCCATGGTGTTCCGCCTAATCCAGGGCGATAGTGCTGATGATCGGGCGGAACTGCGCGATCTGCTTGGCGAGGATCGCGTCCTGCTCGGCCGGCGTCGAACCTACCGACTCCGCGCCGAGTTCCGCGAAGCGCTTCACGACTTCGGGGTGCCGCGCAGCGGCGACCGCCTCCTTGTTCAGGCGCTCGATCACGTCGCGTGGGGTCTTTGCCGGCACGAAGAGGCCGTTCCAGCCATCGGCCTCGAGCGTGGGATAGCCCAGCTCGCGCACTGTCGGGACCTCGGGCAGCTCCGGAATGCGCTTGGAGGCGTTGGTGGCGAGCGCGCGAAGCCTGCCCGACTTGATGTCGGCGAGCGAGGACGAGAGCTGGTCGCCGCCGACCTGCAGGCGCCCGGCGAGCAGCTCCTGCTTGAGTGGCGCCGCACCCTTGAGCGGCACGTGCGTCATCTGCACGCCGGCGCTCTGCTTGAACGCCTCGCCCATCACATGCATGAACGAGCCCGGGCCGGTGGAGCCGTAGTTGTAATTCAGGCTGCGATCCTTGCGCAGCAGTTCGGCCAGCTCCTTCAGGTCCTTTGCCGGCACGCTCGGGTTCGCCGTGATCACCAGCGGGACGTTCACCACGATGGACACCCCCGCGAAGTCGGTCTCGATGTTGTACGGCGCCCGCTTGGCGAGCGCGAGCGCCACCGAGGCGAGCGGAAAGGTGATGTTGTGCATCAGCGCGGTGTAGCCATCGGGCGCCGCCTTCGCCACCGCGTCCGCGCCGATCGAGCCGCCTGCGCCACCGCGATTCTCCACCAGCACCGGCTGCCCCATGCTTTCCTGCATGCGCTGGGCGACCAGGCGCGCCGCGATGTCGGTCGTGCCGCCGGCGGGAAATGGCACGATGATGCGCAGCGGCTTTGACGGATAGGTCTGACCGAGCACCGGCATGGCGAACACGGCCGCGCACAGCGCGACGGCCAGCGTGCGGTGGATGTGACTGAAGCTACTGTTCATGCTTTGCCCTCCTCTGGAAGAGTCCCTGCTTCAGGATGCCCGCGATGGCGCGCGCGCGAAGCCGTCGGCGACCATGACCTCGACGAGCTGCGGGCCGCCGGCGCGCATCGCCTCGCGCAACGCGGGGGCGAGCCCCTGCGGATCGGCGACGCGCTGCGCGGCGACGCCCATCGAGCGCGCCAGCGACACGAAGTCGATGTCCGGGTCGCGCAGATCCATGCCGACGAAGCGCTCGCTCTTGCGCATGGAAATCAGCCGCTCCTTGAGGATGCGGTAGCTGCGGTTGTTGGCGATCACGTAGGTGATCGGCAGCTTCAGGTGCGCCGCGGTCCACAGCGCCTGGATGCCGTAGAGCGACGAGCCGTCGCCAACCACCGCGACCACCGGCCGGCCGGGGAGCGCGAGCGCCGCGCCAACGGCGCCCGGCAGCGCGAAGCCAAGCCCGCCACTCGCCAGGCCGTAGTACGACTGCGGATCTCGTTGCGGCACGAGCGCGGGCAGCGTGAGCGAGGCGGTCAGCGCCTCCTCGACGACCACTGCCTCGCGCGGCAGCGCCTCGGCGATGCGCAGCATGAGGAATCTCGGATCGATCGGCGTCTCCTCCGCGGCCTCCAGTGCCGCGAGGCGCACGCGGTCGCGCTGCGCGCTCCAGTTGCGCGGCGCCATCGCCGCCAGGCGCTGCGCCGCCTGCGATGCGGCTGCCTCGCTCCTCTGCGCGCGCAGGAGCGGCAGCAGCGCCGAGAGCGTCTCCTTCACGTTCGCCTGGATCGCGATCTCGGTCGGGTGGTTCTTGCCGAGCTCCCATTCGCGCTCGCTCACGTGAATCACCGGCATGCCCTCGGGCAGCGGGTCCACCGGGCTGTAAACCGACATGCGCAGCAGGTCCGCGCCGAGGCACAGGAGCAGGTCGAAGGGCTCGAGCGCCGCGCGCACCGCCTTCTGATTGCGCGTCAGCGCTCCGAGGCACGCCGGGTGCTCGCTCGGAAATTGCGCCGCATAGGGGACCGTCTGGTGGAACACTCCTGCGCCGAGCAGCTCGGCGAGCTGCGTCGCCTCGGCAAACGCGCCGTGCGCGCCCAGCTCGTGGCCGGCGAGGATCGCCGGGTTCTTCGCCGCGAGCAGCCGCGCGGCGAGCTTCGCTAGGGCGGCGTCCGTGGGCCGCATGCGCGCATCCACGCGCGTCGCCGCGCCGAGCCGCATCTCGGCCTCCTGCTCCAGCACGTCTCCCGGCAGCGAGATGAACACCGGCCCGGTGGGCGGAGTGAGCGCGACCTTGGCCGCGCGGCGCAGGACGAGCGGCAGGTCCTCGGCGCGCGTCACCTCTACCGCCCATTTCACGAAGGGCTGCGCCACCGGCACGAGCGGCGCGTAGAGCAGCGGCTCGAGCAGCCCGTGGCCCTGCTCCTGCTGCCCGGCCGTCACGATCACCGGCGAGCCAGAGAACTTCGCGTTGTAGAGGGCGCCCATCGCGTTGCCCAGACCCGGCGCCACGTGCACGTTCGCCGCCGCGAGCCGGCCCGAGGCGCGCGCGTAGCCGTCGGCCATGCCGAGGACGACCGATTCCTGCAGTCCCAGCACGAACTGCAACTGCGGGAAGCCGGGGAGCGCCTCCATGATCGGCAGCTCGGTGGTGCCCGGGTTGCCGAACAGGTGCGTCACGCCCTCGTCGACGAGCAGTTGCAGGAAGGCGGCGCGGCCGGTGATCGTGGGCATGGTGGGGTGACCGGGGGTGGGGCGCGAGATGCGATGGTAGCGGACGCGGCGGCGCTCAGCGCCCGGGACCGACCCGGCCGATGCCGGGCAGCCGCAGCGCGAAATCGTCGACGTCGATCCCGACCGACAGGCCCAGCAGGTTCACCTCGATGCCCTCGTCGAGTCCCAGCCCGATGCCCGCGATCCCGTAGACC
>DASWBP010000356.1:0-6738 GCA_036390555.1 Burkholderiales bacterium | reverse complement strand
CTGGTCGCCTGGGCGCTGCGCCCGCAGCCGATCGCCGTGGAGGTCGCCGAGGTAACGCGCGGCGCCTTCGAGCAGACGGTGGTGGACGACGGCAAGACGCGTGTGCGTGACCGCTACGTGGTCTCCGCGCCGCTCGCCGGGCGCGTGGAGCGCATCGCCCTGGACGCCGGCGACACGGTGCGCCACGGGCAGGTGGTGGCGCTGCTGACCCCTACCGCGCCCGCGTTCCTCGACGCGCGCACCGAGCGCGAGCTGCGCGAGCGCATCGGCGCCGCCGAGGCGCAGGCCGCGCGCGCGCGCGCCGAGACGCAGAAGGTGCTCGCGCAGCGCGACCAGGCGCGCGCCGACGTCAACCGCCAGGCGAAGCTCGCCGAGAGCGGCTTCGTCTCGCCTACAGTGCGCGAGCAGGCCGAGCTCGCGCTGCGCACCGCCGAGCGCTCGGTGGATGCGTCGCGCTTCGCCGAGGAGGCGGCGCGCCACGACCTCGCGCAGGCGCGCGCTGCGCTTGTGCGCTACCGGAGCGGCGCGCCGGGTCCCAGGTGGGAGGTGACCTCGCCGGTGACCGGGTCGGTGCTCAAGGTGGTCCAAAAGAGCGAGGGCGCGGTCGCGCTCGGCGCGCCGCTGCTGGAGGTCGCCGATGCGCGCAGCCTCGAGGCGGTGGTGGACGTGCTGTCGCAGGAGGCCGTGGCCATCCGCCCCGGCATGGCGGCGCGCATGGAAGTCGGCATCGGCGTGCCGCCGCTGCGCGCGATCGTGCGCCTGGTGGAGCCCGCCGCCTTCACCAAGGTCTCGGCGCTCGGCGTCGAGGAGCAGCGCGTCAACATCGTGTTCGACTTCGACGGCCCGCTCGACAAGGTGTGGACGATCGGCGACGGCTTCCGCGTCGAGGCGCACATCGTCACGCATCGCGTGGAGGACGCGGTGAAGGTGCCGGTGGGGGCGCTGTTCCGCGAGGGCGAAGGCTGGGCGGTGTTCGTCGCCGACGGCAGCCGCGCCGTGAAGCGCAGCGTCAAGGTGCCGCGGCGCAGCGGCGCCGAGGCGATGGTCGAGGAGGGCCTGAGGCCGGGCGACCGGGTGGTGGTCTATCCCTCCGACGCCTTGCGCGACGGCTCGAGGCTCGAAGTGGTGCGCTCGCCGCGCCGGTAGATCACGTAGTACACCAGCGCCACCAGCACGCTGCCGCCCACCAGGTTGCCGGCGATCACCGGCACCAGGTTGCGCCACAGCCAGGCGTATTCCACCGGCTGGCCGGCGCCCGCCTTCAGCATCTCGGCCAGCGGCAGCAGGTACATGTTGGCGATCGAGTGCTCGAAGCCTGCGGCGACGAAGGCCGAGATCGGGAAGACGATGGCGATGAACTTGTCGGTGACGCTGCGTCCGGCGAGCGTCATCCACACCGCCATGCACACCAGCACGTTGCACAGCATCCCCCGGAAGAACGCCTCGGTGAGCGAGAGCGAGCCCTTGGCCTGCGCGATCGCGAGGTAGGTCTTCGCCACCGCGCCGCCGTTCATCGCCGCGTGGCCGGAGAGGTAGACGATCGTCGCCAGGCCCACCGCGCCGACGAAGTTCGCGAGGCACACCACCACCCAGTTGGTGAGCACGTCGCGCGTGCTCATGCAGCCGTCCGCCCAGGCCATCGCCAGCAGGTTGTTGCCGGTGAACAGCTCCGCGCCCGCCACCACGACGAGCAGCAGCCCCAGCGAGAACACCACGCCGCCGAGCACGCGGCCCGCCGCGAAGCCCAGCGAGGCATCGCTCAGCACGAGTACCGAGAACAGCGCGCCCAGTCCGATGAAGGCGCCGGCGAGGATGCCGAGCATCGAGAGCTGCAGCAGCGACAGGCGGCCCTTCGCCATGCAGACGTCCTGCACGCGGTTGGCGATCTCCCGCGGGGAATAGACATCGAAGGAGGGAAAGGTGCTCATGGGTGTTCCGGTTCGCTGATGCGCATGGTGTCGGGAGTCATCGCGGCAATGGTAATCGGGCGCGCCAATCTAGAGCCAGCCGCGCTGCTCGAGCAGCCTGAGCACCGCGCGCGCGCCCTCCTCCGGCGTGCCGGCTTCGCCGCGCACCACCAGGTCGGGCTTCTGCGGCGGCTCGTAGGCGGCCTGCGGGCCGGGCAGCGTCGCCGAGCGGCCTTCGCGCGCGGCGCGATACAGGCCCTTGGGATCGCGCGCCGCGCAGATCTCGGGCGGCGTGTCCACGAACACCTCGGCAAAGCGCGCGATGCGGCCGCGCGCCGCGTCGCGATACCGCCTGCGATTGGCGGTCGCATCGAAGATCACCGACCTGCCGTGCCTCGCGAGGAACGCGCCGAGCTCGACCAGCGAAGCATAGAACAAGTCGCGCTCGGCCTCGTCGTAGGTCGCATACGGCGTGATCTGCGTGCGCAGCGCGTCGGACTCCAGCACCGAGGGCGCAATCCCGCGCTGGTGCAGCAGCCGAGCGAGCTCGCGCGCGATCGCGCTCTTGCCGCAGGCCGGCAAACCGGTAAGCCAGACCGCAAAGCTCATTTGCAGTAGTCGTTTGCTCTCGCGGGGTCGAAGCGCGGGGCGTCGAGCACGTTGAGCACGAAGCGCAGCACCTTGCCGCGCAATTCCTCGCCAAGCGCCGGGTACCAGACCGGGCTGGCCATGACGAGGCCCCTGAAGGCGAAAAACGGCGCCACCACCTCAAGCAGCTCCGCGTCGCCCGAGCGCTCCAGGTACCGGTCCCAGAAACCGCGGAACAGCTGCTCGAAGGCGCCCTCGAGCCTGCCCGAGCGCTGCAGGGAGAAGAACAGGTAGTTGAGCGTGAGGCAGGTGATGTCGTCGGCCGGGTCGCCCCATTCGCCGCGCGAGCGATCGAGCACGCTGAAATCAGCGCCCTCGCGGAACATGATGTTCCAGGGATGGAAGTCGCCATGCACCTGGCGCAGGCGGTGCGTGCGGGCCTTGAGCTTCCAGCGCCAGGCGAGGCAGCGCTTCTCGATCTCGGCGAGCGTCGCCCCGGGCACCGGGCCGCTGGCCGGGTAGCTGTCGGTGACCCCGAAGATGCACTCGCCGTGCCCCAGCAGCTCGCGAATGCGGCGCACATAGAGGCCCGGGTCCGGGCCGCGCAACTGGTGGATCGAGGCGAGGTAGTCGCAGAGCGCGTTCGCACGCTCGGTGTCGAGCGGGCGCGCCTCGCCCCCGGCGCGCAGGCGCAGCAGGTCGTCGGCGTATTCATGGCCCTCGATGAACTCGGCGAGCATGAAGAGCTCTTCCGCGCTGCCGAGCGGCACCAGCTCGCCGCTCGCGCGCACGGCGCCCACATCCAGCGAAGCGACGTGGCGCGGCAGCTTGTGGAAGGCGTCGTGCGCCCACAGGAGCGACTGCGCGCGGTCGGACATGTGCTCGTGGCCGAAGGGGCCGGGGCGCACGCTCTCCAGCACCGCGCGGCGCGCTGCGCCGTCGACCTCGTAGTCCAGGCGCAGCGGGATGCCGTAGCCGTAGCCCTTGTCGCCCTGCCGGCCGCCGCCGAGCGGTGTGACGCGCACCGCGGCCACCGGCCGCCCGTGCACGGTGCCGAGGTAAGCGGCAAGCGCCTGCGGCGTGAAGGGCGAGGACATGCGGCTGCGGCTCCTGGTCCGAGGTTGATAGGTTGCGGGGGGCGCAAGTCGCGCCGCAGCGCCCCCTGCTCTTACAGACGCCTGCGCTGCTGCGCTTCCTGCTCGCGCTCGCGGCCGAGCGCCAGCGCGAGCGCGCCGAGCTCCGCGGCGAGCACGCGCAGCACGTCGTCGAGCGTGACGACGCCGAACAGCGCGCCGTCGGCCGCGATCACCGGCAGCCGTCGCACGCCAACCTCGCTCATCGCCTTGACGGCTTCCGCGAGGTCGGCGTCATCGCGCACCACGCGCGGCTCCGCCGACATGACGTCGCCCACGCGGATGCCTTCCGGCCGCGCGCCGGGAACCGCGACCACCGCGACGACGATGTCGCGGTCGGTGATCACGCCCACCGGCCGCGTCACGCCGGCCTTTCGCCCGGTCACCACGAGCGCGCCCACGTGCGCGTCTCGCATCAGCAGCGACGCCTCGCGCAGGCTTGCCGTGGCTTCGATCACCGCCACCGTGCGGCTGCAGAAATCGCGGACCTTCATCGTGTCGCTCCCTTTGGGTTCGCCGTTGCACCGGCGAGGTGCCGAGTAAACCATTGCGCGGCAAGGCGCGCCACTGCCTCGAGTTTGCCGGGCTCCTCGAACAGGTGCGTCGCCCCCGGCACGATCTCCAGCTTCTTCTCGCCGCCGAGCTCGGCATAGGCCTGCTCGTTCAGCTCGATCACGCCCGTGTCGTCGCCGCCAACGACGAGGAGCGTGGGCGCCCTCACTTTGCGCAGCGCCGCGCGCGAGGCGAGGTCCGGCCGCCCGCCGCGCGACACCACCGCGCGGATCGCTTCCGGCATCGCCGCCGCCACCTCCAGCGCCGCCGCGGCACCGGTGCTCGCGCCGAACAGGCCCACCGGCAGGCCTTTGGTCTGCGGCTCGCGCGCAAGCGATCGCGCCGCCTCGGCAAGGCGCTCGCTGAGGAGGTCGATGTCGAAGCGCGTGCGGTACACCTCGTCCTCCTGCGGCGTGAGCAGATCGATGAGCACCGTGGCAAGGCGCGCCACGCGCAGCTGCGCGGCGACGTACTTGTTGCGCGGCGAGTGCCGGCTCGAGCCGCTGCCGTGCGCGAAGAGCACCACGCCCTGCGCGCCCGAAGGCACCAGCAGGTCGGCGCCGGCCTTCATGCGAGCAGCCTCATCACTTCCTCGTCCTCCACTTGCGGGAACGAGCTGTAGAACTGGCTGACGGCGTGGAACCCGGGCGGCGCCGCGAGGCACACCACCTCGTCGGCGTAGGCCCGCACCTTTTCCAGGCTCTCCGGGGCAGCCACCGGCACCGCGCACACCAGGCGCGCGGGCTTTCGCGCGCGAACCGCATGCAGCGCCGCGATCATGGTCGCGCCGGTAGCGAGCCCATCGTCCACGACGATGGCGATGCGCCCGGCCGCGTCGTGCGCCGCGCGGTGCGGCGTGTATTCGGTGCGCCGCTTGCGCAGCGTCTCCATCTGCCGCGCCTTCTCCTCGCGCAGGTAGCCGTCGTCCGCCCCCACCTCGCGAGCGTAGGGCGCGATGTAGGCCCAGCCGCTTTCGTCCACCGCGCCCACGGCAAACTCGGGGCTGCCAGGGGCGCGCAGCTTCCGCACCAGGACGATGTCGAGCTCGCCCTGCAGCTTCTCGGCGAGCACCTTGCCCATCGGCACGGCGCCGCGCGGGATGGCGAGCACCAGCGGATTCTTGCCGCGAAAGCCCTGCAGGGCTGCCGCGAGCTGCGTGGCGGCGTCGGAGCGGTCGCGGAAGCGCATGCAGGTTGCCGTCCGTTGCGCGCGCTCAGGCCGCGGCGTCCCTGCTCAGCGCGTCCAGCTCACGCGCAGCAGGTTGTCGGCCTTGTTGTAGTGGAACTCCATGCGGCCGCGGTAGGCCTTGCGCAGCGCCTCGCCGATGCGCCGCGCGAGGTGCGCGTCGGTGGTGGTCACCAGCAGCCCGCCGGTCTCGGGAACGATGTTCATGATCCGCTGCAGCGGGTGGTCGCGCTTCTCCGCCGCCTCCGTGTTGCGCACGCGGCCGACGATCTCGTCGCGGTGCTCGGCGAGAAAGCGCCCCTTGAGGGTCACGAAGCCCGCGGGGAAACGATCGCGGATGCGCTTGCACGCCGGGCAGCGCGACACGTGCGCGTCCGCAGGCGGCGCGCTCCAGGTCCAGCGTCCGCGGTGCCAGACGGCGCCGCAGTCGCCGCAGCGCGTGGGCTCGGGGAGCTTGCGCCGCGTCTTGTAGGTGTCGTGGACCAGCTCCTGCAGGAGCTGCTCGTGCTGCATCATGCGAAAGCCGCTGCGTTCTGTTTTCATGCCTGCAAGATAAGGCGCCGGCCGCTCGGCGGTTTGACCTTGGTCAAACGTGCGCCCCGCGCGTGCTCTACGCTGGCCGCAAAGGAGATCACAGATGGCATTGACAACCCAACAGCTCCAGGAACTGCGCCACCGCATCCTCGAGCGGCGCCGACAGCTCGCCGCAGAGATCCGCGGCGATGCCGAGCGCGCGCGCGGCGAGACCTTCGGCGCGCTGGCGGGCGAGACGCACGACAGCGCGGAAGAGTCGGTCGCGGACCTCTTCGCCGATCTCGACCAGGCCGAGATGAACCGCGACCTCGCGGAGCTGCGCGACCTCGAGGCGGCGCGCCTGCGCCTCTCGGCGGGCACCTATGGCGTGTGCACCGACTGCGGCGGCGACATCGGCTACGAGCGGCTCCGCGTGAATCCCGCCGCGCAGCGCTGCATCGCCTGCCAGACGCGCTTCGAGAAGACCCACGCCGGCCCCGGCGCGCCGAAGCTGTAATCGCTCGATCCCAGGCCGTAAGGCACTAAGAGCACGCCCTCAATCGTCATCGGTCGGCTCGGCGCCCGGCGGCGGCGAGTTCTGCAGGCCCCCGACGCACCGTGCACTGAGGCGAGGGGCTTTCGCGGCGCTGGGGAAGGCGCCGCCGCCGGGCTGCGAGCCGTTAACTACCGAGTCTCGCGATCTACGGCGTCGGCGAGGCCGCGCAGGGCGGGCGCGATTTCCACTGAAGGCGCAGGTAGCCGCGCGAGATCCGCAAGGCAGCGCGCGCGAGAATCTGCGAGTGTCGGCTGCGGCAGGCGCTTGCCGCCGCGCATCACGGGCACGATGAGCGGCTCGCCGG
>DASWBP010000355.1:0-2490 GCA_036390555.1 Burkholderiales bacterium | reverse complement strand
CTGGGTACCGTCTGCAAAGCCGCCGAGCGACTCCATGTCGCGCAGCCCGCCCTCTCGCGGCAGATCGCCCAGCTCGAGGACGATCTGGGATTGAGGCTCTTCGACCGCGTCGGCCGGCGGCTGCTGCTCACGAGCCAAGGCGAGCAGCTGCTCGGCGACTGCCGCGGCCTCCTCAACTACGCCCGAGCGCTGAGCGAGCAGGCCCAGGTCCTTCGGCGCGGCGACGTCGGCGTGCTGCGCGTTTCGGCCTCGCCGCATCTCATCGAGGGCATCTTCCCCGATTTCCTGCGCGAATACGCGGCGCGCTATCCGAACGTGCAGGTCAGGCTGGTGGACGCGGCGGCAGGCGCAGGGGGGTTCGCAATGCTCGAACGCGGCGAGATCCACCTCATGCAGACCATCGAGCGCGCGGTCACCCCGGACGAGCAGCGCTTCGCAAGCCACCCGCTCGCGCCCATGGAGATGCTCGCGGCGTGCCATCCGAAGCTGAGCCTCGGAGCCGACGGCGCGGTCGAGATCGGCCGCCTCGCGCCCCATCCGCTCCTGCAGGCGACACAGGACTTTGCCATGCGCAGGAATTTCGACGCGGCCTGCCGGCTCGCTGGCTTCACGCCGAACAACGCGCTCGAGTCCCGCGCCCCGCATGCGCTCCTCGCCATGGCGGAAGCGGGCCACGGGGTCGCCATTATCCCGTCGGCTCTGCGCATCCATCGCTACCGCGTGCGGGTGCTGCGCGTAACCTACCTCGGCAAGCCGCTGGATGAGCCGTTGACCGTGCTATCCGACAAGCGCCGGCCGCTACCCGGCTATGCCAAGGTCTTCTGCGAAATGCTCGCGGAGCACGTGCGCAAGGGATTTCCGCTGTCGCGCGACTTGCCGAAAGCCGCCAAAGCCGGGGCGCGGCCTCCGCGAAAAAGCGTTTCGCTGCCTGACACGACGGCCGCAGGCTCCAAACATGCGGCCTGACAGCGCGTCGTTGACCGACGCCTTCAATTCGCTGCGCTGCGCCTGCGGCGCGGCAAAGCGCGGACCTTAGACGACGCCCGGTGTGCGCCGCCGCCGGGCTTTGCGCCGCGGTGCGACTCGCCCGAAGCTTGCCTAGCTCGGCTTGATGCCTTCGTCGGCGATGTAGTCGCGGATCAGGCTGTCGACGTCGGCGTCGGGCTTGAAGCCCATCGCCAGCGCGCGCGGCGTGCGGAAGTTCACCGGCCAGGTCTTGACGATCGCCTGGATGCGCGCATCGGGCTTGAACACCACGCGCTTCGCGACGGCATCGCCCGCGACGCGGCGCAGCGCCTCGATCATCTGCGCGACCGTCGCCGTGATTCCCGGGAGGTTCAGCCAGCGCTGCGTGCCCCACGCCTCCGGCGGCAGCTCCCAGGCGTGGATGAACGCATCCACCACGCGCCGCGGCGAGAGCAGCCACACGCCGGTTTCCGGCGCCACTGGGCACTCGGAGACCACGCCGTTCAGCGGCTCGCGGATGATGCCGCTGGCGAACGAGGAGGCCGCGGCGTTGGGCTTGCCCGCGCGCACCACGATGGTCGGCAGGCGCAGCGAGCGTCCGTCGAGGAAGCCCTTGCGCGAATAATCGGTGACCAGGTACTCGCCGACCACCTTCTGCATCCCGTAGGAAGTCTGCGGGTTGGCGATGGTGGCGTCGTCCAGCACCGAGGGCAGCGCGCCGCCGAAGGCCGCCACCGAGCTCGTGTAGACGAGGCGCGGCGGTCTTGCGCAGCGGCGCATGGTCTCCAGCAGCAGCTCCATGCCCTTGAGGTTGACGCGCATGCCGAGGTCGAAATCGGCTTCCGCCGCGCCGCTGACCACCGCCGCGAGGTGGAACACGGCGTCGGTGTCGGGCGGGCAGACCTGCGCGAGCGTTTTCGCGTCCGAGACGTCGCCGGTGACGCACTTCACGCGAGATTCCTTCGCCGCCGCGGGCGGGAAGGCCCCGTCGAGCAGCGTGAGGGATGAGATGGGCTTGCCGCCCAGTTGCCCGCGCGCGAGCAGCGCCTTGGCGAGCCGGAAGCCGAGGAAGCCGCCGCCGCCGGTAATGAGGATCTTCATGCGCCGATTCTAGCGAAGAACGCGCGTACCTCCGCCAGCTCGCGCGTGCGTTTCATCGGCGGCAGGCTGGCGAGCACCAGGCGCCCGTAGGGGCGCGCATGCAGGCGCGGGTCGCACAGCATCAGCACGCCGCGGTCGGATTCGTCGCGGATCAGGCGCCCCGCACCCTGCTTGAGCTGCAGGATCGCCTGCGGCAGCTGCAACTCGGTGAACGGGTTGCCGCCCTGCACGCGCAGCGCCTCGATCCTCGCGGCGAGCACCGGGTCGTCGGGCGGCGCGAACGGCAGCTTGTCGATCACCACCAGCGACAGCGCCTCGCCGCGCACGTCCACGCCCTCCCGGAACGAGGCGCTGCCGAGCAGCACCGCGTTGCCGAGGCTGCGGAAGCGTGCGAGCAGCTCGCTCCTCGAGCCCTCGCCTTGC
>DASWBP010000354.1:0-18212 GCA_036390555.1 Burkholderiales bacterium | reverse complement strand
CTCGTGGAACTTGCGGCCGATGCCGTGGCCGCAGAACTCGCGTACCACCGAAAAGCCATGCTTTTCGGCGTGCTGCTGGATCGCCGCGCCGAGGTCGCCCAGTTGCGCGCCCGGGCGCACCTGCTCGATGCCGCGCCACATGCACTCGAAGGTCACCTCGGAAAGGCGCCGCGCCTGGATGCTCGGCTCGCCGACGTAGAACATGCGGCTGGTGTCGCCGTGGAAGCCCTCCTTGATGACGGTGATGTCGATATTGAGGATGTCCCCGGGCTTGAGCACGCGCTCGCCCGGGATGCCGTGGCAGACCTGGTGGTTGACCGAGGTGCAGATCGATTTCGGGTACGGCTTGTAGCCGGGCGGCGCGTAATTCAGCGGCGCGGGCGTGGTCCCCTGCACCCCCACCATGTACGCATGGCACAGGTCGTTGAGCTTGCCCGTGGTGACGCCGGGCTTGACGAACGGCGCGATGTAATCCAGCACCTCGGCGGCAAGGCGCCCGGCGATGCGCATCTTCTCGATTTCCTCGGGCGTCTTCGGGATGACGGGCATGGGGAGCGAAAAAAAGGGCGCAGGATAAGCCAATGGGCCCCATGCAGCAACGCACTCGCGCGGCAGCGTTGGGCCTTGTTCGCTGATTATGCTAGAATTTTCGTCTGGTCAGCGCCTCAAGCCATGCTTGGGGCGGACCAAATTTCCCGCCCCGGCCGGTTAGGGTGCCCGCAAGGGTTTTCGGTTGGACCGGGGCGGCAGTCGACAACCCTACGAGGAGTGCAACGTGTCGGTCACCATGCGTCAGATGCTCGAGGCGGGCGTCCATTTCGGACATCAGACCCGCTACTGGAACCCGAAGATGGCGCCGTTCATCTTCGGCCACCGCAACAAGATCCACATCATCAACCTGGAAAAGACCCTGGTCATGTACCAGGAGGCGCTGAAGTACGTGCGCCAGCTCGCGGCGAACCGCGGCTCGATCCTATTCGTCGGCACCAAGCGCCAGGCGCGCGAGATCCTGCGCGAAGAAGCCCTGCGCTGCGCCATGCCGTTTGTCGACCATCGCTGGCTTGGCGGCATGCTGACGAACTTCAAGACGGTGAAGCAGTCGATCAAGCGCCTGAAGGAAATGGAGCAGATGTCGCAGGACGGCACCTTCGAGGCGATGGCGAAGAAGGAGGCGCTCGGCCTGCAGCGCGAGCTCGCAAAGCTGCAGCGCTCCCTCGGTGGCATCAAGGACCTCGCGGCGCTGCCGGACGCGCTGTTCATCATCGACGTCGGTTACCAGAAGGGCGCGGTCGCCGAAGCCAACAAACTCGGCATCCCGGTGGTGGGCGTGGTGGACACCAACCACTCGCCCGAGGGCATCAGCTACGTGATCCCCGGGAATGATGACTCGAGCCGCGCCATCCGGCTGTATGCGCGCGGCGTGGCCGACGCGGTGCTGGAAGGCCGCTCGCAGGCGGTCGAGGAGGTCGCGGCGGCCTCGCGCGACGAGTTCGTCGAGGTCGAGGAAGAAGGCGGGGCCTGAGCGGCCCGGTGAATCGCAGTGCAAAAGGGGCCCCCGGCCCCTTTTTTTGGACTTGAGGAGCGTAGGAATGGCGGAAATCAGTGCAAGCCTGGTGAAGGAGCTGCGCGAACTGACCGGGCTGGGGATGATGGAGTGCAAGAAGGCGCTCGCCGAGGCGGGCGGCGACCTGAAGAAGGCCGAGGAGCTGCTGCGCATCAAGAGCGGCGCCAAGGCGAGCAAGGCCGCGGGGCGCATCGCGGCGGAGGGTGTCATCGGCGCGTGGCTCTCGCCGGATGCCAGGCTCGGCGCGCTGCTCGAGCTGAATTGCGAGACCGACTTCGTCGCCAAGAACGAGGATTTCATCGCCTTCGCGCGCGAGCTCGCCGAGGCAGTGGCGAAGGGCAATCCGGCCGACGTGCAGGCGCTGTCCACGTTCGAGGCGCGCCGGCAGGCGCTGGTGCAGAAGATCGGCGAGAACATCTCGATCCGGCGCTTCGCGCGCCTGCAGACACAGGGGCGCCTGGCGCTTTACATGCATGGCGTGAAGATCGGCGTGCTCGTGGATCTCGAGGGCCCGGAAGACCTGGCGAAGGACCTCGCCATGCACATCGCCTTCGCCAAGCCGCAGTACACCTCCAAAGCGGACGTGCCTGCGGACTTCGTCGCGCGCGAGCGCGACATCGCCGCCGCGCGCGCCAAGGATTCCGGCAAGCCGCCGGAGATCGTCGCCAGGATGGTGGAGGGTGCGGTGAACAAGGTGCTGGGCGAGATCACCCTGCTCGGCCAGCCCTTCGTCAAGGATGACAAGCAGACGGTCGAGAAGCTTCTCGCCGCGAAGAAGGCGAAGCTCAACGGCTACCGCTTCCTGGTGGTCGGCGAGGGCATCGAGAAGAAGTCGAGCGACTTCGCCGCCGAAGTGATGGCGACGGCGGGAGCGGGGCGCTAGGGGCCGCCGTGAAGCCGAGCGAAGCCGCCGTCGGCGCGAAGTACAAGCGCATCCTGCTCAAGCTCTCGGGCGAGGCGCTGATGGGGGAGGACGCCTACGGCATCAACCGCCAGACCATCGAGGCGATCGTGCAGGAGATCGCCGCCGTGGCGCGTATGGGCGTGGAGATCGGCGTGGTGATCGGCGGCGGCAACATCTTCCGCGGGCTCGCGCCCGGCGCCGCCGGCATGGACCGCGCGACCGCCGACTACATGGGCATGCTCGCTACCGTGATGAACGCGCTTGCGCTGCAGGACGCGATGCGGCGCGCGGGCCTCGATTGCCGTGTGCAGTCGGCGCTCAACATCGAGCAGGTCGTCGAACCCTATATCCGCGGCAAGGCAATCCGCTACCTCGAGGAGGGCAAGGTGGTGGTGTTCGCCGCCGGCACCGGCAATCCCTTCTTCACCACCGACACCGCCGCCGCCCTGCGCGCGAGCGAGGTGGGGGCCGAGATCGTGCTCAAGGGCACCAAGGTGGATGGCGTGTACACCGCCGACCCGCACAAGGACCCCGCGGCGCGCCGCTACGAGCGCCTAAGCTTCGATGAGGCGATCCAGCGCAACCTCAAGGTGATGGACGCCACCGCGCTCACGCTGTGCCGCGACCAGAAGCTGCCGGTGAACGTGTTCAGCATCTTCAAGAAGGACGCGCTGCAGCGCGTGGTCACGGGCGGGAACGAAGGCACGCTGGTGCATGTCTGAAGGGGGCTGAAATGCTTGCCGAGCTGAAGAAGACGACCGAGCAGAAGATGGCCAAGAGCATCGAGGCGTTCAAGGGGGACCTCGCCAAGGTGCGCACCGGGCGCGCGCACACGGGGCTGCTCGACCACGTGATGGTGGATTACTACGGCGCCGCGACGCCCCTGAACCAGGTGGCGAAGGTGACCCTGCTCGATGCGCGCACCATCGGCGTCGCGCCGTTCGAGAAGAAGATGCTGCAGGCGGTCGAGAAGGCGATTCGCGACGCCAACCTCGGCCTGAACCCGGCGAGCATGGGCGACACCGTGCGCGTGCCGATGCCGGCGCTTACCGAGGAGCGGCGCAAGGAATTGATCAAGGTGGTGCGGCACGACGCCGAGAACGCGCGCATCGCCATCCGCAACCTGCGGCGCGACGCGAACCACCATCTCAAGGAAGCGCTGAAGAAGAAGGAAGTGTCGGAGAACGACGAGCGCCGCACGCAGGACGACGTGCAGAAGCTCACCGACCGGTCGATCGCCGAGATCGACAAGCTGCTGCAGCAGAAGGAAACCGAGTTGCTGGCAGTGTGAACGCCGCGTGACGCACCCGAGCTCCACGCAGGAGGTTCCCGGGCACGGCGAGGTGCCGCGCCATGTGGCCATCATCATGGACGGCAACGGGCGCTGGGCGAAGCAGCGCCACCTGCCGCGCTTCGCCGGTCACAAGCGCGGCGTCGAAGCGGTGCGCGCGACGGTGCGCACCTGCGCCGAGCGCGGCGTGCAATTCCTGACGCTGTTCGCGTTCAGCTCGGAGAACTGGCGCCGGCCCGCCGAGGAAGTCGCGCTGCTCATGGAGCTGTTCCACGGCGCGCTCACCCACGAAGTCGAGCGGCTGCACCGCAACGGCATCCGCCTGCGCGTCATCGGCAACCTCGAGCGCTTCGATCCGCGCATGCGCGCCCTGATCGCGCAGGCCGAGCGCCTTACCGAGGCCAACAAGCGGCTGACGCTGACCATCGCGGCGAACTATGGGGGCCGCTGGGACATCCTGCAGGCGCTGGGCCGCCTGGCGCGCGAGCATCCGGACGCGGTGCGCGGACCGCTCGACGAGGCGCAGCTCGCGCCCTACCTGTCGATGAGCTACGCGCCCGAGCCGGACCTGTTCATCCGCACGGGTGGCGAGCAGCGCGTGAGCAACTTCCTGCTTTGGCAGCTCGCCTACACCGAGTTGTACTTCACCGACACGTTGTGGCCCGATTTCGATGCGGCCGCGCTCGATGCGGCGATCGCCTCCTACGCACGGCGCGAGCGCCGCTTCGGCCGCACCAGCGAGCAGCTCGAAGAGGCACAATCGGCTTCGCCCGCGGCGCGCAGCGTGGTGGCCTGAGCGTTGCTCACCCGCGCGCTGACCGCTGCCGTGTTGCTGGCGGCGTTCCTGGGGGCGCTCCTGGTGCTCGGCCGCCCTTGGTTCGCCATGCTGATCGGGGCGGTGCTCGCCATCGGCGCGCACGAGTGGGGAAGGCTCGCGCGCCTCGCGCCTCGCGCCGCGCTGGCCTATGCCGGCGTGGCACTAGCGCTCTACGCTGTGCTTGCCTGGGGGCTAGACCCCCTGCGCGCCGCTGACCCTGCGGAGTTCACCCTTTTCTCCGTCACGGCGGGGTTCTGGTTGTTCCTGGCGCCGGCGTGGCTGCAACGCGGCATGGATCGCACGCCGGGGACGCTGCTGCTTGCAGCCGGTCTCCTGGTGCTGGTGCCGACGGGCTTGGCGGCGGTCACGCTTTCTCCGGGCCAGCTGCTGCTGACGCTTGGCCTGGTGTGGATCGCCGACACGGCGGCTTACCTGGCGGGACGCGCCGTCGGGCGCCGGCGACTTGCGCCGCGCATCAGCCCGGGAAAGACCTGGGAAGGCGCCGCCGGGGGGGCGGTGGCGACAATCATCTACGCTATCATCTGCGCACTGCCGGGCGCGCCACTCGGCGGCAGCGTGCAGGGTGCAGTATGGCTGCCGTACCTTGCGGCGACGCTGCTGTTGTGCGCCATCAGCATCGTCGGCGACCTGCTCGAGTCCGCACTGAAGCGGCAGGCGGGCGCCAAGGACAGCGGCGCGCTGCTGCCCGGACACGGCGGAGTTCTCGACCGCATTGACAGTGCCACCTCCACCTTGCCGATCGCCGTGCTCGCCTTCCATTGGATGAGCCTGAAGTGAGCGCCTTGCATTCCCGCGACGGCGGCACGCCCGCGGCGCGTACCCGGGGACTGGTCCTGCTGGGCGCGACGGGTTCGATCGGCGCCAACACGCTGGATGTCGTCGGACGCCATCCGGAGCGGTACCGCGTCGAGGCGCTGACCGCGCATACCTCGGCCGAGCCCTTGCTCGAGCTGTGCAAGCGCCATGGCGCGCGCCGCGCGGTGCTGTCGGGCTGCGCGGAGGACCGCGCGCTGCGTGCGCGCTTCGCCGAGGCGGGCTGCGAGCTGCGCTTCGGCGCGCGCGCGCTCGAGGAGGTCGCCGCCGATCCGCAGTGCGACGCGGTGATGGCGGCGATCGTGGGCGCCGCGGGGCTTGCGGCGACGCTGGCGGCGGCGCGCGCAGGCAAGCGCCTGCTGCTGGCGAACAAAGAGGCGCTGGTGATGTCGGGGCCGCTCTTCATGCGCGCCGCGCGCGAGGCGGGCGCTGTGCTGCTGCCGATCGACAGCGAGCACAACGCGGTGTTCCAGTGCCTGCCGCAGGACGAGGGAAGGGTTGCCCTGCGCGGCGTGCGCCGCGTCATGCTGACCGCCTCCGGTGGCCCGTTCCGCGCCACGCCGCTCGAGCGCCTGGCGCGCGTCACGCCGCAGGAGGCCTGCGCGCATCCGAACTGGGTGATGGGGCGCAAGATCTCGGTGGATTCGGCCACCATGATGAACAAGGGCCTCGAGGTGATCGAGGCGCACTGGCTTTTCGGCCTGGCGCCGGAGGCGATCGAGGTGGTGATCCACGCGCAGAGCATCGTGCATTCGCTCGTCGAGTACGTGGACGGTTCGGTGCTCGCGCAGCTTTCCAACCCCGACATGCGCGTGCCGATCGCGCACGCGCTCGGCTTTCCAGAGCGCATGGAGTCCGGCGCGCGCCGCCTCGACCTGGGCACGGTGGGATCGCTGTCCTTCGAGCGCCCCGATCATCAGCGCTTTCCCTGCCTGCCGCTCGCCTATCAGGCGCTGCGCGCGGGCGGCACGGCACCGGCGCTGCTCAACGCGGCCAACGAAGTCGCGGTCGAGGCGTTCCTGGCCGGCCGGCTGTCCTTCACCGCGATTGCGCAGGTCATCGAGGAGACGTTGCAGCGCCTGCCCGGCGGGCCCGCCGCAACGCTCGAAGCTGTGATGGACGCGGATGCGCGGGCGCGCGCCGCCGCCGCGAACTGCGTAGAGCGCCGCATGGGGCAGGCGGCATGAGCGTTATTCAGACGCTCGTTGCCTTCATCGTCGCCCTGGGCGTGCTGATTGTGGTGCACGAGTACGGGCACTATCTCGCCGCGCGGCTGTGCAACGTGAAGGTGCTGCGCTTCTCCGTGGGCTTCGGCCGGCCGCTCGCCACCTGGACGAGCGGGCGCGACCGCACGGAGTGGGTGGTCGCCGCAGTGCCTTTCGGCGGCTACGTGAAGATGCTCGATGAGCGAGAGGCACCCGTGCCCGCCGACGAGCTGCCGCGCGCCTTCAACCGGCAAGGCGTGGGCCGGCGCCTGCTGATCGTCGCCGCCGGGCCGACGTTCAATTTCCTGTTCGCGATCGGCGTCTACGCCGGTCTTTACATGTACGGGCTGCCCGAGGCGCGGCCGGTGGTCGCCGAGCCGCCGCCGGCGACCCTCGCGCGCGCGGCGGGCCTGCGGGCCGGCGACGTGGTGCGCGAGGTGGGCGGCCAGCCCGTGGCGACCTGGCAGGAACTGCGCTGGCGCGTGCTGCAAGGTGCCCTGCAGCGCGAGCCTCTCGCGCTCGAGGTCATCGACGAGCGCGAGCGCATCTCTCGGCTGACGCTGGACCTGACGGGTTTTCCGGCAGACGACGTCGAGAGCGACCTGATGGAGCGCATCGGCCTGCGCCTGTACCGGCCGGCGCTGCCCGCGGTGCTGGGCCAGGTGGTGCAGGGCAGCGCGGCGGAGCGCGCCGGCCTGCGGCCCGGTGACCGCATCACGCACGCCGACGGCCGCGCGCTCGAGACCTGGGACGACCTCGTGCAGGCGGTGCGCCGTCGGCCAGGGCAGCCGCTGCGCCTCGACGTGGCGCGGGCCGGCACGACACTCGCGGTCGAGGTGACGCCGGATGCCGTCACGAGCGGAGGAACGCGCATCGGCCGCATCGGCGCGGCGCCCGAGGTCTCCGGCGCCTACGCCGAGCGCATCTTCGTGCAGGTGCGCCATGGCCCGCTCGAGAGCGTCGCCAAGGCGGTGGCGCGTACCTGGGACATCTCCGTGTTCAGCCTTAAGATGCTGGGCCGCATGCTGCTGGGCGAAGTCTCGTGGAAGCACCTCTCGGGACCGGTCACCATCGCCGACTACGCCGGGCAATCCGCGCAGCTCGGCTGGATCCCTTACCTCACCTTCCTCGCGTTGATCAGCATCAGCCTCGGCGTGCTGAACCTCCTGCCCATCCCGCCCCTGGACGGCGGGCACCTGATGTACTACGGCGTCGAGCTCCTCAAGGGCAGCCCGGCTTCGGAGCGCGCCATCGAGATCGGCCAGCGGGTGGGCATCGCGCTGCTGCTGGTGCTGATGGCATTCGCCTTCTACAACGACCTGAACCGCCTGTTCGCCGGCTGAGACGGCATGCATCGGATGCGCACGCGCGTGGTCGTGGCGTTCGCCGGCTGGCTGTTGAGCACGGGCGGCGCAGCGCTCGCGCAGGTGCGCGTGCCGTTCGTCGTCAAGGACATCCGCGTCGAAGGCGTGCAGCGTATCGAGCCCGGGACGGTGTTCAGCTACCTGCCGGTCAAGGTCGGCGACAAAATGACCGAGGAGACGGCGCAGCAGGCCTTGCGCGCGCTGTACGCCACCGGTTTCTTCAAGGATGTGCGCCTCGAGGCGGAAAACGACGTGCTGGTGGTGCAGGTCGAGGAGCGGCCCGCCGTGGCGCAGATCGACTTCAGCGGGCTGAGCGAGTTCCAGCCGGAGGCGCTGAAGCGCGTGCTGCAGGACCTCGGCATGGCCGAAGGGCGCACCTTCGACCGCTCGGTGCTCGACCTCGCGGAGCAGGAGCTCAAGCGCCAGTACCTGTCGCGCGGCAAGTATGCCGCCGAGGTGCAGACCACGGTCACGCCGCTGGAGCGCAACCGGGTTGCGGTGAGCTTCGCCGTGGTCGAAGGCGACGTCGCCAAGATCCAGTCGATCAGCATCGTCGGCGCCAGCGCCTTCTCCGAGAAGACGCTGCTCGACCTGTTTGCCCTGCGCACCGGGGGGTGGCTCACCTGGTATACCAAGCTCGACCAGTATTCGCGCCAGCGCCTGACGGCGGACCTCGAGACCCTGAGGTCCTTCTACCAGAACCAGGGCTACATCGATTTCCAGGTGGACTCGACGCAGGTGGCGATCACGCCGGACCGCCTGGGCATCTTCATCACGGTCAACATCACCGAGGGCGAGAAATACACCGTGTCGGACGTGCAGGTGGCCGGGCAGACGCCGGTGTCCAGGGAGGAGCTGCAGCGTCTGGTGCGCATCAAGCCTGGGGACGTGTTTTCACGACAGCTGCTGACCGAGAGCACCAAGGCGATCACTGACCGCCTCGGCAACGACGGGTACGCTTTTGCGAATGCCAATGCGGTGCCGCAGGTCGACAGGGAAAAGCGCACGGTGGCATTCACCATCCTCGTGGACGCCGGGCGCCGCGTGTACGTGCGCCGCATCAACGTGGTCGGCAACACCAAGACGCGCGACGAAGTGATCCGCCGGGAGATGCGCCAGCTCGAAGGCGCCTACTACGACAGCTCCAAGATCCAGCTCTCGCGCCGGCGCATCGACCGTACCAACTACTTCAAGGGGGTCAACGTCGAGACGATGCCGGTCGAGGGGCAGCAGGACCAGGTGGATATCGTGTACGCCGTGCAGGAAAAGGAGACCGGCGCGGTGATGTTCGGCCTCGGCTACTCCACCGTGGACAAGGTGATCCTGCAAGCGTCCCTGTCGCAGCCCAACGCGTTCGGCAACGGCAAGTCCCTTTCATTCAACATCAACAGTGGCTCGGTCAATCAGGTCTACTCTTTCTCTTATTTTGACCCGTACTACACCATCGACGGCGTGAGCCGCGGCTTCGACGTCTACATGCGCGATGTCGACGCCTCGTCGCTTTCTGTGGGCGCCTACAAGACCAGCACGCTGGGCGGCGGCATTCGCTTCGGCTATCCGCTCTCCGAGCGCGCGACGATCAGCTTCGGCGTCGCCGCCGAAGACGTCCAGCTGGAGACGTTTGCGAACAGTCCATTTGCCTACAAGGACTTCGTCGCGCAGTTCGGCAATGCCTACACCTATTTTCCGTTCACGCTGGGCTGGGCATACGACACGCGTAACAGCGTAATCGCCACTACCGACGGCACGCTGACGCGCATTTCTACGGAGGTCGGTACGGGGGACCTCACGTACTACCGCGTCGGCATCCAGCAACAGCTCTACTTTCCGCTGAGCCGTACCTTTACCTTGTTCCTGAACGGCGACGTCGGCATCGGCGGGGGGCTGCAGGGGCAGCCCCTGCCGTTCTTCAAGAACTACTATGCAGGCGGCCCAGGTACGGTGCGCGGCTACGACGCGCTGTCGCTCGGCCCGCGCGATCCGGCCGGCAACTCGCTGGGCGGCTCGCGGCGCATTGTCGGCAATATCGAGCTTCTGTTCCCGGTGCCCGGCGCGGACCAGGACAAGTCGCTGCGCCTGGCGGCGTTCATCGACGGGGGGCAGGTCTACGCAGAGTCCCAGAAGGTCTCGCTGTCGGATCTGCGCTTCTCCGCCGGGATTGCCCTGTTCTGGAGCTCGCCGTTCGGACCCCTGCGCATTTCGCTGGCCGAGCCGCTCAATGAGGAGAAAGGAGTCGACCGCGTGCAGAGGTTACAATTGACCTTTGGCACTGGATTCTGACACTCGCCGACGCTCCATGCACCGCTTCGTCGCCATAGCCGCCGTCTTGTTGCTGACCGTACCCGCGCTGCCCGCCGCAGCGCAGGGCGAAACCAAGATCGGCTTCGTCAACACGCAGCGCATCCTGCGCGAAGCGGCGCCCGCCGTGCGCGCGCAGAAGAAGATCGAGGCGGAATTCTCCAAGCGCGACCAGGAGATGGCGCGCATGGCCGAGCAGCTGAAGAAGCTGCAGGACGAGCTGGAGCGCCAGGGCGTGACCATGGCCGAGAGCCAGCGACGCACCAAGGAACGCGACTACGGCGACCTGAACCGCGAATTCCAGCGGCGCCAGCGCGAGTTCCGCGAGGACCTCAACCAGCGGCGCAACGAGGAGCTGGCGCAGGTGGTCGAGCAGGCCAACCGCGTGATTCGCCAGATCGCCGAGCAGGAGAAGTTCGACATCATCTTCCAGGATGCCGTCTACGCGAACGCGCGCATCGACATCACGGACCGCGTGATCAAGGCGCTGGAGGGCAAGCCGCCCGCCCGATGACATGCCGGGCCCGCTCAAACTCGGCGAGATCGCTGCCCGGCTCGGCGCGCGCGTCATTGGCGACGGCGACGTCCTGATCCAGCAGGCCGGCTCGCTGGAGCACGCCGGCCCGCGGCAGATCGCCTTCTACTCGGGGCCGCGCTACCGGTCCCAGCTCGCCGCGACGCGGGCGGCGGCGGTGATCCTCGCGCCCGCCGCGGAGTCGGAGACAAGCCTGCCGCGCATCGTCGCCGGCAATCCGCACGTCTGCTTCGCGCGCGCGGTGCAGCTGCTCAATCCCGTCAAGCTGCCGCCCGCAGGCATCCATGCCTCAGCGCAAGTCCATGCCGGCGCCAAGGTGGCCGCCAGCGCTTGCGTCGAGGCCGGCGCGGTGGTGGGCGAAGGCGCCGAGGTTGGCGAGCGCGCCTGGATCGGCGCGGGCTGCTATGTGGGGGAGGGGGCGGCGATCGGGGCCGACAGCCGCCTGCACCCGCAGGTGGTGGTCTATGCGCACTGCCGGCTGGGCGCGCGGGTGATCGTGCATGCCGGCGCCGTCATCGGCGCCGACGGCTTCGGCATGGCGAACGAGGATGGCCGCTGGGTCAAGATCCCGCATGTCGGCCGCGTGCTGGTCGGCGACGATGTCGAGATCGGCGCCAACACCACGATTGACCGCGGCACGTTCGAGGATACGGTCGTCGAGGAAGGCGTCAGGCTCGACAACCAGATCCAGATCGGCCACAACTGCCGCATTGGCGCGCACACCGCGATGGCGGGCTGCGTCGGCGTCGCCGGCAGCGCGGTGATCGGCCGGCACTGCACCTTCGGCGGCGCGGCGATGATCCTCGGGCACCTCAGCATCTGCGACGGCGTGCACGTCTCCGCGGGCACGCTGATTTCGCGCTCGATCCGCAAGCCCGGCACCTACACGGGGATATTCCCGTTCGACGAGAACGCGACGTGGCTACGCAACGCGGCGCTGCTGCGGCACCTCGACGATCTGGCCGCGCGCGTCGGCGCGCTGGAAAAGACTCGCAGCAAAAGGAAGAAACGCAATGACTGAAATGGACATCCGGGGGGTTCTCGACCATCTGCCGCAGCGCTACCCGCTGCTCATGGTGGACCGCGTGCTGGCTTGCGAGCCGGGCAAGCGCATCCGCGCGGTGAAGAACATCTCGGCGAACGAGCCGCAGTTCCTCGGCCACTTTCCGGGCCGGCCGATCATGCCCGGCGTGCTGATCCTGGAGGCCATGGCGCAGGCGGCCTGCATCCTAGCGCTGCGCACCAAGGGCGAGACCGCGAGCGCCCGCAGCACCTACTATTACGCCGGCATCGACGGCGCGCGCTTCAAGCGGCCGGTGGTGCCCGGCGACCAGCTGGAGCTCGAGGTCGAGCTGCTGGGCCACAAGCGCGGCATCTGGAAGTTCGCCTGCATCGCAAGCGTGGGCGGCGACGTCGCGGCGGAGGCCGAGATCCTGTGCACCGAGCGCCTGATGGAGAAGAAGTGAGCGGGGCGCAAGTGCACGCGACTGCGCTCGTGCATCCGGGCGCGCAGCTGGGCGCCGGCGTCCAAGTGGGCGCCTATTCGATCATCGGCGAGCACGTGGTCGTGGGCGAAAGCACCTGGATCGGGCCGCACGTCGTGATCGAGGGCCACACGCGGCTGGGACGCGAAAACCGCGTCTACCAGTTCGCCTCGATCGGCGCCGCGCCACAGGACAAGAAGTACGCTGGCGAGCCGACGCGCGTGGAGATCGGCGACCGCAACACCTTTCGCGAAGGGGTGACCGTCAACCGCGGCACGGCCGAGGATGCGGGGGTGACGCGCATCGGCGATGACAATTGGCTGATGGCCTACGTGCACGTCGCCCACGACTGTGAGGTCGGCAGCCACACGATCATGGCCAACTACACCGGCCTGGCGGGGCACGTGGCAGTGGGCGACTGGGCGATCCTCGGCGGCGCCACGGTGGTGCACCAGTTCGTGCGCATCGGTGCGCACAGCTTCACCTCGATGGGCGCCTACCTCGCGCAGGACCTGCCGCCTTATGTCATGGCCGCGGGCAACATGGCCAAGCCCTTCGGCATCAACGGCGAGGGCATGCGCCGGCGCGGCTTCTCCGCCGAAGCGATCCGGCGCGTGAAACGCGCTTACCGCACGCTGTACCGGGCGGGGCTGGATTTCGAGGGCGCCAAGCGTGAGCTGGCGGACCAGGCCGCCGAGGCTCCCGAGGTGCGTGCCCTGCTCGAATTCGTCGAGCAATCCAAGCGCGGCATCATTCGCTGACGTGGCAGCG
Organism: Burkholderiales bacterium; assembly: GCA_036390555.1. GTDB lineage: Bacteria > Pseudomonadota > Gammaproteobacteria > Burkholderiales > SG8-39 > JAABQT01. The sequence goes on along the minus strand of DASWBP010000354.1, from coordinate 5,145 downwards.
GGGGCCGAGGCCGCAAGCCGCATTGCGATGGTGGCCGGGGAGGCGTCCGGCGACCAGCTCGGCGCCCACCTCATCGCGGCACTGAAGGCAAGGCGCCCACAGCTGCAATTCGCGGGCATTGGGGGCCCGCGCATGGCCGCGCAGGGCTTCGACGTGCAGCTGCCGATGGAGAAGCTCGCGGTGCGGGGCTACGCCGAGGCGCTGCGGCATTACCGTGAGATCACGCGCATCCGCCGCGACCTGGCGCACGCGCTGCTCGCCGACCGTCCTGGCCTGTACATCGGCGTGGACGCCTCCGATTTCAATCTGGACCTGGAGCGCCGGCTGCGCGAAGCGGGCATCCCGACGGTGCATTACGTCAGTCCCTCGGTCTGGGCATGGCGGCGCTGGCGCGTGCACCGCGTCGCGCGCTCGGCGACGCACCTCCTTGCGATGTTCCCGTTCGAGTCCGCGTTGTACGAAAAGGCCGGGGTGCCGGTCACCTACGTCGGCCATCCGCTCGCCGACCTGATTCCCCTGGAGGTGGACAAGGTCGAGGCGCGCGCGCAGCTGCGGCTGCCGTCGCGCAAGCTCATCGTCGCGCTCCTGCCGGGCAGCCGGCGCTCGGAGCTGCAGCACATGGCCGACTGCTTCGTGCTGGCGGCGCACCGCCTACGCCAGGACGTGCCCGAGGTGCACTTCATCTGCCCGATGGCGACGCGCGAGACGCGCGACATGTTCGAGGTGGCCGTGCACCGCAACCAGCGCACCGACCTGCCCCTGACATTGATGTTCGGCCATTCGCATGAAGCGCTCGCCGCGGCGGACCTGGCGCTGGTGGCGAGCGGCACCGCCACGCTGGAGGCCGCGCTCTTCAAGACGCCGATGGTCATCACCTACCGGCAGGCTCCGCTCAGCTGGCTGATCATGCGGCGCATGATGTACCTGCCTTACGTGGGCATGCCCAACATCCTCGCGGGCGAGCCGCTGGTGCCGGAGCTGTTGCAGGGCAGGGCCACGCCCGCGGCGCTCGCCGCGGCGTTGCTCGCGCTGTTGCGCGACACGGGTTTGCAGAAGCGCCAGGTGGAGAAGTTCCGCTCATTCCACGTGACCCTGCGGCAGAACACGGCGGAGAAGGCGGCCGATGCGGTGCTGCACGTGCTTGACGAAGGCCGTGCCTGAGCAGGTAGCGCTGATCTGCGGCGTAGACGAGGCGGGCCGGGGCCCGATCGCCGGCCCGGTGTTCGCGGCGGCCGTCGTGCTCGGCCCTCGGTGCAAGATCGACGGCCTCAAGGACTCCAAGCTGCTGGCGCCCGGACGCCGCGAGGCGCTCGCCGAACGCATCCGGGGTGAGGCGCGCGCCTGGGCGGTGGCGAGCGCGACGGTCGAGGAGATTGACCGCCTCAACATCCTGCAGGCGACGCTGCTGGCCATGCAGCGCGCGGTGCTCGCGCTTGCGCCGCCGCCTGACGAGGCGTGGATCGATGGCGACCGTTGCCCGGCGCTTGCCTGCCGCGCGCGCGCAGTGGTGGGCGGCGACCGCAGCGTGCCGCAGATCTCGGCGGCCTCGATCCTCGCCAAGACGGCGCGCGACGCCGAGATGCTTCGCTTGCACGCGAAGTTTCCCGCGTATGCGCTTGACCGGCACAAGGGCTACCCGACGCCCGAGCATCTCGCGCTCCTAGCGCGCCACGGCGCGAGCGCAATCCACCGGCGCAGCTTTGCCCCCGTGCGCAAGGTGCTGGAGTCGTGACGGCGCTGAGGTCGCGCGAGAACGCGCGCGTGCGCCGGTGGCGTGCGCTCGCCCACGATGGCCGCGCGCGACGCAGCGAGGGCCGCACACTCATCGAGGGTGCGCACCTTGTCGCGGCGTGCCTCGCCGCCGGAAGGCGTCCCATGGCGCTGCTCGTGAGCGAGAGCGGGCGCAGCGACGCAGAGATCGCGGCGCTCCGCGAGCGCGCCGGCATGGAGCCCGTGCTCATCGCCGACCCGGTGTTCCGCTGGATCGTCGACGTGAGCACGCCGACCGGCATCGCCGCCGAGATCGAGATACCCGCGGCAGGCGCCGAGCCGGCGCAGGGCGATTGCGTGTACCTCGAGGCGGTCCAGGACGCGGGCAATGTCGGCGCCATCCTGCGCAGCGCCGCGGCCTTCGGCCTGCGTAGCGCAGTGCTTGGCGGCGGATGCGCGGACGCCTGGTCGCCCAAGGTCCTGCGCGCGGCGATGGGCGCGCATTTCTCGCTGCATCTTGGCCGCGCCGATGACCTTGCCGCGGCGCTCGAGCGCTTTGCCGGCACGACGGTGTGCGCCGTGGCGCACGGCGGGCGCCCGCTTGCTCAGATCGAGCTGGGCGCGCGTGTGGGCTGGATCTTCGGCGCGGAGGGACGGGGAGTCAGCGCGGCGCTTGCGGCGCGGGCGGCACAGCGCGCGACGATCGCTCTTGCCCCGGGAACCGAATCCCTCAACGTGGCCGCTGCCGCGGCAATCTGCTTCTACGAACGCGCCCGTCGCCGCGCATAAATCTGCGACCGGGGGGCGCAACTGGCGCCGCAGCGCCCCCTGCTCCTAATACACGTGGCGCTCGATCCTGAGCTCACGCAGGATGGTGGTGGCAATCTCCTCGATGGACTTGGCGGTGGAGTTGATCCAGCGGATGCCTTCGCGCCGCATCAGCTTTTCCGCCGCGTCGACCTCGAAGCGGCAGTTGGCCAGGTCCGCGTACCGGCTGTCGGGACGCCGCTCCTGCCGGATCTCGCGCAGCCGCTCCGGCGCGATGGTCAACCCGTAGAGCCGCGACTTGAAGGGCAACAGCGCGGAGGGCAGCTGCATGCGCGTGAAGTCCTCGGGGATGAGCGGATAGTTGGCCGCCTTGACGCCGAACTGCAGCGCCAGGTAGAGGCTCGTCGGCGTCTTGCCGCTGCGCGAGACGCCGACCAGGATCACGTCCGCCAGCGCGAGGTCGCGGTGCGAGGCGCCGTCGTCGTGCGACATGGCGAAGTTGATGGCCTCGATGCGCTGGGTGTACTCGCGCTTGTCCGTGGCGCTGTGCGAGCGCCCGATGGTGTGGCTGGACTGCACGCCGAGGCCTGCCTCGAGCGGCCCGATGAAGGTCTCGAAAAAGTCCACGAACAGCGCGTTCGACTTGCGCACCACGGCGCGCAGGTCGGCGTTGACCAGGGTGGAGAACACGATCGGCTGCCCGTTGCCGCGCGCCGATTCCGCCTCGATGCGCGCCCGGCATTCCTCGGCCTTGTCCAGGGCGTTGACGAAGGGCAGGGTGACCTGGTTGAAGTCCTGGCCTTCGAACTGCGTGAGCAGGCTGTTGCCCAGCATCTGCGCCGTGATGCCCGTACCGTCGGAGACGAAGAACACGGTGCGGCGTTGCGGCATGCCGGATAAAATATCAGGGAAATGAACGTCGCGTGGCTCAAGGACCTGCGCATGGCGGACTTGCCGCAGGTCGGCGGCAAGAACGCCTCCCTCGGCGAAATGATCGGCGGCCTGACGCAGGCAGGCATCCGCGTGCCGGGCGGCTTCGCCACCACTGCCGACGCCTACCGCGAGTTTCTGCAGGCGGGCGGTCTCGGCCAGCGCATTGCCTTGCGGCTGAAGGACCTTCCCGAAGGGGATGTCGAGGCGCTCGAGAGGTGCGGGGCGGAGATCCGCGCCTGGATTCTTGCGACCCCGCTTCCCGCCAGACTTGAGCATGATATAAGGTCACATTATCAAGAGCTTGTAGAGCAGTCCTCATCTGAAGTCTCCTTTGCAGTCCGCTCTTCCGCGACGGCCGAGGACCTGCCGGATGCGTCCTTCGCCGGCCAGCAGGAAACCTTCCTGAACATCCACGGGGTCGACCACGTGCTGGAGGCAGTGCGCCACGTGTTCGCTTCGCTGTACAACGACCGCGCGATTTCCTATCGCGCGCACCACGGCTTCGAGCATGGCGAGGTGGCGCTGTCGGCCGCGGTCCAGCAGATGGTGCGCAGCGACCTCGGCGCGAGCGGCGTCATGTTCACGCTGGACACGGAGTCGGGTTTCCGCGATGTGGTGTTCATCACTGCGTCCTACGGCCTGGGCGAGATGGTGGTGCAGGGTGCGGTGAACCCGGACGAGTTCTACGTGCACAAGCCGATGCTGGAGCGCGGGCGGCCCGCCATCGTTCGCCGCGGCCTCGGCACCAAGCTGCAAAAGATGCAGTTCGCGGACGCCACCCGCGCCGGGCGCTCGGTGCGCACGCTGGACGTGCCGTCCGCGGAGCGCGAGCGGTTCTGCATCGGCGATGCCGATGTGCTGGAGCTGGCGCGTGCTGCGGTCGCGATCGAGAAGCACTACGGCCGGCCGATGGACATCGAGTGGGCCAAGGACGGCGTCGACGGCCGCGTCTACATCCTGCAGGCGCGCCCGGAGACCGTGAAGTCGCGTGCAGGCGGCGAGGTCGAGGAGAAATTCAGGCTGAAGGCGAAGGGCCTGGTGCTGACGAGCGGCCGCGCGATCGGCCACAAGATCGGCGCGGGCAACGTGCGCGTGGTGAAGGGCTCGGCGCTGATGTCGAGCGTGAAGAAGGGCGACGTGCTGGTCACCGACATGACCGATCCCAACTGGGAGCCGGTGATGAAGATCGCCTCTGCGATCGTCACCAACCGCGGGGGGCGCACCTGCCACGCGGCGATCATCGCGCGCGAGCTCGGCATTCCGGCGGTGGTCGGCTGCGGCGACGCCACGGACCGGCTGCGCGACGGCCAGGCGGTGACGGTGTCCTGCGCCGAGGGCGACACGGGCAACGTCTACGAGGGGAGCCTGCCGTTCGAGGTGACCGCGGTGGCGCGCGGCGAGATGCCGCCGCTGCCGGTGAAGATCGCGATGAACGTCGGCAACCCGCAGCTCGCCTTCAGCTTCGCGCAGCTGCCCAATGCGGGCGTGGGCCTGGCGCGGCTGGAATTCGTCATCAACAACGAGATCGGCATCCACCCGCGGGCCTGCCTGGAGTATCCCGACCTTCCCGAAGAGTTGCGCGTCGCCGTGGCAGCCGCCGCGCGCGGCTACGGCACGCCGAAGGATTTCTTCCGCGAGAAGCTGGTCGAGGGCGTGGCCACCATTGCCGCTGCGTTCTGGCCGAAGCCGGTGATCGTGCGCCTCTCGGACTTCAAGTCGAACGAGTACCGCAAG
>DASWBP010000353.1:0-2365 GCA_036390555.1 Burkholderiales bacterium | reverse complement strand
CGCGGCGCGCAGTGGACGAGCTGTGCGCGGCGCGCGAGCGCGAGGGCGCGAAGCTCGCCGCGCTGGTCGCCGGGCGCGTGGCGCAGATGCGCGCGCGCCTCGCCGAGGTGCGGCCGCTGGTGCCCGAGGCGAACGCCGCCTACCAGGCGCGCCTTGCCGAGCGCCTGCGCGAAGCGATCGGCACCGCGGACGACGAGCGCGTGCGCGCCGAGCTCGCGGTGTTCGCGGTGAAGACCGACGTCGAGGAGGAGCTGCAGCGCCTCGCCGCGCACCTCGAAGAGGTCGAGCGCACGCTCGCCAAGGGCGGCGCCGCCGGCAAGCGCCTGGACTTCCTCGCGCAGGAGCTCAACCGCGAGGCGAACACGCTCGCCTCCAAGGCGGCGACGCAGAGGATCGCCGACTGCGCGCTGGAGCTGAAGCTGCTCATCGAGCAGGTGCGCGAGCAGGTGCAGAACATCGAATGACGCAGGGGCTGCTGTTCGTCATCACCGCGCCCTCGGGCGCCGGCAAGAGCTCGCTGATCGCGAAGCTCCTGGAGGACGAGCGCGGCCTTGCGCCCTCCGTGTCCTACACCACGCGCGCGCCGCGCCCCGGGGAGCAGAACGGCCGCGAGTACCACTTCGTCGACCTGCCGACCTTCGAGGCCATGCTCCAGCGCGGCGAGTTCCTCGAGAGCGCCGAGGTGCACGGGCACCGCTACGGCACCTCGCAGAAGGTGATCGAGCAGGTGCGTGCGAGCGGCCGCGACCTGCTGCTCGAGATCGACTGGCAGGGCGCTGCGCAGGTACGGCGGCTGTACCCGGAGAGCATCGGCATCTTCATCCTGCCGCCGTCGATGGCCGAGCTCGAGCAGCGCCTGCGCAAGCGCGCGCAGGATTCGGACGAAGTGATCAGGCGGCGGCTGCGTAACGCCGCCGAAGAGATGAGCCACGCCCCGGAGTTCAAATACGCTATAATTAACAAATACTTCGACGATGCCCGGCTCGACCTGCGGGCGATCGTGCGCGCCGAGAGGCTGGCCACCGGCCGGCAGCTCGAGCGACACCCCGAAGTCTTCAGATCGGAACGCTGACCATGGCCCGCATCACCGTAGACGACTGCCTGCTGAGAATTCCCAACCGCTTCCAGCTGACGCTCGCCGCGACCTATCGCGCGCGCCAGCTCGGCGCCGGCGCTTCGCCGCTGGTGGAGCCCAACCGCGACAAGCCGACCGTGATCGCATTGCGCGAGATCGCCACCGGCAAGGTGGGCACCGAAGTACTCAAGCGCAACGCGACGCCGCCCTCGCCGCCGACCTCGCCGCTGGGCGCCTGACGGCACCCGGCAGCCGCCCGAGTCGCGCGAGGGGCGGCACCCCGAGCCTGGCGGCCCTGCGGTAATCTCCCCGCATGGCTGCCGTTCACGCCCTGGATGAGAGCCGCTTCGGCTACCTGAAGCAGGCCGACGTCGCGCGCCTGGCGGACGCCTACCGTTTCTCGGAAGCGGCGCACAAGGGGCAAAAGCGCCAGTCGGGCGACCCCTACATCTCCCACCCGCTCGCGGTCGCGGAGATCCTCGCCGACTGGCACCTCGACGGCCAGGCGCTGGTAGCGGCGCTGCTGCACGACGTGATGGAGGACACCTCGGTCACCAAGACCGAGATCTCGGACACCTTCGGCAAGCCGGTCGCCGAGCTGGTGGACGGCCTCTCCAAGCTGGGCAAGATCGAGTTCCAGTCGGCCGAGGACGCGCAGGCCGAGAACTTCCGCAAGATGCTCCTGGCGATGGCACGCGACGTGCGCGTCATCCTCATCAAGCTCGCCGACCGGCTGCACAACATGCGCACGCTCGATGCGGTGCCGCCCGCGAAGAGGAAGCGCGTGGCGCGCGAGACGATGGAGATCTACGCGCCGATCGCCAACCGCCTGGGGCTGAACACGCTGTTCCACGAGCTGCAGGAGCTCGCCTTCTCGCACCTGTATCCGCTGCGCTACCGCGTGCTCGCCAAGGCCACCAGGTCGGCGCGCGGCAACCGCCGCGAGGTGGTCGGCAAGATCGAGGCGGCGGTGAAGGCGAGGCTCGCGGAAGCGGGCATCGCCGCCACCGTGTTCGGGCGCGAGAAGCACCTCTACTCCATCTACCGCAAGATGACCGAGAAGCACCTCTCCTTCTCCGAGGTGCACGACATCTACGGCTTTCGCGTCATCGTCAAGGACGCGCCGACCTGCTACCTCGCGCTCGGCGCGCTGCACGGCCTGTACAAGCCGGTGCCGGGCAAGTTCAAGGACTACATCGCCATCCCGAAGGGCAACGGCTACCAGTCGCTGCACACCGCGCTGATCGGCCCCTACGGCGTGCCGGTGGAGGTGCAGATCCGCACCGAGCA
>DASWBP010000352.1:0-3738 GCA_036390555.1 Burkholderiales bacterium | reverse complement strand
TCCTTGCACATCTTGGCCAGCTGGGCGCTGCCCGCCGCCATCGCCGCCTGCGCCTTCTTGTTCTGGTCCTCGGCGTTGCAGTTGCCGACCAGGCGCCCCTGCATCACCGTGGTCATGTCATAGCTCTCGTTGCCGCGCTTGCCTTGCATGCGGATGCGCCCGTTCATGCTGTCCTTGGTGCGCGTGACCTCCCCCTCGCCGGTCACCGGATTGCGGCCCGTGCACACGATCTTCCAGGTGGTCGTGTTCCCCACCGTGCGCATCTCGGCGACCGTGCAGTTCTTGTCCTGCGACATCTTGTCCGGCTGCGTCTGCCCTCTCTTCATGCAAACCTGGTTGGTGAAGCTTTGCCCTCCCCCCGGCATGCCTGCCATCTCCATACGCGTGGTCATGTCCCAGAGCTCGTCGGACCCGCCCTGCGCGAATGCGGGCGCGGCGAAGAATCCCAGTGTGGCGATCAGCAGTCCGCGTACGGTGTGCATGTTCCTGTCCCCCTGATGGTGAAGCGCCTGGCGATTATAGCCATGCGTCAGGAGATCACCCGGAGCCGGCCGGGCAGCGCCTCGATGTCGAGGCGCCGCGCGTCCTCGAAGACGATCTCGCCGTCAGCCTCCACAAGCAGCGGCTCGGCCGACTCGATGCGCACGCGGCGCGCGCGCGCCTGCCGCAGGCGCGGGTCGCCCGCGTGCGTGCCGCGCATGATCTTTGGCGCGAGGGCGAGGATGTCGAGGCGGCTGCAGTCCCGCGCGATCAGCAGGTCGAGCTCGCTGTCGTCGGGGCGCGCGCCGGGGCAGACCCGGAAGCTTCCGCCGATGCAGGAGCCGTTCATCACTGCGGTGAGGCTTGTGGCCAGCGCTTCCGGCAGGCCATCGTCGAGCTGCAGAGTGACTTCGAGCCTCGGGTAGCGCACCATCGTCAGGACGAGGGCGCCCAGGTAGGCAGCGAGGCCGGTGAGGAATGCCGGTACTTTTGTCAGGTTGCGCGCGCCGTGCGCACCGAAACCGATGTCCATGCCGTTCGCGAACCAGCGCACCTCGGCGCCGCAGCGGATGCGGCCTACGTCGAGCGCCCGTGGCACGCCACTCGCAATGCGCTCGATGGGATCGCGCGGCGGCAGCACCTTCAGGAAGTCATCGCCGCTGCCGAGCGGCACGATGCCGAGCGCCGCCTTGCCGCCCGCGCGCATCAGGCCGTTCACCACCTCGTGGATCGTACCGTCGCCGCCCGCGGCGATCACCGTTTCGTACTCGCCCGCAGCACGCTCGGCGTGCAGGATGCCCTCCCCGGGTGCATGCGTTTCGGCGAGGTCGAACGCGAGCCCCAGCGCGCGCAGCCGCGCGGCGGCGCGCGGCCATTCGCGGCGCGCGCGCCCGCGTCCCGCCGCGGGGTTGAGGATGACGAGGTGCCGGCTCAAGCCGCCTTGACGACGCCGCGCGCGGCAAGCTGCGCGATTTCCGCCGCGGCGTAGCCAAGCGCGCCAAGGATCTCGCGCGTGTGCTGGCCGTGCGCCGGCGGATCGAAATCCGGCTGCGCAGGCTCGTTGCGGAACGCGATCGGCACGCCGAGGTGATCCCAGCCGCGCGCATCCTTCAACGCCATGCCGCGCGCCTTGAAATGCGCGTCATCCAGCGCCTCGGGAAGCGTGCGCATCGGCGCAAAGGCCACATCGCGCCCCTTGAACCACTGGACCCATTCCGCCTTCGTCTTTGTGCGGAAGGTCTCGCGCAGAAACGCTCGCACCGGGTCCTGCCCGGGGCCCGGCGGCAGCTTGCACAGCTCTACGAGATCCGGGCGCCCCAGGGGCTCGAGCAGGTTCTTCGCGAACTTCAGCTCCTGCCCGGCGAGGACCACGTGGTCGGCGTCCTTCGTCTCGTAGATCTGGTACAGGGCGTTGCCGCCGAGCGCGCGCTCGGACTTGAGGTCGGGCTGGCGCCGCTCGGTCATGGCGACGCCCATGTTGTTCGGCAGGCAGGCGAGCAGGCAATCGGCCATCGCCATGTCGAGAAAGTCGCCCTCGCCGGTTTCCGTGCGTCGATACAGCGCCATCAGGATGCCCGCGAGCGTCATCATCGAGGCGAGCATGTCGGCGTTGGCGAGCGCGGGGATCGCCGGCTTGCCGTCACCGCCGCGGTTGAGCGACAGCACGCCCGTCATCGCCTCGGTGGCGAGGTCGTGCGCAGCGAGATCGCGATACGGTCCCGTCTGGCCGAATGCCGCGATCGAGGCATAGACAAGGCGCGGGGCGCGCTTCGACACCTGCGCGTAGCCGATGCCGAGGCGGTCCACGACGCCGGGGCGGAAAGCCTCCACCAGCACGTCGGACTTCTCGGCAAGGCGCATCAGCACTTCGACGCCTTCCGGCTGCTTGAGGTCCAGCGCGAGGCTCTTCTTGCCGCGGTGCGTGTTGGCGAAATACACGCTCACGCCGTCGCGCTGCGCGCCGATAGCGCGGTTGGGCTCTCCTTCGTGGACGGACTCCACCTTGATGACTTCGGCGCCGTGATCGGCCATGAACTGCGTGGCAAGCGGTCCCGGCAGGAACAGCGACAGGTCGATGACGCGCAGGCCCTCCAGCTTCATCAAACCGCCTTGTCGACTTTCAGGCGCGCGATGTCGGCGTCGGCGTAGCCGAGCTCGCGCAGGAGCGCGTCGGTATGCTCGCCGAGCTTGGGCGCGGGGCGCGCCGGCAGCGGCTCGTCGAGCCGGAAGGGGCTCGCCACCAGCTTGAAGCCGGGCTTGTCCGGGTGGTCGAACACCTGCACGCCGCCGCGCTCGCGGAAGTACGGGTTCTCCAGCGCCTGCACCATGTCGTAGACCGGGCCGCACGGAATCGCGCCGCGCAGAGCCTGCAGCCATTCGGCCGTCGTGCGCTTGGAGAATTCGGCGTCGAGCACTTTGGTGAGCTTCTCGCGGTGCTCACGCCGCGCGGCGAAGTCGCGGAATTCCTGCCACGTCTTGAGCTCCGGGCGACCGAGCTTCTCGCACAGCAGCTCCCAGAAGCGCTGCGTCTGCGCCATAACGAAGATCCAGCCGTCCCGCGTGCGCAGGAGCTGGGAGGGCGCGATGAAGGGGTGCGCCGAGCGCGCGACGCGCGTGGTCACCAGGCCATCGTTCAGGTACCAGGCGGCCGGGTAGTTGAGCTGATGCATGGCGACGTCGTAGAGCGAGACGTCGACGTCGCGCCCGCGTCCCGTGCGGCGTGCTTCCAGGATGCCGGCAAGCAGCGCGAGCGCGCAGGTTGTGCCGGTCGAATAGTCCACCACGGAAAGCCCCATGCGCGCCGGCGGGCCGTCGGGCTCGCCGCTCAGGTAGAGCCACCCCGCCTCGCCCTGCATCAGGTAGTCGTAGCCCGGCCAGGATTTCCTCGCACCGTCGCGCCCGTAGGCCGAGAGGTGCGCGCAGACGATCCTCGGGTTCGCCGCCGAGAGGTCCTTGTAGGTGAGGCCGAGCTTTTCCGGCTGGTCGCCGCGCAGGTTTCCCATCAGGCCGTCCGCGGTGGCGACGAGCCTGACGAACACCTCGCGCCCGCGCGGGTGCTTGAGGTCGAGCGTGAGCGACTTCTTGTTGCGGTTGAGCGACTGGAAAAAGGCGCTGTCGTCCTCTCCCAGGAATGTCGGCCCCACCGCACGCGAGATGTCGCCGCCCTCGTGCTGCTCGATCTTTATCACCTCGGCGCCGCGGTCGGCGAGGTGGGCGGTGCCGAAGGGACCGGCGCCGTAGACCTCCACGCCGAGGATG
>DASWBP010000351.1:0-3957 GCA_036390555.1 Burkholderiales bacterium | reverse complement strand
CGCCGACACCATCCTCGGCGCATGGCGCCCGCGGAACAGGCCCGCCGCCACCACCGCGAGCACGCCCGAGAGGTGCAGCGACTCCGCCGCGATGTAGGCGACGTAGGGCACGGACATGGACACCAGCACCTCGATGAACGGATCGCCGATGTGCCGGTGCAGCTGCACGAACACCCAGGCGGCGAGCATGCCGATGGCGGTGCCACCCGCGGCGACCAGCACGAACTGCACGCTCGCCTCGGAGAGCGAGAACACGCCCGTCATCACCGCGGCCACCGCGAACTTGTAGAGCACGAGGCCCGAGGCGTCGTTCACCAGGCTCTCGCCCTCGAGCACCACCACCACGCGGTGCGGGATGTTGTAGCGCGAGAGCACCGCCGTGGCGGCCACCGCGTCGGGCGGCGAGACGATGGCGCCGAAGACGAAGGCCACCGCCCAGGGCATCGCCGGGACCAGCAGCTTGAGCGTCGCGCCCACGGCGAGCGTGGTGACGATCACCAGGCCGAAGGCGAGAAAGCCGATCGGCCGCATGTTCGCCTTGAAATCGCGCCACGAGGTGAGCAGCGCCGCCTGGTAGAGGATCGGCGGCAGCACCAGCACCAGCAGGAACTGCGGATCGAAGGCGAGCTGCGGCAGCCCCGGCACGAAGCCGAGCAGGCTGCCGCCGATCACCAGCGCGATCGGGTAGGCGAGGTTGATGCGCCGCGAGAGCCAGCCGAGCGCGAGCGCGGCGAGCAGCAGGAACAGCAGCACCTGCAGCAACGCCATCGGTGCCCCGTCAGCTCTGGCGCTTCGCGTGCAGCACGCCGTCGCGCAGCTCCAGGATGCGCTCGGCGCGCGCGGCGAGGCCGGCATCGTGCGTGACGATGACGAAGGCGGTGCCGCGCTTCTCCGAGAGCTTGACCATCGCCTCGAACACCTCGTCGGCGGTGTGCGTGTCGAGGTTGCCGGTGGGCTCGTCGGCGAGCACGCAGGCGGGCTCGGTGACCAGCGCGCGCGCGAACGCCGCGCGCTGGCGCTCGCCGCCGGAGAGCTCGGCGGGCAGGTGCTCGAGGCGCTCTTCCAGGCCGATCTCGGCGAGCGTGGCGCGCGCGCGCGCCAGCGCCTCGGCCCGCGCCATGCGCCGGATGAAGAGCGGCATCGCGACGTTCTCGAGCGCCGTGAACTCCGGCAGCAGGTGGTGGAACTGGTAGACGAAGCCGAGCGTCGCGTTCCTCACGCGGCCGCGCTCCGCTTCGCCCATCGCGCTGAACGGCCTGCCCTGCACGCTGACGCTGCCCGCGGTGGGCGCGTCCAGCCCGCCGAGCAGGTGCAGGAGCGTGCTCTTGCCGGAGCCCGACTTGCCCATGATCGCCACGCGCTCGCGCGCACGCACCGAGAAGTCCACGCCGGCGAGCACCTTCACCGGCTGCGGGCCCTGGTAGGTCTTGGCGAGGCCCTCGCAGGCGAGCACCGGCTCATTCATAGCGCAGCGCCTCGGCGGGGTTGACGCGCGCGGCGCGCCAGCTCGGGTAGAGCGTCGCGACGAACGACATGACGAGCGACACCACGCCGATCACCGCGACGTCGCGCGGCTGCACGTCGGAGGGCAGGTCGCTGATGTAGTACACCTCGGGCGAGAGGAACTTGAAGCCGAGCACCGTCTCCAGCGCCGGCACCACGGTGTCCACGTTGAGCGCGAGCAACACCCCGCCCGCCACGCCGCACAGCGTGCCGATCACGCCGATCATCGCGCCCTGCACCACGAAGATCTGCAGGATGCTGCCCGGCGCCGCGCCGAGCGTGCGCAGGATGGCGATGTCGGCCTGCTTGTCGGTGACCAGCATCACCAGCGTCGAGACGATGTTGAAGGCCGCCACCGCCACGATCAGCGTGAGGATGATGAACATCACGCGCTTCTCGATCTCCACCGCGCGGAAGAAGTTCGCGTGGCTGCGCGTCCAGTCCGAGGCATAGACGTCGTTGCCGAGGGTCGCCGTGAGCTCGCGCGCCACCGCGCGCGCGGCAAACAGGTCGTCGAGCTTCAGGCGCACGCCCGAGACGCCGCTGCCCGTCTGGAAGAGGCGCTGCGCGTCCTCCAGGTGCATGAGGGCGAGGCTCGAGTCGTACTCGTACATGCCGATCTCGAAGGTGCCGACCACGGTGAATTGCTTGAGGCGCGGGATCACGCCCGCCGGCGTCACCTGCCCCTGCGGGGCGATGAGCGCCACCTTGTCGCCGATGCCGGCGCCGATGCCGCGCGCCAGCGCGCCGCCCAGCACGATGCCGAACTCGCCGGGGCGCAGCGCTTCGAGCCGGCCCGAGCGCATGTGCCTGCCGATGTCGGCGACGCGGTCCTCGAGCTCCGGCACCACGCCGCGCACGATCGCGCCGCGCACGCCCCGGCCGTAGGTGATCATGCCCTGCGCGTTGATGAAGGGCGCGGCGTCGCGCACGCGCGGGTGCGCCGCGGCGGCCTGCGCGACGCGCTGCCAGCCGTCGATGCGGTCGCCGGGACCGGTGAGCTGCACGTGGGAGACCACCGACAGGATGCGCGCACGCAGCTCCTGCTGGAAGCCGTTCATCACCGAGAGCACCACGATCAGCGCCGCCACGCCGAGCGCGATCCCGGCCATCGAGATGAGCGAGATGAAGCTGATGAAGTGGTTGCGGCGCTTGGCGCGCGTGTAGCGCAAACCGACCATCAACTCGTAACGCAGACGATGCCCTTTCCAAATGTCTTGCGGTGCGCTGCGGCGGGACGCCGCTGCGCAGCGCGTCGTGGTTCTTCCCTGCATACTACAATGCCTTGAATGGACGCAGAAACTTCCAGACTGCTGGCGGGACTGCTGCGACGCGAGCGCGTGGCGCACCTCGCCACGCTGCGCGAGCGCGCGCCGATGGCCTCGATGACGCTGTTCCTGCCGGCGGAGGACTTCGGCGCCTTCTACGTGCACGTCAGCCGGCTCGCCTGGCATACCCAGGACATGGAGCGCGAGGCGCGCGTCGCGCTGTCCATCGGCCAGGCGGACGACGGCCGCGCGGATCCCTTCACGCTGATGCGCGTCACCGTCCGCGGCGAGGCGGCGCGCATCGCCGAGGACCCGGCCCTGAAAGCGCGCTGGCTCGCGCGCTTTCCCGCGCAGGCGGTGAATTTCGAGCTGCCGGATTTCTCCTTCTGGCGCATCGCGCCACGCGACGCGCGCTTCGTCGCGGGCTTCGGCCGCATCCACAACCTTTCGGCGGCGCAGCTCGCGGACGCCGCGCGCGCATGAGGCGGCGGCCGTGATCGAGCTCCTCGCCGCGGCGGCCTGCGCGATCGCCATCGATGCGCAGCAGGACACATCGCTCCTGCTGCGCCCTGCCTGCCCGGCGCAGTTCAGCGCGACGCGCGCCGCGGTCGGCGAAGCGCTCGCGCGCAGCGCGAGCCGCCGCGAGCTCACCCTGCACTTCGGGCGCCTCGAGACCTATCCCTGGCTCTCGACGCTGCTTGCGCGCCAGGCCTCGAGCTCTCGCCAGTGGGGCGACGGCGTCGAGGCGAACGACTACGTGAGGCGCGCGCTCCTCGGCATGCCCGAGTTCACGGTGCTCGTGGACCCGCCCTGGCGCATCGAGGGCCTTGCGGTGGCCGACGTGCGGCTCAAGGCCGCGCGCGAGCTCGACCTCGCGCACGGTGCGCCGGTGCCGCCGGAAAGACTCCTGCCCTACGACGCGCAGTTGACGCTGCGCCTGGCGCGCTAGGGAAGCTCTGAACAAGTTCCGCGTGCGCGACGGTGGCGATTTTCGTTCAGGTCGAGACGGCGGACGCCGCCGTGTGCTTCATGCCCACAAGGCGGCCGATGGCGAAGGCATGGACGAAAATCGCCCGCGTCCCGCCGGGCGGCGAGGCCGCGAGGCGGGTGATCAAGGAAAAGGCCTCGCCGCCTTCCGGGTTGCGGCCGGAAGTCCGCGGTGGATGGCTTAGGATGGCGCGATGAC
>DASWBP010000350.1:0-3313 GCA_036390555.1 Burkholderiales bacterium | reverse complement strand
CGCCCGTCCCGCAAGGACTTCAGGTGCTCCGCTCCGCTCTTCAGCATGGACGCCTCCTCACTTGCGCGGCTTGCCGCTGGTCTCGTAGTAGTGGATCTCGTAGAGCAGGCAGCCGCCCTTCGAGGTGAACGGCCCGTGGTGCACCCCCGGCGGCCGGCAGGCGTAGGTGAAGGCCTGCGAGGACTTGCCGCCCTTGCCCTTGGCGTCGTTGCCCACGACGAGGTCGCCTTGCACCAGGAACACCTCCTCCCAGTGGTCGTGCACGAAGGGCTCGGTCGAGTACGCCCCCGGCGCAAGGCGGAGCAGCCGGGTGCGGCTGCCGCGCTTGGCAGTCTCGTCGATGTCGGAGGCGAGGATCTTCTGCGTGAAGCCCGGCGGATAGCCGGGCGGCACCTCCCAGCCGGTCTTCATGTCGACGCCGACGAACTCCAGGTGGGGTTTGGGCTGGCTCATGGCTCTCCTCGAAATCGCATTGACGCGCAGCGCACCGCTTCCGGAGAATAGCGCAGTCCCAAGGCCAGTTCCACGAAACCCCGGAGGAGACATGGTGAAACTCTACGGCCAGTACCGCTCGCGCGCATTCCGCGTGGCCTGGCTGTGCAAGGAAGCGAACATCCCCTACGAGCACGTCAACGTCACCATCAATATCGAGGGCGCAACCGCCAAGGAGCCCTGGTACGCGGCGCTCAATCCCAACAAGCGCGTGCCCACCATCGACGACGACGGCCTCGTGATGTGGGAATCGGCGGCGATCAACCTGTACCTTGCCGAGAAGTACCAGTGCCCGCTGTGGCCGAAGGACTGGGCCGGCAAGGCGCGCATGCTGCAGTGGGCGTTCTACATCGCCAACGACGTCGAGCCGCCCATGATCACGATGCAGCGCCACCGCCACCTGCTGCCCGCGGAGCAGAGGAACGAGAAGCTCGCCGCGGAGGCCGAGCAGCAGGTCCTGCCGAAGATGCAGGTGATGGAGGACCACCTCGCGAAGAACCGCTACTTCAGCGGCAACGAGTGGGGCATGGCCGACTTCATGGTGGCGAGCGTCACCTACTCCATGTGGATCAACAAGTTCCCGCTGCTCGAGAAGTTCCCGGCGTTCAAGGCCTGGCTCAGCGCGAGCTGCGAGCGGCCGGCGGCGAAGGAAGCGCGCAAGCTGCGCGAGTAGCGAGCCGCGGGCAGCTGGTCGCGGCTCCAAGTCACGCGCACGCGCCGCTTGCGCGCGGGCGCCGGCCGGCTCAGCGCCCGCGCTCGCGCAGCACGCGCCGCAGGAGCTTGCCGGAGGCGTTCTTCGGCAGCTCGGCGGCGAACTCGATCTCGCGCGGATACTTGTAGGGCGCGGTGACGCGCTTGACGTGCTCTTGCAGCTCCGCCGCGAGATGCGGGCTGGCGACGACGCCAGGCTTCAAGACCACGAAGGCCTTCACGATCTCGCCGCGCTCGGCGTCGGGCCTGCCCACCGCCGCGCTCTCCTGCACCGCGGGGTGCTCGAGGAGCGCGTTCTCGACCTCCATCGGGCCGATGCGGTAGCCCGCCGAGCTGATGATGTCGTCCGCGCGCCCCTCGTAGTAGAGGTAGCCGTCCTCGTCCTGGCGCACCATGTCCCCCGTGAGCCAGTATTCAATGCCGTCCACCACTTTCCTTCCCGCCGCGGTGCGCTCGGGCTCGTTCCAGTAGCCGAGCATCATCTGCGGGTTGGGCAGGCGGATCGCGAGCTGGCCCTCGAGGATCGCGGTCTCCAGGCCGGGCAGCGGCTTGCCCATCGAGCCGGGCTTCACCGGCATGAAGGGATAATTGAGTACCGTCATCAGCGTCTCGGTCTGGCCATAGCCGTCCAGCAGCGGCACGCCGGTGAGCGCGCCCCAGCGGCGCACGATCTCGGGATTCACCGTCTCCCCCGCCGACACGGCAAGGCGCAGCGCCGAAAGATCGTAGGGCGCAAGATCCTCGTTCACCAGCCGACGGAACTCGGTCGCCGCCGCGCAGAACACAGTGACGCGATGCTTCGCCAGCAGCGCGAGGCGCCGTTGCGGATCGAAAGTGCCGTGGTAGAAGAGCACCGCCGCGCCGCAGCTCCAGGGTCCGAAGAGGATCGCCGTGCCCGCCTTGCTCCAGCCGGTGTCCGCCGTGCACCACATGAGGTCCGCCGGCTTCAGGTCGTGCCACAGCTGCGAAGAAAGCCGCCAGGCGTAGAGCGCGCGCGCCGCGTGCGTGACGCCTTTCGGGCCGCCGGTGGATCCCGAGGTGTAGTACATCGCCACCGGGTCTTCCATTGCCATGCGCTCGGGCGCGCACTCCGCCGGCGCCGCCGCTACGGCGGCATCGAAGTCAGTCCAGCCCGGCGCGCCGCCCACGGCCGCGCGCAGGCGCAGCGCGAGTCCCTCGAACTTGTGCGCGCTGGCGCCCGTCGTGATCGCGCCTGCCGCGCCGGAATGCTCGACCCGGTAGCGCACGTCCTTCGCCGTCAGCATGTCGATGCAGGGAATCGGGATCACGCCCACCCGCAGGCAGGCAACCATCGCGACCTGCCACTGCGGCAGGCGCGGCAGCATGACGATGCAGCGGTCGCCCTTCCTCAAGCCGCCCGCGCGCAGCACGTTTCCGAGGCGCCTGGACAGGTCGGCGATGCGCGCAAAGGTGTAGCGCTCCTCGCGTCCGGACTCGTCGCACCAGAGGAGCGCCAGCTTGTCCGGCTCGCGCGCCCAGGCATCCACGACGTCGGCGGCGAAATTGAAGGTCGCGGGCAACTGCCAGCGAAAACCGGCGTAGATCTCCTCGTAGGTCACCACGCCGCCTCGAGCAGCTGCATCACGTCCTCGCTCGACCGCAACGGGCGCGGATTGCTGCGCACCCAGAGGTTCCTCATCGAGGCCTCCGCGATCGCCGGCAGCTGCTCCCGGTTGACGCCTGCCGCGCGCAAGGTCGCAGGCTGCCCCAGCGCCGCAATGAGCTCCGCGACCGCATCGGCCGCCGACTCCCCGGGCCGGCCGATCGCCTGCGAGATCAGCCCCTGCTTCTCGCGCGTGGCCGGCTCGTTGTAGCGCAGCACGTGGGGCAGCATCACGCAGCTGGTATGCCCATGCGGCACGCCGGCCGCCGCGCCGAGCGCATGCCCGATGCCGTGGCTTGCCCCGTAGTTGACGCGCGCGATGGTGGAAGCCGCAAGCCAGGAGGCCTGCTGGCATAGCAGGCGAGCGGCAAGGTCGCCTGGATCGGCCTGCGTGCGCGGCAGGCCCTCCGCAAACAACCGCAGGGCATGCAGAGCCAGACCATCGCAATAGGGATGCGCATCCACCGAGCAGAGCGCCTCCACGGC
>DASWBP010000349.1:0-4302 GCA_036390555.1 Burkholderiales bacterium | reverse complement strand
GTAGTTGGGCGCGAGCACGTAGACGTCGTTGATGCCCTGCTCCTGCATGAACTTGCCCATCGCCTCGGGCGTCTGGTCGTTGTTCCAGGAGGTCGAGAAATACTGCGGGTGGCAGGCCTTGCCGGCAAGCGGGCTCGCGCCCGCGTTGGTGCCGACCATCACCTTGCCGGCGCCGGTGACGACGGGCACGACCGCCAGCATGACGTGCGACCAGATGATGCCGGACATGATGTCCACCTGATGCTTCTTGAGCATTTCCTCGGCTACTTGCACGCCGACGTCGGGCTTGAACTGGTCGTCGCCGTAGATCACCTCGACCGGCACGCCGCCCATCTTGCCGCCCAGCATCTCGATGGCGAGATCCACCGAATCCTTCATGTGCTTGCCGATCACGCCCTGCGGGCCGGACAGCGTGGTGATGAAACCGATCTTGATCTTCTGCTGCGCCGAGGCGAGCGGCGCGAACGCGAGCGACGCGGCGGCGACTGCGGCGGCAAGGATGCGGATGGGGGCGTGCACGATAGTTCTCCTCCTATTTATGTGCGCGTCCAGTCTAGCAAGGGGCGCCGAACGGTGTCTAGGCAGCGCGGTCAACTTTCGCGCCCAACTTCAGCGCATCCGGCGCGGGGCGAGGACAGGACATTGCGCGCAGGCTCAGGGCGGCGCCCGGTTACACTGCGCCCATGCTCAGGCTCTCGGGCGTCACCAAGCGCTTCGGCGGACGCACCGTGCTCAACAAGGTGTCGCTGGAGGTCGCGCCCGGCGAGCACGTGGCGGTGCTCGGCGAGTCGGGCATCGGCAAGTCCACGCTGCTGAACGTCATCGCCGGCCTCGAGCCGGTGGATTCGGGCTCGATCGCCTATGACGGCTTCGAGATGGCGGCCCTGTCGGATGACGCCGCGACTCGCGTGCGGCGCGACCATTTCGGCTTCGTTTTCCAGGCCTTCCATCTGCTGCCGCACCTGGACGCCGAGCAGAATGTGGGCCTGCCGCTCCTGCTGCGCGGCGCGCCCACTGCGGAGATCCGCGAGCGCGCCCGGACGCTGCTTGGCGCGGTGGGCCTGGGCGGGCGCGAGGGCGCGATGCCGCGCGAGCTCTCCGGCGGCGAGCTGCAGCGCGTGGCGATCGCGCGCGCGCTGGTGGGCCAGCCCAAGCTCGTGCTGGCAGACGAGCCCACTGGCAACCTCGATCCGGACAATGCGCGCCAGGTGCTCGAGATCCTGCGCGGCCAGGTGAAGAAGCACGGCGCCGCCGGCATCCTCGTCACGCACTCGGAGGCCGCGGCCGCCACCTGCGACCGCCAGTACCGCCTGGATGTGACGGGCTTGCGGGTGCTCTAGCGCCCGTCTTCCTGCCGCAGGCCGGGCCGTTCCGCCTCGGGCTTGCTCTGCCAGTCGTTGAAGTACTCGTTGCGCTTCGTCTGGACGGACGCGAGGTTGCCGGCCATCCAGGCGTCAGACTGGGGCGTCACTTCGACCCAGCGGGCCTCGTTCAGGTCGGTGTTGAAATCCGCGGAGTCCAGGTCCTGCCGGCGCTTGGGCTCGAACACGAAGCGCGCCTTCCACATGCCGATGCGGGGCGAAACGTACGCGTAATAGGTCCTGCCGGGGAGCAGGTCCGCGTCCAGGAAATCCGCGTTCTCGCCCATCACCATGAACATGCGCTTGCCCGGGTCCGCCTGGTAGGCGACCTTGGTCTTCGAGGCGAGGATGCCCGCCATGGACGGCTGCGTGCCCTTCAGTTCGAAGACGCTGGCCTGGACCGCGGCACCGACGCCGGAGGGACGCATGAACACGACCATCGCCTTGCCCGGTTGGGGCACCGGATCTGCGCTTCCCACGGGCAACTCCTGCATGTTCCTGACCGTGCCGGCGCAGCCGGCGGCGAGCAGGACCGCCGCGAGGCCAAGCACCGTGCGAGCTCCGCGCATCTGCTGTTGCATCGTCTTCTCCCGGGTCGTTGGCAATTCGTTGGTTTGCTGGCGCGTGAGGAACTTGGAGCACGG
The DNA here is from genome assembly GCA_036390555.1 of Burkholderiales bacterium. Taxonomy (GTDB): domain Bacteria; phylum Pseudomonadota; class Gammaproteobacteria; order Burkholderiales; family SG8-39; genus JAABQT01. Next base: position 2,297 of record DASWBP010000349.1, on the reverse strand, counting down.
GCTGGCGGCGCATTGCCATTCAGCGCCTGAACAGCTTCCTTGCGGGATAGGGGAGCGCCTTGGCGCCGAGCGACTCCTCGATGCGCAGTCCCTCGTTCCACTTCGCCATGCGTTCCGACCTTGCGAAGCTGCCGACCTTGAGCTGCGGCACGCCCCAGCCCACGGCGAGGTGCACGATGGAAACGTCCTCGGTCTCGCCGGAGCGCGCCGAGACGATGGCGCGCATGCCTTTTTCCTGCGCGGCGCGCCAGCAGGCGAGCGTCTCGCTCACCGTGCCCACCTGGTTGGGCTTGAGCAGCACCGTGTTGGCGAGCGCCGGATCCAGCCGCGATGCGGCGGTGACGAAGAGGTCGTCGCCCACGATCTGCAGCCTGGCGCCATGCGCCCGCGTGAACGCCGCCATCGCCGCGTGATCGTGCTCGGCGAACGGGTCCTCGATGGAGACGATGGGATAGCGCTCGAGCCAGCGCGCGTACATCGCGTGCAGCTGCTCGGCGGACACCGCCTTGTTCTCCAGCACGAGCTGGTAGCGGCCGCCGCGCCAGAGCTGCGTCGCCGCCACATCGAGTGCGATGGCGACATCGCTGCCCGCCTCGAAGCCGGCGTCGGCGATCGCCCCGGTGAGTTCTTCCAGCCCTTCCTCGTTCGACTTGAACGCGGGCCACCAGCCGCCCTCGTCGGCGACGCCCTGCGCCGCGTTCTTCCTCGCGAGGCGCGCACCCGCCGCCTTGTAGATCTCGGCGGTCCACTCCAGGCTCTCGGCGAAGCTGCCGGCGCCCACGCAGATCACCATATAGTCCTGCAGGTCCACGCGTCCGCGCGCGTGTGCGCCGCCGCCGAAGATCTGCACCTGCGGCACCGGCATCGCCACGGGCTTGTCGCCCGCGAGATGGCGCCAGAGCGGCTTGCGCGCGGCCGCGGCGGACGCGTGGGCGCAGGCGAGCGATACGGCGACGATGGCGTTGGCGCCCAGGCGCGATTTGTCCGGCGTGCCATCCAGCGCCGTGAGCTTCGCGTCCACGCCGGCCTGGTCGCGTGCATCCACGCCGAGGAGTGCCGCGCGGATCGCGGTGCGCACGTTGTGCACCGCTTCGAGCGCATCGAGACTCTTCGCCTCGCCCGAGCCGGTGGAGGCGCCCGCCGGCGCGATGGCGCGGCCGCGCGCGCCCTTGAGGACCACCTCGGCTTCCACAGTGGGCCGGCCGCGCGAATCCCAGACGCGGCGCGCGACGACGTCTACGATCCTTGCCATGCGTCCTTCACGGCGGCGAGGCGCTCAGGCGGCGCCTGGAGGAGGGCGCGCGCCACACGGCGCACGCGCGCCTTCTTCGCCTCCTCGGTGACGTACTCGACGGGCGACTTGCCGTCCACGCGCGCCAGCAGCAGGCCCGGAAGCAGGCTTGCCGCGCGCGCTTCGAGTCCGGCGGGCGCGTAGGCGGCGAGGTACGCAGTCGCGAGTGCGTCGAAGCAGGCGAGAAAACGCGGCGCGGCCTCGGGCACCCACAGGCACTTGAGCAGCAGGTGGTTCAGGCAGAAGGCGAGGTCGAACGCAGGGTCGCCGTACCAGGCGCACTCGGCATCGAGGAACACCGGGCCGCGGGGGCCGGCAAGAATGTTCTTCGGGCTTACGTCGCCGTGCACGAGCGCGGTGCGCGTCGCCGCGGTGCGCGCTGCGAGCGCTTCCAGCCTGCCGGCGAGATCGGGATGCGCGCGCGCCGTCGCCAGCAGGTAGGGTTCGAGGCGGATGGCGTGAAAGCCCGCGTCGGTCGCGAATTCGCGCGCGATGGCCGCATCGCCCGCCGTCGCGCCGTGGATGCGCGCGAGGCTGGTACCCACCTGTCGCGCAAAGCCGGCGTCCGCGCGGCCAGCGCGCAGCTCGTTCTTCCACAGGGGATGGCGCTCCCCCTCGAGGAACTCCATGGCGAACAGGCCGCCCGCTTCATCCTGCGCCAGCACGCGCGGCGCGCTGCCCGGCACGATGCGCGCGGCGACCTGCATCCAGCGCCACTCAAAGCGGTTGCGCTCGACAGGCGCTTCCCAGACCTGCGCGACGCGCAGGCGGGGCAGGGCGCGCTTCACGCACACGGGCCCCGAGCGCAGCGAGACCCTCCAGATGTCGGAGGACACGCCGCCGGTGAGCGCCGCGCTCTCCGGCATCTCGTCCGCCGCGGCGAGGCCGCTCGCGCGCAGGAAGCCGAGCACCGGCTCAGGGAGAGAGGCGCTCAATCGCCCAGCGCGCACCGGCGCGCGTATAGAGCAGCCGGTCGTGCAGCCGGTCCGCGCGTCCCTGCCAGAAC
>DASWBP010000348.1:0-9395 GCA_036390555.1 Burkholderiales bacterium | reverse complement strand
GCCACCTCGGCGCGCGCCGGCGTGGCATGCAGCCGCGTGGGCGCGGCGGCGGCTCTCTGCGCAAGGGTCATGGTTGCACCCTTGTGCCATGGAAGGGCTGGGCACCGCAAGCTCAGGAATGTGCCGCGCTGTCCGAAATGCGGCGCGGACGTGACAAACCCCACAGGCGCGAGGTGATCTAGGCGGTGGCGAGCGCATGCGCGCGCACCGCGACGATGGCCTTGGACTGGTTGAAGTCATCGCAATAGCCGGCGCCGTAAAGGCAGCAGGCAAGGAGGTTCGCCAGCGGCGGAGGCAGCGGCACCTTGCCGGCCAGAGCCTGGTCGATCCAGCGCGCGGCGGCACGGGCGTCGGCGTGGACCTGCAGCGCGCATGCCGCGCCCGCCGCTGCCGATTCCGCGCTGAACAGCAAGCGGTGCTCGCCGGCACGGAAGTGCTCGATTGCCGGACGCTGCTGCGGCCCGGCAAATGCCTCCCCCTCGGCGCCGATGAACAGCAGCGCATGCGCCGCCGAGTCTTGGAGGACGCGCGCAAGCGCCGCGCGCTCCGCCGCATCGGCCGCGGGCACGAGCAGCAGCGAGCCGCCGGCGAACGGGTCGAGCAGGCGCGCGGCCGACTGCGCGCAGCTGGGGAGGCCGAGCCGCGCGCGCAGCGCGATGAGCTGCGCGAGCGGCGGGGAGAGCAGCGCCGTAGGCACGAAGGCGATCCCGGTGCCGGCGAGCGCAGCGTGCGCCTCCTGCAGGCTGTTGCTCGGCAACACGCCGAGCTCGCGCAGGACTGTCGCGCCCGCGATACGCCCCTGCGCCTCCAGCGGCCCGTGAACCAGAACGGGCACGCCGAAGCGCGCGAGCAGGAGCGCGAGCGCGGGCATCAGGTTGGGCTGCGTCGCGGTGCCGGCGTAGCTGGGAATCGATACCGGCAGCGCGCCGCGGCCCTGCGCGGCAGGCGAGAAGGCGAGGCGGGTGCTGCGCGCAGCCGCGGCGCGCGCGAAGCCCGCGAGCTCGCCCGCGGCGAGCGGCCGCATGGCGAGCGCGCCGAGCACGGCGCCGAGCTCGAGTTCGTGCTCGCCGCCATCCAGCAAGCTCGCGAAGAGCTCCGCGGCCAGCTGCGGGCCAAGCTCGCCGTCGCCGCCGTCGGCGCGCGCGAGCGTTCGCATGGCTTGCGTGATGGACATGTCGCTCCTGCCCGGGAAGCCAGCAACCCTCGTGCCACGTGGCCGCGCCGGGGAATGGCGGGCGCGGCCGCGCGTCCGTGCACGCGCACAGGGCGCATGCCTCCGCGTGGTGCAAAGCACGGCAAGGGCGCCGGGCGACCCGGCGCGGCGTCAGGCGACCTTCGCGTCCCGCCGCGAAAGCGAGTAGCAGAAGCGGCGCAGGCGCTTCAGGTCCGCCTGCTCGATCGCTTCCGTGAGGTACTGCATGTTGCGGTCGATCTCGGCCTGGTAGAGGCTCGGGCCGTCGAAGTGCGCAGCGGCAAAGCGGTCGGCCCTGCCGAGCTTCTTCTCGATGCGCTGGCGCGCCACGTACTCGTAGAAGCCCGGCGTCTTCAGCATCAGGTCCTCGGGCGAGGCGTAGCGCACGATCTCGCGCCCGTCGGCGAGCGTCTCGCGTGCGATGCGGCCCCACACGAACTCCGGGTAGAGGAACTCGCGGCACTTCTCCAGGTACATGCGGTCCGACATCTGGCCCAGCAGGTCTGCCGTGCCCACCAGGCAGCCCAGCAACCGGTCCTTGGGGTCGTGCACCATGATGTCGTCGATGTCCATCTCGTAGCCCGTGAAATGCTCGAGCTTGGCGGCCGCGCCGGCCTCCTCGGCGTAGCCGAGCTGCGGCAGGTAGCGCAGCAGGAAGTCGCCGCTGCGGCTGACGTGGACCTTGGTGAACACCGCGCCGTTCTCCACGTGCGATTCGGAAGCGCGCTTGAGGTAGCCGGAGTCGTGCAGCAGGGCGATCACCACGCCGAGCATGGCGCGCCGCGCGCCGATCTGGTCGGGGACGGCGAGCGAGCGGTCGTGGCCGTCGAGCAACCGTGCCATCGCCAGCGTCATGTCCAGCGTGTGGCGCAGGTCGTGGTAGGGCGTGTCGCAGGCGAGGTAGCCCGGGAAGCGGCCGGCGAACAGCGACTTCACGTCCGCGAATGCCTGGCGCAACGGCGCGAAATCCGCTCCGGGGTAGCGCGCCACGAACAGGGCGAGGACCGCGTCGCGGACCTGGTCGGGATCCTCGACGTTGACCTTGTTGGTGACGTCGTTCTGGTTGAGGCGGTTATCCACCGATCTGGCCCTGCGGACCTTGCTGGCCCGTTCTTCCCCGTGTGAGTGCGTTGAGGCGATTATTGCCCGCCGCACTCGACGGACGCAAAGAAATAGATGTCGCCTTGCGCGACAAATGTCCGCAAGGCACGCAGGAAAATGGGAGACGGCCTGTAAGCCGGGTTCTGTGCGAAGGGGCGAACCCCTCCCGGCAGCCATTCCTCTGGGCCCTGAGTTGCCCCAGGGCTCGTGCCACCTACCCGCAAGCTCGGCCGAGCCGGCCTCGGGCGCTTGCCTATTTGGTGTTGCTCCGGATGGAGGTTGCCCGTTTCACCCCTCCCGTTGCCAGGAGGACTCGTCTCTGTGGCCCTGTTCGTCGCCTTCGCGCCGCTTGCGCGGCACCTATGCGCGCCGGGGAGTTACCCCGCATCCCGCTCTGTGGAGCCCGGACTTTCCTCTGTGTCGCCACAGCGGCTGCCTGGCCATCTCCCGGCTGCATTCTACTCTCCGCGCCGCTCAGCTGCGGCCTAATACTTCGCCGCCAGGCGCCTCCTTCAGCGGGCGGAAGTAGCGCGTGTCGTCGTAGAAGGCGGCCGCGTCGCTCTCCGGCAGCCAGCCCGGATAGCCGAACACCGGCAGCGGCGCGAGCAGGCGCGGACTGGCGTCCGCGGGCAAGCGCGCGAGCCAATCGGCGGCCTGCGCGTCGGCATCGCGCGCGGGGTCGATGAACAAGACCTTGCAGGTGATGCCTGGCCAGGGCGCGAGCGCCTGCTCGAGGACAGCGTGGCCCAGCACCACGAAGCGCATCGCTGCTTGCACGCGCTCTCGCCGTTCCCAGAACAACTCCCGCCAGCGGAATTCGCGGATGAGCGCGTTCAGGCCCGCGTCGGCGCAGGCGACCAGCGCACCGCCCTCGTCGAGGATCGTGAGCAGGTCGCGCAGGCGTCCGCGCCGCCCGCCTTCGCGCGGGATCTCCACGGCGTGCAGCGCGTTGATGCGCGCCTTGGTGCGCGGGAAGGCGAGCCAGCACACTGCGTTGAACAGGTCGTGCAGGTTGCCGGGGCGCGTGTGCACCTCACCGGTCTCGAAAAGGTGCACCTCGTAGTAGGGGTCCGCGGCGCCGGGCGGCACGAAGCGCAGCGGGCGGCCGCTTTCGACGCGCAGTCCGAGCTCATCGGCGGCCGCGTTGAGCGCCGCGAGCGCGGGCGCGGGCCCGAGCCGCGCGAACCACGGGCGCAGCGGCTCGTAGATCGGATGGGCCAGACGATCGGCCCGCTCGGCTAGGCGATCGATGGGACGGGCAGGGCGAGCTTCCAGGGAATCGTCTCGCCGGCGCGCAGCGGCACCAGCCGCGCGTCGCCGAAAGCGAGCGTCGCGGGCACCGTCCACTCGCCGCGCTCGAGCGTGAGGGTCTCGCGGTTCACCGGCAGGCCGTAGAACTGCGGCCCGAACCGGCTGGCAAAGCCTTCGAGCTTGTCCAGCGCGCCTGCTTCCTCGAAGGCGATGGCGTAGAGCTCGAGCGCCGCGTGCGCGCTGTACACGCCGGCGCAGCCGCAGGCGGCTTCCTTCAGGTCGCGCGCGTGCGGCGCGCTGTCGGTGCCCAGGAAGTACTTCGGATTGCCCGAGATCGCCGCCGCCACCAGCGCCTCGCGATGCGCCTCGCGCTTCAGGACCGGCAGGCAGTAGTGGTGCGGGCGGATGCCGCCCTGGAAGAGCGCGTTGCGGTTGAGCAGCAGGTGGTGCGGGGTGATGGTCGCGGCGACATTGGGTCCGGTGACCTCGACGAACTGCGCGGCCTGGCGCGTGGTGATGTGCTCGAGCACCACGCGCAGGCGCGCAAAGCGCTGCAGCAGCGGGCCGAGCACCTCCTCGAGGAACACGGCCTCGCGATCGAACACGTCCACCTCGGGGTCGGTGACCTCGCCGTGCACGAGGAGCGGCAGGCCCTGCTCCTCCATCTTCTCCAGCGCATGGAAGCAGCGCGAGATGCGCGTCACGCCCGCGTCCGAATGCGTGGTGGCGCCCGCCGGGTAGAGCTTGACGCCGTGCACGAAGCCCGAGCGGCGCGCAGCCGCGATCTCCTCGGGCGGCGTGTCGTCGGTGAGATACAGCGTCATCAGGGGCTCGAAGGTCGCGTCTTCGGGCAGCGCCGACAGGATGCGCTGCCGGTAGGCGGCGGCCTCCTGCACCGTGCGCACGGGCGTCTTCAAGTTCGGCATGACGATGGCGCGCGCGAAGCGCCGTGCGCTGTCGGGCAGCACCGCCGCCATCTGCGCTCCGTCCCTGAGGTGCAGGTGCCAGTCGTCCGGCCGGATCAGGGTGAGGCGGTCCACGGCCGCGATTCTACTTGCGGGCGAGCGCCAGCCTATAAAGCGCGTTGCGCGGCGCGCCGGTGATGCGCGCAGCCAGGCGCGCGGCCTCGCTGGCAGGCAGGGACTCGAGCAGCAAGTCGAGCACGCGCTCGGCTTGCGCGGCATCGCCCGCCTTTGCCGGCCCGGGGCCGAGCACCAGCACGAACTCGCCCTGCTGCCGGTGCGCGTGCGCCTCGAGCCAGGCCGGCGCGCCGGCAAGCGGCAGGCGCGCGACCTCCTCGAACTTCTTGGTGAGCTCGCGCGCGATCACGACCTCGCGCTCGCCGCCAAGCTGCGCCAGGAGGTCGCGCGCGGTCTCCAGCACGCGGTGCGGCGCCTCGTAGAGGATGACCGGCCAGGGCAGGTCGAGGGACTCGAGGACCTTGCGGCGCGCGGCCGCCTTGGCCGGGAGGAAGCCGGCGAACACGAAGCGGTCGGCCGCGAAGCCGGCTGCCGAGTAGGCCGCGACCGCCGCGCTCGGGCCCGGCACGGGCACGACGCGGATGCCGGCGCGATGCGCCTCGGCGACCAGCAACGCGCCCGGATCGGAGATGCCGGGGGTCCCCGCGTCGGTCACGAGCGCCACGCTGCGTCCTTCGAGCAGCGCGGCCAGCAGCTTGGCGCTCGCCGCGCGCTCGTTGTGCGCGTGCAGCGCAAGCGCGGGTCGCTCGATGCCGTGCCGCGCGAGCAGGGTGCGCGTGGTGCGCGTGTCCTCGCAGGCCAGCAGCTCGGCGTCGCGCAGGGTCGCGAGCGCGCGCGGGCTGGCGTCGGCGAGGTTGCCGATCGGGGTGGCGACGACGTAGAGGGTGCCGGGCAAGGGACTCGGTTTTGCGTACGTCAACGCCCGATTGTGCTGATCCGTTACTCGCAGGGCAAATGTAGGCGGCATGACGCGGCGGAGCAGGGGCCCCGCTCGCGGGGATGCGACCCGGCTTCATGCCGAGGTGCCGCCGACAGCGGAGCGTTCGATGCGCGTTTAGGGTTCGGAGGTGGCGGAGTGAATTTGCAGGGACAGAGGGCCGAGGAGCTGTGCGCCGACCTGCTGCGCCGGGCGGGGCTGCGGATCCTCGCGCGCAACTGGCGCTGCCGCCTCGGCGAGATCGACCTGGTGGCCGAGGAGGGCGGCACGCTGGTGTTCGCGGAGGTGCGCCTGCGGCAGGATGCGCGCTTCGGCGGTGCCGCCGAATCCGTCACCGCGGCCAAGCGCGCACGCCTGCTGGCGGCGGCGCGCTTCTTCCTCGCGCGCCGTGCCGCGGCGCCCTGCCGCTTCGACGTGCTGCTGCTCGATGCGCTGGAGCCCTCGCGCGTGCAGTGGATCCGCAATGCGTTCGGCGAATAGCTGGCTCGGGGCGATGCTGCTCGCCTGCGCTGCGTGCGCGCTCGCCGAGGAGCCCGCGCCGCGCCTGCGGCTGCTGGTGCAGGAATCGCCGCTCGCCGGCTACCGCTACGCCGAAGCGGCGGAAGTCTGGCCGCTGTTGCGCGTGGGCGACGCGCTCGCGCTGTCGCGCGAGCCCGACAACCCGCATGATGCCAACGCCGTGCGCGTCGAGTGGTGCGGCCGCAAGCTCGGCTACGTGCCGCGCCGCGAGAACGCGGCGCTCGCCTGGGGGCTGGAGCGCGGCGAGCTGCTGCGCGCGCGCATCACGCGCCTCGAGCCGCATCCCAATCCGGCGCGGCGCGTGCGCTTCGAGGTGTACGTCGAGTAAGTCGGCCGCTGCAGGCGTGTAGAATCGCGCCCATGGGCCAGGCCGCACCGAGCGCAGAACTCGCCGATCGGATCGCGGCGCACTTCGCCGACAGCGCGCAGCTGAAGCAGGCCGCGGCGCAGCCGCTCGCAGCGCCGATCGCGCGCGCCGTGGAGCTGATGTGCGCGTCGCTGCGCGCGGGCGGCAAGATCCTCGCCTGCGGCAACGGCGGCTCGGCCGCCGATGCGCAGCACTTCGCCGCGGAGCTGGTCAACCGCTTCGAGCGCGAGCGGCCGCCGCTCGCCGCGGTCTCGCTCACCACCGACACCTCGAACCTGACCTCGATCGCCAACGACTACAGCTACGAGCAGGTGTTCGAGAAGCAGCTGCGCGCGCTCGGCCGCAAGGGCGACGTGCTGCTCGCGATCTCGACGTCCGGCAACTCGGCGAGCGTGCTCGGCGCGATGCGTGCGGCGCGCGAGCTCGGCGTGCGCTGCGTGGCGCTCACCGGGCGCGGTGGCGGCAAGATGGCGGGGTTGCTCGGGCCACAGGACGTGCACATCTGCGTGCCGCACGAGCGCACCATGCGCATCCAGGAAGTCCACCTGCTGACGCTGCACTGCCTGTGCGACGGCATCGATCACCTGCTTTTCGGAGCCAAGACATGAGAGCACTCGGAATCCTGCTGCCGGCGGCGCTGGCGGCGGCGACGCTGCTGCAGGGCTGCGCGCCGGCGCTGATGGTCGGCGCGGGCGCAGCGGTGGTCGCCTTCGAGGACCGCCGCACCACCGGCGCGCAGGTCGACGACCAGACCATCGAGCTGCGCGCCGGCAACCGCATCGACGACCGCTTCGGCAGCCGCGTGCACGTCAACGTCACCTCCTACAACCGCTACGTGCTGCTCACCGGCGAAGTGCCCGACGAGGCGGCGCGCGCCGAGGTGGAAAAGATCGCGCGCGGCGTCACCAACGTGCTCGGCGTCACCAACGACCTGCAGGTGGCGGGCATCTCCTCTGCCACCTCGCGGTCCAATGACACGCTGCTCACCACCAACGTCAAGGCGCGCTTGCTCAATTCCGACAAGTTCAACGGCATCCACGTGAAGGTGGTGACCGAGGCGGGCGTGGTGTACCTGCTCGGCGTGGTCACCGAGCAGGAGGCCGCCGATGCCGTGGAGCTCGCGCGCACCACCAGCGGCGTGCGCAAGGTGGTGAAGATGTTCGAGTACTGCAAGCCCACCGACCAGATCTGCGCGCCGCGGCCGCCGCAGAAGCCCGCGGAGCAGCGCCCGCGCTCCTCGCCCTGAGGCGCTCGCGCATGCGCGCCACTTGTCCAGCGCTTCGCTAGCGGCCGTGGGGCCGCCGGCGTTCGAGCGCAAGATCCTGCCGCCGGCCGAGGCCGCGCGCCGGGCGGCGCGTCTGCCGCGGCCGCTCGTCTTCACCAACGGCGTCTTTGACATCCTGCACCGCGGCCACGCGACCTATCTCTCTCGCGCGCGCGCCTTGGGCGCGAGCCTGCTGGTGGCGCTGAACGGCGACGCCTCGGCGCGGCGCCTGGGCAAGGGGCCGGGGCGCCCGGTGAACGCTCTCGAGGATCGCCTGGCGCTGGTGGCCGCGCTCGAGTGCGTGGACGCCGTGACCTGGTTCGACGAGGACACGCCTGCCGCGCTGATCGAGGCGTGCCGGCCGGAGGTGCTGGTGAAGGGCGGCGACTGGCCGGTGGAGCGCATCGTCGGCGCGCGCGAGGTGCTGGCGCGCGGCGGCGCGGTGCATTCGATCCCTTTCGAGCACCAGCGCTCGACGACGGCGCTGCTTCAGCGCATCGAGGCGCTGGGCAAGGGAGCACGGGCTCCCTCGCGGCCAGGCGCTAGAGCCGCAGCTCGAAGAAAATCGCCCCGGGTGTCGGGGCCGCGGAGTAAGGGCCGCGCGGCGCGAAGCCGAGCGCGCGGTAAAGCGCGATCGCGCTAGTCATCTTCGGCAGGGTGTCCAGCAGGAGCCGCGCGTAGCCCGCCTCGCGCGCGGCGGCGATCACCTCGGCCGCCAGGCGGCGGCCCAGCCCGCGGCCCTGAAACGGCGGGCGCACATACAGCCGCTTCATCTCGCCTGCCTGCGCATCCAAGCGCCGCAGCGCAACGCAGCCGGCGCTCGCGCCAGCCTCCTCGGCGAGGAACAGGCGCCCCGCCGGCGGGGCGTATTCGCCCGGCAGCGCCTTGAGCTCCTGCTCGAAGGTCGCGAAACAGCAGGGTTCGTCCACCCAGCGCTCGTACTCCCGGAACAGCGCGCGCACCGCCTCGATGTCGGCGGGGCTGCTTGCCTGGCGCACCTCTAGCATGCCGCGATTTTCCCGGCCGCGCGGCGCCCCGTCCAGCGTCGCAGGCGCCCCACCCGGGGCCGGCGGCGCTATCATTGATTCGCAATGAAGCTGCACCAGCTGAAGGTCGACTACAACGCGGAGCAGGACCGGCTGCTGATGCTGATCGCCACCAGCGAGCAGATGGAATTGCGCATGTGGCTGACGCGGCGCTACGTGAAGCTGCTGTGGCCGCTCCTGGTGAAGCTCGCGGAGGAAGCGAGCCCGCGCATCCGCACGCAGGCCAATCCCGAGGCGCGCAAGGCGCTGCTCGGCATCGAGCACCAGCAGGCGGTGCAGAAGGCCGACTTCAGCAAGGACTACGAGGGCAAGGCGCGCAGCACGCCGTTCGGCGAGGAGCCGTTGCTGCTCGGGCGAATCCAGACCGGACACGACCGCAAGGGCCAGCCGGTGGTGGCGCTGCATCCCGCCGAAGGGCAGGGCTTGACACTCACCTTCGACTCGGTGCTGCTGCACTCGGTGTGCCGGCTGCTGCAGGCGGCGGTGAAGAAGAGCGGCTGGGACATGGAGCTCAAGCTTCCCGGCGCCGAGCCGCAGCCTGCCGAAGAGCGCGCCAGCCGCACCCTCAACTAGCAGCGCTCCGAACAAGTCGCTTGGTGGCGGTCCCTTTCGCAGCGTAGCGTCCGTTCCACCGCGTTGACCCCGGCGCGGAGCCCGGCGGCGGCGCCTTCCCCAGCGCCGCGAAGGCCCCTCGCCTCAGTGCACGGTGCGTCGGGGGCCTGCGGAACTCGCCCTTCC
>DASWBP010000347.1:0-3890 GCA_036390555.1 Burkholderiales bacterium | reverse complement strand
TGCCGATCCACTTCCCACACCCGCAGCCATCCCCCCTTCCCCAGCCAGAGCGGGTACTGGATGAGCACGATGAGCGCGGCGAGGACGCCGCCGAGGATTCTCACGTCAGCGCAGGCGGGAGTAGACCTCCCGTCCGGGGTAGCTCACGGAGTCGCCGAGGTCCTCCTCGATGCGCAGCAGCTGGTTGTACTTGGCGATGCGGTCGGAGCGCGACAGCGACCCGGTCTTGATCTGCAGTGCATTGGTGCCCACCGCGATGTCGGCGATGGTGGTGTCCTCGGTCTCGCCCGAGCGGTGCGAGACCACCGCGCCATAGCCGGAGCGCTTGGCGAGCTCGATGGCGGCGAAAGTCTCGGTGAGCGTGCCGATCTGGTTGACCTTGACGAGGATCGCATTGGCGACGCCCTGGCGCACGCCTTCGCGCAACAGGCGCGTGCTGGTGACGAACACGTCGTCGCCCACGAGCTGCAGCTTCTGCCCGAGGCGGCCGGTCAGCAGCTTCCAGCCTTCCCAGTCGCCCTCCGCCATGCCATCCTCGATGGAAACGATCGGGTAGCGGCCGGCGAGGTTCGCGAGGTAATCCGCGAAGGCGGCGCCGTCGAGCTTGAGGCCCTCGGATTCCAGCACGTACTGGCCGTTCTTGTGGAATTCGGAGCTCGCGCAGTCGAGCGCGAGCATCACGTCCTGGCCCGCGGTGTAGCCGGCGCGGTCGATCGCCTGCAGGATCAGCTCGATCGCCGCGGCGTGGCCCGGCAGGTCGGGCGCGAAGCCGCCCTCGTCGCCCACCGATGTGGACAGGCCCTTGGCGTGGATCAGCTTCTTCAGGGCCTGGAACACTTCCGCCCCGCAGCGCAGCGCCTCGCGGAAGGATTGCGCGCCGACCGGCACGATCATGAACTCCTGCATGTCGAGGCGGTTGTTGGCGTGCGCGCCGCCGTTGATCACGTTCATCATCGGCACGGGCATCTGCATCGGGCCCGAGCCGCCGAAGTAGCGGTACAGCGGCAGTCCCGCCTCCTCCGCCGCGCCCTTGGCGGCCGCCATCGAGACGGCGAGCAGCGCGTTCGCGCCCAGGCGCGACTTGTTCTCCGTGCCGTCCAGCTCGATCAGGGTCTTGTCGATGAACGCCTGCTCCGAGGCGTCCAGCCCGACGATCGCCTCGGAAATTTCGGTGTTCACGTGCTCTACGGCCTTCAGCACGCCCTTGCCGCCATAGCGCTTGGCGTCGCCATCGCGCAGCTCGATCGCCTCCCGGCTGCCGGTGGAGGCGCCCGAGGGCACCGCAGCGCGGCCCATCGAGCCCGATTCGAGCAGCACGTCGGCCTCGATGGTGGGGTTGCCGCGCGAGTCGAGGATCTCGCGCGCGACGACGTCGACGATGGAGCTCATGAGCTGGTCACCTTGGTTTCCAGGAATGCGTTCTTCTTGACCGTCCGGTCGAGGTCGTGCAGCGTCTCCAGCAGCTCGGGCATCAGCGCGAGGTGCATGGAATTCGGCCCGTCGCACAGCGCTTCGTCGGGCTTCGGATGCGTCTCCATGAACACGCCCGAGACGCCCGCCGCCACCGCCGCGCGCGCAAGCACCGGGATGTACTCGCGCTGGCCGCCCGATGAGCTGCCCTGTCCGCCGGGCAGCTGCACCGAATGCGTGGCGTCGAACACCACGGGGCAGCCGGTGGCACGCATCGCCGCCAGGCCGCGCATGTCGACCACGAGATTGTTGTAGCCGAAGCTGAAGCCGCGCTCGCAGACGAGGATCTGCTGGTTGCCGGCGCCGCGCGCCTTCTCGACGACGTTGCCCATTTCCCAGGGCGAGAGGAACTGGCCCTTCTTGATGTTCATGGGCTTGCCCTGCTTCGCCACGCTGCGGATGAAGTTGGTCTGGCGGCAGAGGAATGCCGGCGTCTGCATCAAGTCCACCACCGCGGCCACTTCCGCAAGCGGCGTGTCCTCGTGCACGTCGGTCACCACCGGGACGCCGATCTGCTTCTTCACCGCGGCCAGGATGCGCAAGCCCTCTTCCATGCCGGGGCCCCGATAGCTCGCGCCCGAGCTGCGATTCGCCTTGTCGAAGGAGCCCTTGAAGATGTACGGCATGCCGAGGCGCCGGGTGTGCTCCTTCAGCATGCCGGCGACATCCAGGCAGAGCTGCATGCTCTCGAGGGTGTCCGGTCCGGCGATGAGGAACATCGGCCTGTCCAGGCCGACGTCGAACCCGCAAAGCTTCACGCCGCAACCACCGACAGCGAACCGGAGTCCGGGCGCGGCACGCGCGCGCGCCGTTCCAGCGCCGCTTGCACGAAGGCCTTGAACAGCGGGTGCCCGGCGCGCGGCGTGGAGGTGAACTCGGGGTGGAACTGCACGCCGACGAAGAACGGATGCGCGGGCAGCTCCATCATCTCGGGGAGGTTCTCGCTCGGCGTGCGCGCCGACACCTTGTAGCCCCTGGCTTCGAGCTGCGGCACGTAGACGTTGTTCACCTCGTAGCGGTGGCGGTGGCGCTCGTTGACTTCCGCGCCGTAGATGCGATGCGCGAGCGTGCCGGGCTCCACGGGGCACTTCTGCGCGCCCAGGCGCATGGTGCCGCCCAGGTCGGAGGCCTCCGTGCGCCGCTCGATGCGGCCGGTGCGATCGAGCCACTCCGTGATCAGCGCCACCACCGGGTGCGGCGTGTCGGGATCGAACTCGGTGCTGTTGGCGCCCGCCAGGCCGCAGACGTTGCGCGCGAACTCGATGGTGGCGAGCTGCATGCCGAGGCAGATGCCGAGATACGGAATGCCGTTCTCGCGCGCATAGCGGATGGCCGCGATCTTGCCCTCGGTGCCGCGCTTGCCGAAGCCGCCCGGCACGAGGATCGCATCCATCTTCTCCAGCATCGCCGTGCCGCTGCGCTCGACCTCCTCGGAATCAACGTAGTGGATCCGCACGCGGCTGCGCGTGTGGATGCCCGCATGCCGGAGCGCCTCGTTGAGCGACTTGTAGGAGTCCTGCAGGTCCACGTACTTGCCGACGAAGGCGATGTCGGTCTCGTGCTCGGGATGCTCGAGCGCGTCCACCAGGTTGACCCAGGCGGACAGGTTCGCCGCGCGCGCGAGGATCTGCAGCTTGTGGCAGACGATCTCGTCGAGCATCTGGTTGTGCAGCATCATCGGGATCTTGTAGATCGAGTCCACGTCCCAGGCGGAGATCACCGCCTCTTTCTGCACGTTGCAGAACAGCGCGATCTTCCGCCGCTCGTCGTCGGGCAGCGGCCGGTCGGTGCGGCACAGCACCACGTCGGCCTGGATGCCGATCTCGCGCAGCTCCTTGACCGAGTGCTGGGTGGGCTTGGTCTTGATCTCGCCCGCACTGGCGATGTAGGGCACCAGCGTCAGGTGGATGTAGCAGACGTTGTTGCGCCCGAGGTCCAGGCCCATCTGCCGGATGGCCTCGAGGAAGGGCAGCGACTCGATGTCGCCCACCGTGCCGCCGACCTCGATGATCGCCACCTCGGCGTCGCCGGCGCCCTTCTTGATGTAGGCCTTGATCTCGTCGGTGATGTGCGGGATCACCTGCACCGTGCCGCCGAGATAGTCGCCGCGGCGCTCCTTCTTGATCACCGACTCGTAGATCTGGCCGGTGGTGAAGTTGTTCCAGCGGCGCATCTTCGAGCTCTGGAAGCGCTCGTAGTGGCCCAGGTCGAGGTCGGTCTCGGCGCCGTCCTCGGTGACGAACACTTCGCCGTGCTGGAACGGCGACATCGTCCCGGGGTCGACGTTGATGTACGGGTCCAGCTTGATGTTGGTGACGCGGATGCCGCGCGATTCGAGGATCGCGGCGAGGGAGGCGGCGGCGATGCCTTTCCCCAGAGAGGAAACTACACCACCGGTTACAAATACATACTTAGTCATC
>DASWBP010000346.1:0-11307 GCA_036390555.1 Burkholderiales bacterium | reverse complement strand
GCCCCAAAGCGCCAGGAGGGCCCCGCCGGCGAGCGCCGCAAGCGCCGCCCGGCGATCAGTCAGGTCGTCGAACCGGCTGAACACTGCAAACGCGAGTGCCAGCAGGAGCGGGTGGTAGAGCCCTGCGGACGTGTACGCCGGACTGACGAGCAACGTGTTGATTGCCGTCCAGCCGGCGAAACCGAAAACCGCCACGGCAAGCGGTGTGGCCTTGGCGCGAACGGCGGCGCCAGCCCAGCCGGCACCGAGCAGCGCGAGCGCGGAGAGCGCCCAGGGCCAAACGTAGCCGATGCGCGAGCCCGCGCACGCGAGCGCGAGCGACACAAAAAAAAGGGAGGCTGCAAGGCCTCCCGTCTTGATCTTCGCGACGTCGCCTGCCGGCGCTATCCGCGTGGCAGAGATGCTCCCGTGCAATAGCGCTCCTGGCGCGTCACTGGCAGAGCGCGGGCGGTATGGTCCCGCACTGTACCGAAACGACCGGCGAGGCTGCCGATGTCTCCTGCGCCTGCGGCGCCGCGCAACTGCTACCCGCGTAGTTGATGGTCGGGCTTGCTACGACGTTGCCGGTGATTGCGCCGATGGTCGAAAAAGTCTTGTTCGACGCATACAGCAGGACTGCAGAGGAATGTAGCGCGCCGCACGCGCCCTGCGCCACAGCGGTCCTCGCCTGCGTGGAAACGTCCGTGAATTGCGGAATCGCGACCGCGGCGAGGATGCCGAGGATCACGATGACGACGATAAGCTCGATCAGGGTAAAGCCCGCTTGCATCACTCTGCGCATATCCCGTCCTTCCCTAGCGAGTTGTTAGTTTCGCGAGCCTGACTACCACCTCGTTACCGACGCCCGCTCTGTATCCTCAAGTCCAACATACTACCCACACCGTCCTGACTCTGCAACATCCCAAATCCAATGAAGTCAAGCAGTTCTGGAGAAAACGTGAGAATTCGTGTGAACCAGGTCACGGACGCGGGTCCCATCGCCATTCACTGGTTGGAATCAGGGCCACGCCGGCGTATGTATTTGCGCCCGACTTGCGCACCTCCGCTCTAAAGCGGATCGCCGTCAGCGGATCGCCGGGTCGCTCAGCCTCGAGATGCCGCTTGAGGTTGGGCGTATAGACCAGCTCCCTGAGGCCGCGATCGAAGTACCACTTGCCGCCCTGCGCATTGGGCGGCGCGCCGTCGAACTCGCCGAGATATGCGGGCGTTTCCGCGCGCGCGGTGCGGAACGGGCTCTGCTCCTCCAGCGCCGCGACCGCCTGATAGTCGCCGCGCAGGACGAAGAGCGCGAGCCGGGCGTACATCGCACTTGAAAGGCGGCTGAGCGTGGCCTCCATGGCGGCCTTCTCCGCCGCTTCCGCGTAGGTCAGCAGCCGCTCGAGCAGCAGCGCGGCGGCCAGGCCGGCGATCACCACGTACAGCGCCGACTGCAGGTAGTTGCGCTGGCGGCTCGCCGGGATCACTTCTTGAACATCACGCTGCCCAGGCCCCAGATCGGCAGGAACACGCCGAGCGCGAGGATCAGCACCATGATGCCGAGCGCAATCGTGAGGATCGGCTCAATGTTCGCCGCGAGGTTCTTGATGTCGTAGTCCACCTCGCGCTCGTACATGTCCGCGACCTCCGCCATCAGGCTGTCGAGCTCGCCGGTCTCCTCGCCCACCGCGATCATCTCCAGGACCACCGGCGTGAAGATGGCGCTCGCGCTCGCCGTGCGCAGCACGCTCTCGCCCCGCTCGACGCCATCGCGCATGTGGCGGATGCGCACCGCCATGTAGGAGTTAGCGACCACTTCCGCTACAACGGACATGGACTGGACAATCGGGACGCCAGCCCGCACCGCGAGGGACATGCCGCGTGCAAACCGCGCGAGCGTCGCCCGAAGGATGATGGGCCCGGCGAGCGGCAACCGAAGCTTCGCCCGGTCCCACCAATAGCGGCCCTGCTCCGTGGCGAGGTAGACGCGCGCGCCGAGCACGCCGAATACCAGTGCGAGCAGCATCACCGGCCAATACGCCAGGAAAAAGTTGGAGGTGCCGATCAGGACCTGCGTGAGAAGCGGCAGGGGCACCTTCTGCGACTCGAACAGGCGCGCGAAGGCCGGAATCACGGCGAAATTCACCACCGCGATGGCCACCGCCAGTACGACCAGCACGATGACCGGATAGCGTACCGCCGCCTTGATGCGGTCGCGGATGTCCTTGTCGAACTCCATGTACTCGAACATGCGCAGGAACGCTTCGTCCAGCCCGCCGGTGGCCTCGCCGATGCGGATCACGCTGACGTAGAAGGGACTGAAGACGCGCGGGTGGGCGCGCATCGCCGCGGAAAGCTCGCGGCCGGCGTCGAGGCTCGTGCGCAGGTCGCCGATCACCTCGGCCAGCGAGCGGTTGAGGCTCGATTGCTGCAGGCCGGCGAGCGCGCGCATGATGGGCACGCCCGCCTTGAGCAGCGCGTGCATCTGGCGCGAAAAGAGCATCACGTCGACGTCGCTGACCGCCGGCGCCGCCAGGCGGCGCCACCACTCGGGCACCTCGAACTGCGCCGGCGCCGCAGCGGCGGCCGGCGTGATTTCCACGGGCGTCACGCCGATGGCGAGCAGCTGGTCGGCGACCGCGCCGGAGTCCGTGCCTTCGAGCTTTCCGGTGACCAGGCCGCCGCGCGCGTCGCGCCCGCGGTAGGCGAACGCCGGCATCTCAGTCTTCCACCTGCACTGCGGCCTTGATCGCCTCGGACACGGTGGTGCGGCCTGCATGCACGAGCGCCAGCGCGTGATCTGTGAGCGTGCGCCCCTCCAGGTGCCCGCGCGCCGCCTCCATGAAGAGGTTCGGATCGGCGCGGTTGGCCGCGCGCACGAGGTCGGGCGTCATCTCGAGCATCTCGTAGACGCCCGTGCGCCCCGCATAGCCGCTGCCGTTGCAGTGCGAGCAGCCGCGCCCGTGGCGGTATTCGTGCCTGGTCCAGTCAGGGCCCGCCACCGCCTCGAGCCAGCGTGCCTCGTGGGCGTCGGGAACGTGCGGCTCGGTGCAGCTTTCGCAGACCAGGCGCACCAGGCGCTGCGCGATCACCGCGTGCACCGAGGTCGCCACCATGTAGCCCGGCGCCCCCATGTCGACGAGCCGGATCGGCGTGCTCGCGGCGTCCTTGGTGTGCAGGGTGGAGAACACCAGGTGGCCGGTGAGCGCGGCGCGCAGGCTGATCTGCGCCGTCTCTTCGTCGCGGATTTCACCGATCAGCAGCACGTCCGGGTCCTGGCGCAGCGCCGAGCGCAGCACGCGCGCGAAGGAGAGGTCGATCTTGTCGTTGACCTGCACCTGGTTGATGCCGGGAATGCGGTATTCGACGGGATCCTCCACGGTGAGGATCTTGCGGTCGGCCGTGTTCAGCTCCGCGAGCGCCGCATAAAGCGTCGTCGTCTTGCCGCTGCCGGTGGGGCCGGTGACGAGGACCATGCCGGCGGTGCGCTGCAGGAGCTCGTGGAAGCGCTCCAGCATGGCGGCGGGCATGCCCAAGCGGTCCAGGCGCTGCAGCGTGGTCCTGCGGTTGAGCAGCCTCAGCACCACCGACTCGCCGTACTGCGTGGGCATCGAGGACATGCGCACGTCGATCTTCTGCTCGCGCACGATCACGTTGAGCCGCCCGTCCTGCGGCAGGCGCTTCTCCGAGATGTCCAGCCCGGCCATCAGCTTCAGGCGCAGCACGAGCGCCGGCCCGATGCGGATGTCGGCGTCGGTCTGCGGGTTTAGCGCGCCGTCGATGCGAAAGCGGATCTGCAGCTTCGTTTCCTGCGGCTCGATGTGCACGTCCGAGGCGTTCACCTGCACCGCATCCTCGAACACCGATTGCAGCAGCTTCACCACCGGCGCGTCCTCGGCCCCGAGCCCTGCACCCAGCGCGCCGAAGTCCACGTAATGCTCGCCGATGTCGCGCTCGAGCTCCCTGGCGAGCCCGGTGATCTCCTGCGTGCGCCGGTAGACGCGGTCGATGGTCTGCAGCAGCATCGCCTCGCTCACCACCGCGAGCTCGATCTCGCTCTGCAGGAGCCGGCCGATCTCGTCGTAGGCGAAGAGATCGGTCGGATCGGCCATGCCGACGAGGTAGCCGGCGCGCCGGCGCTCGAGCACCACCGCGCGGAAGCGCCGCGCCTGCGCCTCGGGCAGCCGCCGCACAACTTCCAGATTGAGGTTGTAGAACTTGAGGTTGATGAACGGGATGTTCAGCTGCTTGGAGATCGCCTCGCAGATCTGCTCGTCGTTGACGTAGCCGAGTTCGACGAGCACGCGGCCGAGCTTGCGGCCGCTCTTCTTCTGCTGCTCGAGCGCGGTCCCCAGCTGATCCTGCGATATCGCCTTCTGCGCGACCAGCACGTCGCCGAGGCGGATCTTTTCCGGGCGTCCCATGGTGAAGCTCCGAGCCGATGAGGCGCCGGCCATTATCCGCGAATCCCGCGCGCCGCGCTTTTCGCCGCTGCGCGCTGCGACTATCATGCGCGCTCCCCGACTTGCCGCAGATCGAGAATCCCATGAAAGCCTTCGCCTCCCAGGCCGACCTCAAGGCCAAGAAGATTTCCTTCCAGCGCCTGTCGAAGAGCGCCTATGCATTCACCGCTGAAGGCGATCCCAACACCGGCGTGATCGTCGGCGACGACGGCGTGATGGTGATCGACACGCAGGCCACGCCGCTCATGGCGCGCGAGGTCATCCGGCGCATCCGCCGCGTGACGTCCAAGCCCGTGAAGTACGTCGTGCTCTCGCACTATCACGCAGTGCGCGTGCTGGGCGCCTCGGCCTACAAGGCCGAGCAGATCATCGCCAGCCGGCGCACGCTCGGCCTCATCCGGGAGCGCGGCAAGCAGGACATGGCGAGCGAGATCGGGCGCTTCCCGCGCCTGTTCCGCGGGGCGAAGTCGATTCCAGGCCTCACCTGGCCGACGCTCGTCTTCGACGGCTCGCTCACGATCATGATGGGCAAGCTCGAAGTGCGCATCGTGCAGCCTGGGCCCGGGCACACGGGCGGCGACACCATCGTCTGGCTTCCCAAGGAACGCGTGCTCTTCTCGGGAGACCTCGTCGAGTACAACGCCGGCATCTACACCGGCGACGCGCACCTCGAAGAGTGGCCGAACACGCTCGACAAGCTGCGCGCGCTCAAGCCCCGCGCCCTGGTGCCCGGCCGCGGGCCGGCGCTCACCACGCCCGCGCAGTGCGAGAAGGCGATCCGCTATACGCAAGACTTCGTGCGCGGCCTGTACGCCTCCGCGCGGCGCGGCGTCGCGTCGCGCCAGTCGCTAAGGCAGGTCTATCAGGCGACCAAGCGCAGGATGGACCCTGTCTATGGGCGCTTCCCGATCTACGAGCACTGCATGCCGTTCGACGTCTCGCGCGCCTACGACGAGGCGCGCGGCATCAAGCACCCGCGCATCTGGACGGCGCGCCGTGACGTCGAGATGTGGAAGTCGATCGCCTGAACGAGCAGGCAGGCCGCCTGCTGCGACCCGCTGCTCGCCCTGGAAGACCCTTGGATTTGAATCGCGCGCTAGCTGCCTGGCAAACCCAGGCAGGCTAGGCGCAGCCCCGCCGCGGAGGAGGAGGGAGGAGGATTACCGCGGCGGGGCCTGCCTAACCTTTCAGTGATCGTGCCGCAGCCGCGCGCCGGTGCACTCGGCGGCAATGCCGCGCACCTGACGGACAACGCCGGCGAGCTTCGCGAGAACCGAGCCGAAGAAGGCCGACATCGCTTGATATGCCGCCTCCGCACGCGCTTGCCGCGCCTCGCGCTCGATGTCCGACCAGGCTGCATAGCTCAGCGGCAGTCTGTAGTCGGCCTTCATGGTCTTCTCAATCTCAGCAATCTCGTACGCGTTCATTTTCACTCCTTTGTGCAGCTTTTTCTGCGTTGCAGCAAATATACGGCTTTGCCCACTGGTTTAGAATAGAGGCCAGAAACAAAACACCTTTGCGCTTTTGGCAAATATAGTCAGGAGGCAGGAATGCGTGATCTTGTTCACGGAATGCTGGTGTTTTCGAAGGTCGTACAGGCCGGAAGCCTGTCGGCGGCCGCCCGCGAACTCGGCGTATCCACCGCCGTCGTCAGCCGCACGCTGGCCGGTCTGGAGGCGCGCCTCGGGGTGCGTCTTGTCAACCGCACCACGCGCAGCCTCAATCTCACCGACGAAGGGGCGAGTTATTACGAGACCTGCCAGCGCATTCTCACCGAGATCGAGGAGGCGGACGCGGCCGTGAGCGCGCGGCGCGTCGAGCCGCAAGGGCTCCTGCGCGTGGCACTGCCTGCGTCCTTCGGGCACAACCACATCGCGCCGCTGGTGCCGCGCTTTGCCCAGACCTACCCGAAGGTGCAGCTCGCGCTTTCGCTCTCGGACCGCGCGGTCAACCTGATCGAGGAAGGCTTTGATGTCGCCATCCGCATCGCGGAAATGAAGGATTCTTCGCTTGCGGCGCGCAAGCTTGCGCCCAACCGCCGCGTGGTTTGCGCAAGCCCCGCCTACCTGCGCCAGCATCCCGAGCCGAAGACCCCGCAGGACCTCGCTCAGCACAACTGCCTGATCGCGACCTGGGAGCAAGGCATGGCGATGACCTGGGAATACAAGAGCCCGGTCGGCAAGCGCGGCTCGGTGCGCGTGACCGGGCGCTACGCCTGCGACAACTGGGAGGTGCTGCGCGAGTGGGCCGTGGCGGGGCTCGGCGTGGCGCTCAAATCCACATGGGACGTAAGGAAACACCTCGAGGACGGCTCGCTCGTGCCTCTGTTGCCCGGCTACGAATTCGGCACCGACGTCGGCATCTACGCGGTCTACCCGCACCGGCGCCACCTGCCGGCAAAGACCCGCGTGTTCATCGACTTCCTCGCCGAATCGTTCGGGCCCGAGCCCTACTGGGACCAGCCCGCCGGGGAACGCGCCGCGGCGCGAATCAAGGCCGCCGCCGCTGTCTAAGGATGTGCTAGAACGGCGCTAACGGAGGCTCGCAGATGAACGCACCGGTCGATCCCGCGAAGCTCGCCCAGGTCTCGCTCGACGATAAGTACACGCTCGAGAAGGGCCGCGTCTTCCTCACCGGCACGCAGGCGCTGATCCGCCTCATGTTCCTGCAGCGCGAACGCGACCTGCGCGCGGGCCTCAACACCGCCGGCTACGTCTCCGGCTACCGCGGCTCGCCGCTCGGCGGCCTGGACCAGGCGCTGTGGCGCGCGAAGAAGCACCTCGAGTCGCACCACGTGAAATTCCAGCCCGGCGTGAACGAGGACCTCGCCGCCACCGCCCTCTGGGGCACGCAGCAGGTCGGCATGTTTCCGGGTGCGCGCTACGACGGCGTCTACGGCATGTGGTACGGCAAGGGCCCCGGCGTGGACCGCTGCGGAGACGTCTTCAAGCACGCCAACTCGGCTGGCACCTCGAAGCACGGCGGCGTGCTGGTGCTCGCGGGCGACGACCACGCGGCGAAGTCCTCGACGCTCGCGCACCAGAGCGAGCACATCCTCAAGGCCTGCTGCATCCCGGTGCTGAATCCGTCGAACGTTCAGGACTACCTCGACTTCGGCCTGCACGGCTTCGCCATCAGCCGCTACTCGGGTTGCTGGGTCGGCTTCAAGTGCGTCACCGACGTGGTGGAATCCGGCGCCTCCGTGGTGGTGGATCCCGAGCGCGTGCAGGTGAAGCTCCCCGCCGACTTCGCCATGCCGCAGGGCGGCCTCAACATCCGCTGGCCGGACGGTTTCCTCGAGCAGGAGACGCGGCTTCTCGACTACAAGGTCTACGCGGCGCTCGCCTACGTGCGCGCCAACGGCCTCGATCGCATCATCTGGGACTCGCCGCGCGCGCGCCTGGGCATCGTCACCACCGGCAAGAGCTTCGGCGACACGATGCAGGCGCTCGCCGACCTCGGCATCGACGAGCGCGTCGCGCGCGACATCGGCTTGCGCGTCTACAAGGTGGCGATGTCCTGGCCGCTCGAGCCGCAGGGCGCCCGGCGCTTCGCGCAGGGGCTGGAAGAGATCCTCGTCGTCGAGGAGAAGCGCCAGCTGATCGAATACCAGATCAAGGAGGAGCTCTACACCTGGGAAGCGGGCAAGCGCGCCCCGCGCGTGGTCGGCAAGTTCGACGACAACGGCGAGTGGAGCCGCGCCGAAGGCCAGCCCGCGGGCACGTGGCTGCTGCCCGCGCACTATGAGCACAACCCCGCCATCGTCGCACGTGCCATCGCCCAGCGCATGGAAAAGCTCGGCCTCGCCGCGCAACTGGGCTCGCAGTTCCGTGAGCGCCTCGCGTTCCTCGACGCGAAGGAGAAGGCGCTCGCCAAGCCTCGCGTCACCGCGATACGCCAGCCCTACTTCTGCTCGGGCTGCCCGCACAACACCTCCACGCGCGTGCCCGAGGGCAGCCGCGCCACCGCCGGCATCGGCTGCCATTTCATGGCGGTATGGATGGACCGGCGCACCTCGACCTTCACGCACATGGGCGCCGAGGGCGCGCCCTGGATCGGGCAGGCGCCCTTCACTGACGAGAAGCACATCTTCGCCAACCTCGGCGACGGCACCTACTTCCACTCGGGACTGCTGGCCATCCGCGCCGCCGTGGCGGCCAAGGTCAACATGACCTACAAGATCCTCTACAACGACGCCGTCGCGATGACCGGCGGCCAGATGCACGACGGGCCGCTCGACCCGGCGATGATCTCGCGCCAGATCGCTGCCGAGGGCGTGACGCCGATCGTCATCGTCACCGATGAGCCGGAGAAGTATCCGGCGGGCACCAACTGGGCGCCGGGCATCACCATCCGCCACCGCGACGACCTGGACGAAGTGCAGCGCTGGTTGCGCGAGCAGCCGGGCGTCTCGGCGCTCATCTACGACCAGACCTGCGCCTCCGAGAAGCGCCGGCGCCGGAAGCGCAACGCGTACCCGGATCCCGCCAAGCGCGCGGTGATCAACGAGATGGTGTGCGAGGGCTGCGGCGACTGCAGCGCGAAATCCAATTGCCTCTCGGTCGAGCCGCTCGAGACCGAGTACGGCCGCAAGCGCACCATTAACCAGTCCACCTGCAACAAGGACTTCTCCTGCGTGAAAGGCTTCTGCCCGAGCTTCGTCACCGTCGAGGGCGGGCAGCTGAAGAAGGGCAAGTCGGGCGGTCGCGCTGCGGGCGAGGACTTTCCGGCGCTGCCGGACGCTGCGCCGGCTGCGCTCGACAAGCCCTACGGCGTGCTCGTCACCGGAATCGGCGGCACGGGCGTGATCACCATCGGCCAGATCCTCGGCATGGCAGCGCACCTGGAGGGCAAGGGCGTGTCGGTGCTCGACATGTCGGGGCTCGCGCAGAAATACGGCGCGGTGATGTCGCACGTGAAGATCGCCGCGACGGCGGGCGAAGTGCACGTTGCACGCCTGGGCACGGGCGACGCCCGCCTGGTGATCGGCTGCGACCTCGTGGTGACCGCGAGCGGCGATGCGCTCGACAAGATGAGCACCGGCAAGACGCGCGCGCTGGTGAACGCCACCACCTCGCCGACCGCGGCGTTCGTGAAGAACCCGGACTGGCAGCTGCCGGGCTCCAACCTGCAGCAGGACATCACCGATGCCTGCGGCGGGCGCGATGCGGAATTCGTGCCGGCGGCCGAGCTCGCCACCGCGCTGATGGGCGACTCCATCGCCACCAACATGTTCATGCTCGGCTACGCCTGGCAGAAGGGCTGGGTGCCGCTCGAGCGCGCGGCGATCGAGCGCGCCATCGAGCTGAACGGCGTCGCCGTGGACTTCAATCTGAAGAGCTTCCTGTGGGGCCGGCGCGCGGCGGTGGACCTCGAGCGCGTGCGGCGCATCGCCATTCCCGCCGCGGTGATCCCGATCGAGCAGCACCTGTCGCGCAACCTGGAGGAGCTCGTCGAGCGGCGCGTGCAGTTCCTCACCGGCTACCAGGACGCTGCCTACGCCGCGCGCTACCGCGCGCTCGTGGAGCGCGTGCGCAAGGTCGAGGCCGAGCGCATCGGCGGCACGAAGCTCGCGGAAGCCGTGGCGCGCTACTACGCCAAGCTCCTCGCCTACAAGGACGAATACGAGGTCGCGCGCCTCTACACCGACGGCGCCTTCGCCAGGAAGATCGAGGGCATGTTCGAGGGCGGCTACAAGGTGAAGTTCCACCTCGCCCCGCCGCTGCTTGCCAAGCCCGACCCGCGCACCGGCGAGCCGAAGAAGATGCAGTTCGGACCGTGGATGATGCTGCCCTTCAGGGTGCTGGCGAAGCTCAGGTTCCTGCGCGGCACCGCGCTCGACGTCTTCGGCCGCACCGGGGAGCGGCGCATGGAGCGCGCGCTGATCGCCGAGTACGAGAAGACCGTGGACACGCTGCTTGCGGGCCTCGCGCGGGAGAACCACGCACTTGCCGTGGAGATCGCCTCGCTCGCCGAGGCGATCCGCGGCTTCGGCCACATCAAGGCGAAAAGCGTCGAAGCCGCCCGCGCCAAGCAGGCGGAGCTGCTCGCGCGCTACGGCAAGGCGCCGGCCAGGGCCGCGGCCTAGCTCCGGCGCTTCATGCGCGGCGCCATCACCGCCGCGGGGATCGGCCGGCCGAAGTGGTAGCCCTGCCCCTGCGCGCAGCCGTGCTCGCGCAGGAACTGCACGTGCCGCTCGGTCTCGATGCCCTCGGCGACGACCTCGAACTTGAGCCGCTGCGCCATGTCGATCACCATCTTCACGATCGCCGCCGAGCTGGGCTCGGAGATCGCCGCGCTGACGAAGGTACGGTCGATCTTGAGCGTGGAGAGCGGCAGGCGCGTGAGGTAGGAGAGGCTCGAGTAGCCGGTGCCGAAGTCGTCGACCGAGATCCGCAGCCCCGCCTCGCGCAGCACCTGCAGCTGGCGAATGGCGTCCTTGGGATCCTCCATCAGGCTGCTCTCGGTGATCTCGAGCTCGAGCAGCGTGGGCGGCAGGCCGTGCTCGTTGAGCAGGCGCCGGATCACCTGGTCGAGGTCGCGGCGCCGGAACTGCCGCGCCGAGAGGTTGACCGCGACCGGCACGGGTTCGAGGCCTGCGTGCGACCAGTCGCGCATCTGGCGGCAGGCCTCCGCCACGACCCAGTCGCCCACCGCGAGGATCAGGCCGCTTTCCTCCAGCGCCGGGATGAACTCCAGCGGCGACACCATGCCGCGCTCGGGATGCTGCCAGCGCAGCAGCGCCTCCATGCCCACCATCGCGCCCGAGGCGAGGTCCACCCGCGGCTGGAAGTGCAGCAGGAATTCGCGGCGCTCCAGCGCGCGCCGCAGGTCGGTGTTGAGCCGCAGCTTCGAGGTGGCGCGCGCG
>DASWBP010000345.1:0-4068 GCA_036390555.1 Burkholderiales bacterium | reverse complement strand
GCTTTCGCGCCGGCGAGGACGTCAAGATCGCGCCGGAGAAGAAGGACGCCGAGCCCTGGGCGCGCTTCGAGGGCTCGCGCGCGGAGGCGCTGGGCATCCAGAACCTCGCCGAGCACGGCGCGCAGGGGCGCGGCGTGATGGTGGACCTGCACGCGCACTTCGGGCGCGAACGCAAGGCCATCGGCTACGACGCGCTGATGCGCGTGCTGGACCAGGACAAGGTGGCGGTGGAGAAGGGCGACTTCGTCTGCTTCTACACCGGCTTCGTCGACGTGATCCTCGAGCTCGAGAAGAACCTGGATCCGAAGCTCATCCACAACACCTGCACCGGGCTCGACGGCCGCGACGAGAAGCTCCTGCAGTGGGTGAGCGACAGCGGCTGCGCCGCGCTGATCGCCGACAACTATGCGGTGGAGATCATCCCCGCGAGCCCGTTCAAGCCGATGCCGCACGCCCTGATGCCGCTGCACGAGCACTGCCTGTTCAAGAACGGCATCCACCTCGGTGAGATCTGGTACCTCACCGAGCTCGCGCGCTGGCTGCGCGAGC
This sequence comes from Burkholderiales bacterium, assembly GCA_036390555.1. Classification (GTDB taxonomy): domain Bacteria; phylum Pseudomonadota; class Gammaproteobacteria; order Burkholderiales; family SG8-39; genus JAABQT01. The sequence continues at coordinate 3,519 of DASWBP010000345.1, read as the reverse complement.
ACAAGAGGAGCCGATTCCTGCTCACCGCGCCGCCGCTGCGCCTGCCCGGCGCCGTGGGCTCGCCGGCCGTCGCCGTAGCGACGGTATGACAAGAGTTGCAGTAGTCACCGGGTCTTCGTCCGGCATCGGCGCGGCCTGCGCCGTGGAGCTCGCCAAGCGCGGCTGGTCGGTGGTGGTGAACTACTCGAAGAACGCCGCCGAGGCGCAGAAAGTCGTCGCGCAATGCAAGGACGCCATTGCCGTCCAGGCGGACGTGGGCGAGGACGCCGACTGCCGCAGGCTGGCGCAGGCGGCGCTCGACAAGTGGGGGCGCATCGACGCGCTCGTCAACAACGCCGGCACCACGAAGTTCGTCAAGCATGCGGAACTGGACGGCCTCTCGGCGGAAGACTTCCTGCGCATCTATCGCTTGAACGTGGTCGGGCCGTTCCAGATGACGCGCGCCTGCGCGGCCGCGCTCAAGGCGGCCAAGGGCGCGGTGGTCAACGTATCGTCGGTCGCGTCGCTCCTCGGCACGGGATCCTCCGTTGCCTACGGCGCCTCCAAGGCGGCGCTCAACGCGATGAGCTTTTCGCTCGCGCGTACGCTCGCGCCGGAGGTGCGCGTCAACGTCGTCGCGCCCGGCTACGTGGACACGCCCTGGCAGCACGCCATGCTCGGCACGGAAAAGGCGCGCCAGGCGGCGGAGCGCTATGCCTCCTTCGTGCCGCTCAAGGACTACGCAAGGCCGCAGGACGTCGCCGAAACCATCGCCTGGCTGCTCGAGGGCGCGCGCCTGGTAACAGGCGAGGTGCTCTACGTCGACGGCGGCCTGCACATCACCCCACCCCGCTAGAGAGGCACGCCATGCCGGCAGACTTCCGCAAGGACCTCATCGCGCAGATGAAGAACCGCGCGCTCATTTACATGGAGATGTACGACGTGCTCGCCGCGGAGCTCGGCGCGGCGAAAGCCGAAGCGTTGCTCACCAAGGCGATCTATCGCCGCGGCCTGTCGGCGGGCAAATCGCTCGCGCGGCACGCGCCGGACGACCTCGCGGGGCTCAAGACGTCGTTCCTCGCCAACGTGCCCGGCGGCGAGGAGATCTTCCAGCCGGAGGTGCTGCGCTGCGACCACGACCGGCTGGAGATGCAGCTGCACGGCTGCCCGCTGAAGGACGCGTGGCGCGAGGCGGGGCTGCCGGAAGAGAAGGTCGCGACGCTGTGCCGCATCGCCGGCGCGGTGGACAAGGGGCTGTTCGAGGGCGCCGGCTTCCGCTTCGAGAACCGCACCTGGACGCCGGGCGCCAAGGGCTGCTGCTTCCTGTCCGTGCGGCGTGGCTGACACCTTCGACTACGTCATCGTCGGCGCGGGCTCGGCCGGCTGCGTGCTCGCCAACCGCCTCACCGCGGACGGCCGCGCGCGCGTGCTGCTGCTCGAAGCCGGCCCGCGCGACACGAACCCCTGGATCCACGTGCCGCTTGGCTACGGCAAGCTGTTCAACGAGCGGCGCGTGAACTGGATGTACGAGTCCGAGCCCGAGCCGCAGCTGCAGGGCCGGCGCATCTTCACGCCGCGCGGCAAGGTGCTGGGCGGCTCCTCGTCCATCAATGGCCTGGTCTACATCCGCGGCCAGGCGGAGGACTTCGACGCCTGGGAGGTGCCGGGCTGGTCCTTCGGCGAGCTGCTGCCTTACTTCAGGAAATGCGAGGACCAGAGCCGCGGCACGAGCCCCTGGCACGGCGCGGGCGGCCCGCTCGGCGTCTCCGACCTCGAGCGCCACGAGCTCTGCGACGCCTTCATCGCCTCCGCGCAGGCGATCGGCATCCCGCCGAACGACGACTTCAACGGCGAGCGCCAGGAGGGCACGGGCTACTACCAGGCGACGACGAAGAACGCCCGGCGCTCGAGCACCGCGACCGCCTACCTGCGGCCGGCCGAGCGCCGCCCGAACCTGCGCGTGGAAACCGAGGCGCTCGCAACGCGCATCGCCTTCGAGGGCCGGCGCGCCGTCGCCGTCGAATACCGGCAGGGCGGCGAGCGCCGCCGCGCGCAGGCGTCGCGCGAAATTCTCCTTTGCGGCGGCAGCTTCAATTCGCCGCAGCTCCTGCAGCTCTCGGGCGTGGGCCCGCGCGCGCTGCTGGAAGCGCACGGCATCCCGCTGGTGCACGAATCCCCGGAGGTGGGTGAGGGGCTGCAGGACCACCTCTACTGCCGTACGTTCTGGCGCGCCAACAAGCCGGTCACGCTGAACGACGACATGCTGAGCCTGTGGCGCAAGGCGAAGATCGGCCTCGAATACGCGCTGCTGCGCCGCGGGCCGCTCACCGTCGCCGCGGGCTACGCCGCGGCGTTCGTGCGCACGCGGCCGGAGGCGAAGCGCCCCGACGCGCAGCTCTACTTCATCAACTTCTCCACCGCGAAACGTGGCGGCGTGCTGCACCCCTGGTCGGGCTTCACCCTGTCGGTGTCCCAGCTGCAATCGGAGTCGCGGGGCTCGGTGCGCATCCGCTCGGCCGACGCGGCCGCGGCGCCCGCCATCCGCTACAACTACCTCGCCACCGAGAACGACCGCCACGTGATGGTGGAGGGCCTGAAGATCGCGCGCCGCATCGCGCAAGCAGCGCCGCTTTCCGGCTACGTGGTGCGCGAGGAGTTCCCGGGGCCGCAGGTGAAGAGCGACGCCGAGCTCCTGGAAGTCGTGCGCCAGTCCGGCGAGACGGTGTTCCACCCGACCTCCACCTGCCGCATGGGCGCCGACGAGCGCTCGGTGGTGGATTCGAGGCTGCGCGTGCGCGGCGTCGGTGGCCTGCGCGTGGTGGACGCCTCGGTCATGCCGGCGGTAGTCTCGGGCAACACCAATGCGGCCGTCATCGCCATCGCGGAGAAAGCGGCCGACCTGATAGACTCGGAACGAGGAGGAGGTCCATCATGATGCGTCGCACCATCGTTGCGTTTGCCGCCGCGGCGGCGTTCGTTTCTTTCGCGCAGGCCCAGCAGAAGGAAATCAAGGTCGGCGTGATCTACGACTACACCGGCGCGTTCGCCGCCGGCGGCTCCGAGGCAGCGGGCCTGGGCACCAAGATCGCCATCGACATGCTCAACGAGCGCGGCGGGGTCGAGGGCTACCGCATCAATGCCATCTACGCCGACGCGCAGTCCAAGACCGAGGTGGCGATCAACGAGGCGACGCGCCTGCTCGAGCAGGAGAAGGTGAACCTGATCATGGGCGTGTACTCGAGCGCGCACTGCGTGCCGATGGCGCAGCGCGTGGACGCCGCCAAGAAGTTCATGTGGGCCAACGTCTGCGTGGCCTCCGCCGTGTTCAAGGACAAGAAGCTCTCCTACGTATTCCGCCCGCAGGTGCATTCCGACCAGTTCGGCGAAGCCTCGTGCATGTACGTCGCCGAGAACGCCAAGGAGAAGTTCGGCAAGGCGGTGAAGGACATGAAGGTCGCCATCATCTACGAGGACGGCCCCTACGGCGCCGGCGTGGCGATGGGCAACGAGGCCAAGTGCAAGGCGCTCGGCATGCAGGTG